>NZ_LSZO01000058.1 GCF_001580025.1 Ventosimonas gracilis | reverse complement strand
AGCATTTGCCAAGGTTGTACACATTGGCTGCATGCTGCGCCTAGTCTGGCGAAATTTTGAGCAGCAGCGCGGCTCGCGTTTGAAGTGGGAGCAGACCCTAAGGCAAGACCCTAACTACGGTTTTGCTTTGGACGTTTAACGATGCGCTGGGGAACCTACTTTGCCGTCTGTGCGGCGGTTATCAGTATTGGCTTGACCTTGGGCACCACCATGCCCTTGGTCTCGCTGCGTTTGGAGCGCTGGGGTTATAGCGATTTTGCTATAGGCGTTATGGCCGCAACCCCGGCTTTTGGGGTGATTTTAGGGGCGCTGCTGGCCAGTCGCCTTGCCGCCAAAATCGGCACCACAAGACTGATGCAAGGCTGCCTGCTGTTTGGCTCGCTATCGGTCGCCTTGCTGGCGTTGCTGCCCAACTACTTTTTATGGATTTTTCTGCGGCTGGTGCTGGGCGTGGCGCTAACCGTGGTCTTTGTTTTAGGCGAAAGCTGGATTAACCAAATTGTCGTAGAACAATGGCGCGGCCGACTGGTTGCGCTCTATGGCACCGGCTATGCCTTAAGCCAATTGGCCGGACCCTTGCTGCTCAAGCTGATTGGTAGCGAAGGTGACTTGGGATTTTGGATAGGTACTGGACTATTGATAGGCGGCTCGCTGCTGCTGATGGGACACAGCGGCGCTCCGCAAGTTGAAAGCCACAGTGCGGGCGGGCGTGATTTGCTCAACTTTTGCCGCAACTTGCCGGCGATTGCCTGGGCGGTGGTACTGTTTGCCGCCTTTGAATCCATGATGTTGACGCTAATGCCGGTCTACCTGCTGCGCGAAGGCTTCCCTGAGGCGCTCGCCTTGACGCTGGTTTCCGTGGTCGTGCTGGGCGATGCCGCACTGCAACTGCCGATCGGTTGGCTGGCCGACCTGGTGCCGCGGATTACCCTGTTTCGCCTGTGCGGCATGGTGCTGCTGATCACCAGCTTAAGTATGCCCTTGCTATTACACAGCCCGCTGCTCTGGCCGCTATTGGTGCTGTTTGGCGCAAGTGCCGGTGGACTGTTTACCCTGTCGCTGATTTTTATCGGCGAGCGTTTTCGTGATGAAGCCTTGGTGCGTGCCAACGCCACCATTGCCCTGCTCTGGGGGATTGGCTGCCTGCTTGGACCGCTATCGACCGGCAGCGCCAGCCAGTGGCTCAGCAATCATGCGTTGCCGATGCTGATGGCCGCAGGTGCAGTGGGCTTTTTATTCTTGGTCTTTCGCCCCGCCGCCAAAGCCCTATGAGTGAGCACCGTCCAGCGCCGGCGCAGCTTGCATGGGATGCGGCGGGATTGCCGTATTCAGCGCAGTTTGACGATGTCTATTTCTCGCGCAGCGGTGGGCTTACCGAAACACAGCAGGTCTTTATCGAAGGCAACGACCTTAACGCTCGCTTTGCCGCGCTTAAAGACGGGCAAACGCTGGTTATCGGCGAAACCGGTTTTGGCACCGGGCTTAATTTTCTCTGCGCTTGGCAGCTCTTTGAACAGCTCGCGCCAAAAGGGGCGCGGCTGCACTTTATTAGTGCGGAAAAATACCCGCTTTCCCGCGCCGATTTAACCCGTGCGCTGGCACTTTGGCCTTCGCTTAAACACTTCAGTGATCAATTGCTGGCGAATTGGCGCGGGATTTACAGCGGTTTTCAACGATTAGTGCTGGGCGGCGGGCGCGTGCTGCTCGATCTGCTGCTGGGCGATGCGGCGACCTCTTTTGCGCAGCTTGATGCACAGGTCGATGCTTGGTTTTTAGATGGCTTTACGCCTGCCAAAAATCCTTTGTTATGGAGCGAGGCGCTGTTTGCGCAGATTGCGCGCTTATCCTGCAAACAGGCCACTTTTGCCACCTTTACCAGCGCCGGTACAGTGCGCCGTGGCTTGCAGGCGGCAGGCTTTGCCGTCCACAAAGTGCAAGGTTTTGCCGGTAAACGCGAAATGCTGCGCGGACATTTGGCGAAAACCGCGCCGATGGTTTGGCAGCCGCCTTGGTTTGCCCGCCCGCCGCAAGTGGCCGGGCGAGAAGTCTTGGTGATTGGCGCGGGACTTGCCGGTTGCGCCAGCGCTGCGAGCTTGGCCGCACGTGGCTACGCGGTAACGCTCTTGGAGCGCCATGGCCAAATAGCCGCTGAAGGCTCGGGCAATCCGCAAGGCGTGCTGTATTTTCGCCCGTCGCCGCACGACACCCCCATGTCGCAATGGCTGCTGTCCGGCTTCGGCTTCTGCCTACGCCAGCTACAGCTTCTGCCACGTGGGCGCGATTGGGACGCTTGCGGCCTGCTGCAACTGCCGCTGCGCAGCAAAGACGCAGTGCAGCAAGCGCTGCTGGCCGAAGCCTTTAGTCACAGCGGCTTGCTTAAGGCGGTTTCGCGCGAAGAAGCAGAAGCGCTCGCCGGGGTAAAACTTGCAAGCGGCGGCTTGTTTTATCCCGATGGTGCTTGGGTCAGGCCGCAGGCGCTGTGCCGTGCGCTGATTTATTCGCCGCTGATTGAACTGAAATTGCACCAAGAGGCGCTGCACCTTGCCCGTACGGCAAGTGGCCTATGGCAAGTGCGTAGCGGCAACAAACTATTAGGCGAAGCGCCGCTTTTAGTGCTGGCCAATGCCACAGAAGCCAAACGATTTACACAGACCGCGCTGCTGCCGCTAAAACCCATTCGCGGGCAATTAACCACGGTGGAACAAACCGAAGCCAGCGCCGCACTAAAAACCGTGCTCTGTGGCGAAGGTTATATCAGCCCGGCGCTGCGCGGGGTGCACAGTTTGGGCGCGAGCTTTAATTTCAAACGCAGTGATTTAGAGCCGAGTTTCAGCGAGCAACAGGAAAACCTCGAAAGACTGCGTGAAATTTCCCCCGATTTATTGGCTCGCCTTAATCTTTCGTCATCAGCAGGACGGCTTAAAAACCGTGTCGCTTTGCGCTGCACCAGTCCTGACTATTTGCCGTTAATCGGCCCGCTTGCGGATTTTGCCGAATTTGCCCGCGCTTACGCCCCTTTAAGCAAAAACGCCAACAAGCGCTTAAGCGAACCCTGCCCTTGGCTTGACGGCCTCTATGTCAACTGCGCCCACGGCGCACGCGGCCTCGCCAGTACCCTGCTCGCGGGCGAGCTGCTGGCGGCCTGGATCAATGCCGAGCCGCTACCTGTCCCGCGTAGCGTAGCAAACGCCTGTCACCCCAACCGCTTTGCCTTGCGCCGCTTAATCCGCGGGGAAAGTTAAGCCTTACCTCGCCCACAAGTGGACGAGGGAGCCTCAATTAAAAGTGATGATTCACCGCGGGCTCCTGCACTACTTGCAAAAAGGTTTCAATAAGCCTTCTTTGCTTTTGCTCGTGCAGGCAGGCGAGGGTTTCGCTCATATGCAAGCTGCAATCGAGGATGGGCAGTGCGTGCAGTTGTTCGCTGCCGCTGAACTCGGCGCTCGATACCACGCCTGCGCCAAGCCCGGCCAGTACCAGTTCACGCACGGCCTCGCGGCCTTCGACCTCAATGGCTGGATGGACGGTCAACCCTATCCGTGAAAGTTCCTGCTCAATCATCTGCCGTGTCATCGAACCTTGCTCGCGCAACACCATTGGCACGCTGGCAAGGTCGGCAAGGCGGATGCTTTGGCGCGTGCTCCAAGCATGGCTGCGGCTGACAAAGGCAATCAGCGGGGCGCGGCTCAAGCTTATGCAGTGCAGTCTGGGGTCATCGACAGCTCGTCCCAGCACAGCTATATCGGTTTGATAATTAAAGAGTTTTTCCAGCGCCAAATCGGTATTGCTGCTGCTGATCTGGATTTGAATGCCAGGGTACTGTTGGTGAAAACGGCGCAGATGGGGCAATAGATGTATTGGCGAGTCCACCGTCAGTAGCAGCCGTCCGCTTTGCAGGGCGCGGGTGCTGGATAGCAACTCCTGCGCCTCATCTTCCAACGCAAACAGGCGCCTGGTGATGGCGAGCAATTTTTCACCCAGTTCGGAAATCTGCACGCGGCGTTTGTTGCGGTAAAACAGCAGCACGCCAAAGCGCTCCTCCAATTTATGTACTTGATCGGAAACCGCCGGTTGGCTGAGGCACAGCCTTTCGGCGGCGCGGGTAAAGCTTTTGCAGGTGGCAACGGCGTGAAAAGCTTTCAGTTGTGCGTGGGAGACGGCCATGTTGAATGCTCTTGTTATAGGCTGGACTTATTATTGAAACAATATAAAACGATTGTTGTTATCCAGCGCAATCGGGTTTGATAAGGGTCTGCTCCCGCTTCCCCTAAATTGCGCAATACAACCTCAACTTTAAGCCGCGCAGGAGACCATCTCGATGACTACCCGTCTTGCCCCGCCGGTGTTCGGCGAGCCGTATCTATTAACGCCAGGGCCGCTAACCACTTCGCGTCAAACCAAAGAGGCCATGCTGCGCGATTGGGGTTCTTGGGACGATGACTTTAAAGCCGTCACCGCCGAAGTACGCCGCAAACTGCTGGCAATGGCCGGCATTACTGATGACAGTTACCTGTGCGTGCCGATGCAAGGCAGTGGCAGCTTCGCCGTGGAAGCGGCGCTTTCGACCGCCATTCCCAAAGACGGTAAAGCGCTGATTTTGATGAACGGCGCTTACGGTAAACGCGCAGCGCAGATGGTTGATTATTTAGGCCGTGCGCATATCGACCTCGACAAGGGTGATTACCTGCCGCCGCAGCCGGATGAGGTCGATAAGCTGCTGAGCGATAACCCAGGAATCACCACCGTGTTTTTGGTGCATTGCGAAACCAGTTCCGGCATTTTAAATCCGCTTAAAGCCATTGCCGAAGTTGTTAAGCGGCACAATAAGATTTTCTTGGTCGACTCGATGAGTGCTTTTGGTGCATTGCCGATTACCGCCGAAGATATAGGGTTTGATTTATTGGTTTCATCGGCCAATAAATGCGTCGAAGGCATTCCCGGCTTTGGTTTTGTGATTGTTAGAAAAGACTTGCTGCAAGCCAGCAAAGGCCGCGCCCATTCGCTCGCACTCGACCTTTACGAGCAATGGGTTTATATGGAAAAAACCGGCCAGTGGCGCTTTACCCCGCCCACTCATGCTGTGGTCGCGTTCCGTGAAGCGCTTAAACAACATGAAGCCGAAGGCGGTGTGGACGGAAGATTAAAGCGTTACAGTGATAATCGTGACCGCTTGGTCGCCGGCATGCGCAAAATGGGCTTTAAAACCTTGCTGGATGAACAATGGCTGTCGCCGATTATCACCACCTTCTTTAGCCCGGCACATAAAAACTTTGAATTTGGCCGTTTTTACAATGAGTTAAAGCAGCGCCAATTTATTATTTACCCGGGCAAATTAACCTTGGCCGAGAGCTTTCGGGTGGGCTGCATCGGGCAGATTGATGTGCCAGTGATTGACGAGCTGCTGGCGGCTATCGCTGAGACCCTGGATGTGATGGGAGTGGATGACTGCACGCCCGCACCGCTGTAGGCTTACTTGGGCAAGGAAGATGGGCAAGGTTTAAGAAGAACAATGAACAACAGGCTTGTATGCCACGAACGGTCATCCTTTGTTCATAGTGGCCTTTTACCCTGCCTCCGTCTGCCTTGAGTTATAACGCATCAGCCGAAAACAAGGCGATTTTATTGCCAATAATCAAGAGGTTAAAACGTGAATAATCCTTCTCCTGCGGCCACTTTCTACCAAAGCATCCAACGCTGGCGCTGGCAAGTGTTTGCCATTACCTGGATTGCCTACGCTTCGTTCTACTTCACACGCAAAGCCTTTTCCATCGCCAAATTGGGCATTGGCGAAGACGAAGGCTTTGCCATTGATAAAGAAGCGATGGGCAATCTGGATGGCTACTATCTGGCCGCCTACGCCGTCGGCCAATTTACCTGGGGCATTCTCGCCGACCGCTTCGGCCCGCGTGTAGTGGTATTGGGCGGGCTGATTATGTCGGCCTTGGTTGCCCTGCTGATGGGTACTTTTGCCACCTTGCCGATTTTTGCGACCTGCATGATTGTGCAAGGTTTGGCGCAGTCCACCGGCTGGGCGGGCTTGTGCAAAAACATCGGCAGCTTTTTTGCTACCAACGAGCGCGGGCGCATCTTGGGCATTTGGAGCAGTTGCTATGCCTTTGGCGGCCTGGTCGCAGGACCTTTTGCCGGATGGTGGGCTTACTCGGTATTTGGCGATTGGCGCGCGGCGTTTATTTCCAGCGCAATAGTGGTCGGCATAGTGGCCGTGCTGTTTTTTATCTTCCAGCGCAACCGGCCGGAAGACGTTGGGCTGCCGCCGATAGAAGCCGACAGCGAAGAACTGCGCCAAGAGCAAGCGCCAAGGCAGAGCTTTGTACAGTCGCTGCTGACCATCATGCAGAACAAGCACGTGCTGGTGCTGGGGATAGCGTATTTTTTGCTTAAACCGGCGCGTTACGCGATTTTGTTCTGGGGGCCTTGGATGGTCAACGAGCGCATGCCGGAAATCGGCAAAGTCGCCGCCGCTGCCGTGCCCACCGCCTTTGAACTGGCCGGACTTTTGGGGCCGTTTTTAATCGGCTGGGTATCGGACAAAATGTTCGCCGCCAAGCGCTTTCCGCCTTGCGTGATTAGCCTTTTGATGCTGACCGCCTTCCTCGCGCTGCTGGTTCCGGCCATGTACAGCGGCAGCATATTTTTGGTGGTGGCGGTGCTGTTTATGATGGGGCTGACCCTCTACGGGCCGGATGCCATGCTCTGCGGCGCGGCGGCGATTGACTTCGGCAAGGGCAACGCGGCGACCGCCGCCGGTTTTGTCAACGGCTGCGGCTCGGTCGGCGCGGTATTGGGCGGCGTACTGCCAGGGTATTTTGATACCGAAACCGTATTTATCCTGTTTACCGTAACCGCGCTGATAGCCACCGCCATGCTGGTGCCGTTTTGGAACAGCAAACCGCAAAAAGCCGCTTAAACCTTCAAAAGTGCTCTGTGCGCAGGGCGCTTTTCCCGGCAATGGAGTGTTCCGATGAACTACCAACAACCACAAAAGTTACAAGCCGCCATTTTCGACTGGGCGGGCACCTTGGTCGATTTTGGCTCCTTTGCGCCGACGCAGATTTTTGTCGAAGCCTTTGCCGAATTTGGCGTGGCGATCTCTTTGCAAGAAGCACGCGGGCCAATGGGCATGGGCAAGTGGGATCATATCCGCACGCTCTGTAATGAGGCGGCCATTGCCGAACGCTTTCGAGCAGCGCGCGGCCATCTGCCCACCGATGAAGACGTTACGCAGATTTTCGAGCGCTTTATGCCGCTGCAAATCGAAAAAGTCGCGCTGCATTCGGCGCTGATTCCCGGCACGCTCGAAGTGATTGCAGCGCTGCGCGGTCAAGGCATCAAAATCGGCAGTTGCTCCGGCTATCCCAAAGCGGTGATGGCGAAAGTCGTTGAGCTGGCCGCAAAAAACGGCCTTAACCCCGACCAGGTGGTCGCTACCGACGAAGTCCCGAATGGCCGTCCGCACCCGGCGCAGGCGCTGGCTAACCTGATTGCTTTGGGCATTAACGATGTCGCCGCTTGTGTGAAAGTGGATGACACTTGGCCCGGCATTCTCGAAGGGCGCAGCGCGGGCATGTGGACGGTCGCGCTGACCTTGTCCGGCAACTCGGCAGGACTGACTTTTGACCAGTACCAAGCCTTACCCCAAAGCGAACGCGCCAAACTGCGCGAGCGCGTTGCACAGGATTTTGCCGGAGCACGCCCGCATTACTTCATTGACACTATTGCCGATTTGCCGCCGGTGATTGCGCAAATCAACAAGAGACTGGCGGCAGGCGATATGCCACAGGCCAGCTAATCCTTTAGTCGTAGCGTCATATCACCAAATAACTAATAGATAGAGAACAATTCCCTGCTATAAATACCTTGTATTTCCCGCCCGCTTTGGGCTAACCCTAAGAACAAAGAGGCCAAAGTCATGACCATCTACGCACAACCCGGAACCCCAGGTGCAGTGGTTTCTTTTAAATCCCGTTACGGCAACTATATCGGCGGCGAATTTGTCGCACCGGTAAACGGCCAGTATTTCACCAACCCATCCCCGGTAACCGGTGAAGCGATTGCCGAATTTCCCCGTTCCGACGCCGCCGATGTGGATAAAGCGCTGGATGCCGCGCACGCTGCCGCTGGATCTTGGGGGCGTACTTCAGTGCAAGAACGTTCGTTGATTTTGCTGAAAATCGCTGATCGCATCGAACAAAACCTGGAAATGCTCGCCGTCGCCGAAACTTGGGATAACGGCAAACCGGTACGCGAAACGCTCGCCGCCGACTTGCCGCTGTCGGTAGACCATTTCCGCTATTTCGCCGGTTGCATCCGCGCCCAAGAAGGCAGCGCGGCGGAAATTGACGCAGGCACCGTGGCTTACCACATTCACGAACCCTTAGGCGTAGTCGGCCAGATTATCCCGTGGAACTTCCCGTTGTTAATGGCCGCGTGGAAACTGCCCCCCGCACTCGCCGCCGGTAACTGCGTGGTGCTTAAACCGGCCGAACAAACCCCGCTTTCCATCACTTTGCTGATGGAACTGATTGGCGATTTGCTGCCGCCGGGCGTAGTCAATATCGTCCACGGCTTTGGCCGCGAAGCGGGACAAGCGCTCGCCAGCAGCCGCCGTATCGCCAAAATTGCCTTTACTGGCTCGACCGCGACCGGCTCGCACATCCTGCGTTGCGCCGCAGAAAACATCATCCCGTCAACTGTGGAGTTAGGTGGTAAATCGCCCAATATCTACTTTGAAGACATCATGCAAGCGGAACCGGCCTTTATCGAAAAAGCCGCCGAAGGCTTGGTACTGGGCTTTTTCAACCAAGGCGAAGTCTGCACCTGCCCGTCGCGTGCACTGGTGCAAGAATCCATCTATCAACCGTTTATGGGAGAGGTGCTGAAAAAAGTCGCCCGCATCAAGCGCGGCAATCCGCTGGATACCGAGACGATGGTCGGCGCGCAAGCCTCGCAGCAGCAGTTCGAGAAAATCCTTAAATACCTCGATATTGCCCGCGAAGAAGGCGCAGAAGTCTTAACCGGCGGCGGCGTGGAAAAACTAAGCGGCAATCTCGCCAGCGGCTACTACGTGCAGCCCACCCTGCTGCGCGGCAGCAACAAAATGCGCGTGTTCCAGGAAGAAATTTTCGGCCCGGTGATTGGCGTGACCACTTTCCGCGATGAAGCCGAAGCACTCGCCATTGCCAATGACACCGAATACGGCTTGGGTGCAGGGCTGTGGACGCGCGACATTAACCGTGCCTGGCGCATGGGGCGTGGCATTAAAGCCGGTCGCGTGTGGACCAACTGCTACCACCTCTACCCGGCACACGCAGCCTTCGGCGGTTACAAAAAATCCGGCGTAGGCCGCGAAACCCACAAAATGATGTTAAACCATTACCAACAGACCAAAAATCTGCTGGTCAGCTACGACATCAACCCGCTGGGCTTTTTCTAATCCTCGAAGGATAAGACAGCAACTCCCCTCGCCCGCTTGCAGGAGAGGGGAGGGCAAATAGCCAATACAGCACTCGACGGAACAACGTTTGTGCAGTAGACTCCACCGTCTCCTTTGCAGGGTTTTCGGGGCCGATTTGGATTCGACGCCGGTAACAAAACCAAAGGGGCATGCCGAGCAGGTGACAGTTCTCGTAAATTCGCTGTTACACACTTATAGTTGCCAACGACGACAACTACGCTCTGGCTGCTTAATGCGCCAGCAGAGACCAGGGGATGCCTGTAAACCCAAAATCTCTGTCAGATAGAACAGGATCGCCGCGCGGGTTCGCTGTAGACCCAAACGTCTAAAACCTCATACAGCTCGCTCCAAGCACCCTGCCACTCGGGCGGCGCGGAGTTAACTCAATTGAGCTGGCTAAGCATGTAGAACCGATGGCAGAGTCCTGGCGGACGGGGGTTCAAATCCCCCCGGCTCCACCAACTTTTAAAGACCAACCGTTAATGATTGGTTTTATTTTTGCGCTTCACTTAGCCTGATAAGCCCTTGCGCTCGCTTCATCTCTTGCGTAAAATTGCCGCCCCTAAACATCCTTGGGTAGATATACCCTTTATCAATTGCGCCGCTTACCTAGTCGGTGCAGCCGTCTTGAGCCGATACTTTTTTATCCCTTAAGTGCCAAGACGAGCCATTTATGGAGAAACCCATGTACGCAGTGATAGTGACCGGCGGCAAGCAATACAAGGTTCGTGAAGGTGAACGGCTGAAGGTCGAGAAGTTGGAAATCGCTACCGGTGAAACCGTCACCTTTGACCGTGTGCTGCTGGTCGGCAAAGACGAGAACGTCCAGATTGGCGCGCCGCTCGTTGAAGGCGCGAAAGTCACGGGTGAGGTGGTGGCTCAAGGCCGTCACAAAAAAATTCGCATCATTAAATTCCGCCGTCGCAAGCATCATATGAAGCAGCAAGGCCACCGTCAGTGGTTTACTGAAATCAAAATTACCGGCATTGCCGCCTGACCTGTCAGTTAAAGGAGAGTAAACTCATGGCACACAAAAAAGCAGGCGGTTCCAGCCGCAACGGGCGCGATTCGCACAGTAAGCGCCTCGGGGTAAAACTCTACGGCGGTCAACTGATTAACGCCGGCAATATCATTGTTCGCCAACGTGGCACGCAGTTTCATGCCGGTTACGGCGTAGGGATGGGTAAAGACCACACGCTGTTTGCCAAAATGGCGGGCGTGCTCAAATTTGAAGTCAAAGGCCCGCTGAAACGCCGCTATGTAAGCGTTATCGCGGCTTAAGCGGTTCTTAAGCAAAAAAGCCCTGTCCGTTTGGCGGGGCTTTTTTGTGTTTGGAGGAAATTATGAAATTCGTCGATGAAGTCGCCATCTCGGTTAAAGCGGGTGATGGCGGCAATGGGCTTTGCAGCTTTCGCCGCGAGAAGTTCATCGAAAAAGGCGGCCCCAACGGCGGTGATGGCGGCGATGGCGGTTCCATCTGGCTGGAAGCGGCAGATAACCTCAATACCTTGGTCGATTACCGCTATACGCGCAGCTTCCAAGCGCCGAACGGTGCCAAGGGCGGCAGCAATGAATGCACCGGTGCCAAGGGGGACGACCTGATTTTGCCGGTGCCGGTCGGTACCACGGTGATTGACAGCAACACGCGCGAGGTCATGGGCGATTTAACGGCGCCCGGCCAGCGTTTGCTGGTCGCCCAAGGCGGCTGGCATGGGCTTGGCAATACGCGCTTTAAATCCAGCATCAACCGTGCGCCAAGGCAGACCAGCCCGGGCAAGCCCGGCGAGGCGCGGGATTTAAAGTTAGAGCTTAAAGTGCTTGCCGATGTCGGCCTGCTGGGACTGCCGAATGCGGGCAAGAGCACGCTGATTCGCGCGGTTTCTGCCGCCCGCCCGAAGGTCGCCGACTACCCCTTTACCACGCTGGTGCCGAATTTGGGCGTGGTCAGCGTGGGGCGCTACAAGAGCTTTGTGATTGCTGATATTCCAGGGCTGATTGAAGGCGCGGCGGAAGGCGCAGGACTTGGCATTCGTTTTCTTAAGCATCTGGCGCGCACCCGCTTGCTGCTGCATCTGGTCGATATGGCACCGCTCGATGGCAGTGACCCATTGGAGGCTGTGCGCGTCATTCTTGGGGAACTGGCAAAATTCAGCCCGGCGCTGGCGCAACGCGAGCGCTGGCTGGTGCTGAACAAAGCCGACCAACTGGTAGGTGACGAGCGCGAAGAACGGGTCAAAGCGCTGCTTAAAGCATTGGGCTGGAACGCGCCGGTGTTTGTCATCAGCGCCTTGCAGCGTGAAGGCACCGAGGCGCTCTGCGCGGCCATCATGCGCCATCTGGATGAACGCGAGCAGCGTCTTGCCGAAGAGCCGGGCTATTCAGAAGCGCTCGTGGCCTTGGATGAACGTATCGAAAACGAAGCGCGCGCCCGCCTGCAAGGTCTGGATGACCAACGCGCCGCGCGTCGCCGTCAAGCAAAGGCTGAGGCCGAAGATGTGGATGACGACGAGGCAGAGGTCTTTTATGTCCGCGAATAACAGCAGGGACAAGCTGCGCCGCAGCAAGCGCTGGGTGGTGAAAATCGGCAGCGCCTTATTGACGGCAGACGGACGCGGCCTTGACCAAGGCGCAATGGCGCAGTGGGTGCTGCAAATGCAGCACTTGCAGCAACAGGGTGTAGAGCTTTTGCTGGTTTCCTCCGGCGCAGTGGCGGCAGGCATGAGCCGTTTGGGTTGGCAGACGCGCCCGAAAAGCATTCACGAATTGCAGGCGGCGGCGGCGGTTGGGCAGATGGGCTTGGTGCAGGCCTGGCAATCCGGCTTTGCCAGGCACGGCAGGCAGAGTGCGCAAATCCTGTTGACCCACGACGATTTAACCGACCGCGAGCGCTACCTCAACGCCCGCAGTACCTTGCGTACGCTGGTGAAACTCGGCGTACTGCCGGTGATTAACGAAAACGACACGGTGGTTACCGACTCAGTGCGCTTTGGCGATAACGACACACTGGCCGCGCTGGTCGCCAATCTGGTCGAGGCCGATTTGCTGGTCATCCTCACCGACCGCGACGGCATGTTTGAGGCCGATCCACGCGAGCAGCCGGATGCCGCGCTGATTAGCGAAGCGCGCGCTGAAGATACGCGCCTCGACGCGCTTTCGGGCGGCGGCGGTGTGCTGGGGCGTGGCGGCATGCAAACCAAGCTACGGGCGGCAAGACTGGCGGCGCGTTCCGGTGCTCACTGTGTGATAGTCGGCGGCAAAATACCTGAGGTTTTAGAGCGGCTCAAAGCAGGCGAGAACCTGGGCACGCTGCTAACCCCAGAGCGGGGCCTGCTCGCCGCGCGCAAGCAGTGGCTGGCCGGACATCTGCAAACGCGCGGTAGTTTGACGCTCGATGAGGGTGCGGTCAAAGCGCTGGTGCAGGGCAATAAAAGCCTGCTGCCGGTCGGCGTCAAGGCGGTATCCGGGACATTTCGCCGTGGTGAAATGGTGCGCTGCCTCGCGCCGGATGGGCGCGAAATCGCCCGCGGGCTGGTCAATTACAGTGCGCTGGAAGCCGACAAAATCAAAGGCCAGCCCTCTGAAAGCATCGAACGCCTGCTCGGTTATATCGACGAAGTGGAACTGCTGCACCGCGATAATTTAGTGCTGCTGTAGACCCTCTCCCATAAATGGGAGAGGGGCGTAAAGGCTTAGTTCACCAACTCCAGGCGTCCGTGGTCGTCGCAGTGGTTGCCGTGCGGGTGATGCAGGTGGCCGTCTACCAGATAATCCACATGGTCGCCGTGCGGCACCGCTTCGTGGCCACAATTCGGGCCGTGCACGTGGTCAGCGGCATGGCCGCCGCACTGGTGCGCGGGTGTGCAGGCGGCGGGGTTGGCGGCCGATACGGCGATCACATGTTCATCCACATGACCCTGGTGCGGGTGGTGCAAATGGCCATCGTGCAGGTAGTCCACATGGCCGTCATGGCGAACCGCCGTATGGCCGCAGTTGGCACCGTGCTGATGGCTGTGTGCGGCGTGCTGGGGATGATTGCAGCTAGTGCTCATGGTGCTTCTCCTTTGAAGGTTGCATCGCTGTCGGCTTCTGCCGCGTGATGCAGAATATTGCCCAGCAGATGACGCACATGCGCATCCGCCAGACGGTAAAAAACATGCTTGGCCTCGCGCCGCCGCGTAACCAGTCGCGCCGAATGGAGCCGTTGCAGGCGGGCGGAGATGCTGCTCAGCTTGGCCTGTTCCAGCTTGACCAATTCCGATACACAGCGCTCGCCCTGTTGCAGCCACAAAAGTAGCCTAAGCCTTGACGGATCGGCCATTGCTTGGCACATAGTGGCGGCTTGCTCCAATGCTTTATCGGAAAAACGCGGAGCAAAGCTGGCTTGCAAATCGTGCTGGCAGTCTTGTGAGGGTTCATCCATTGCAGTTTATTCCAATGTTTTTTGGAATGATAGAGTTTGTTGAGGCGAAAGTCAAAGCAAGCGTTCAAAAATCTTCATTGAAGCGTCGGCAGGCTGGGACGTTGGGAGTGGGGGCTTGGGCTTGCGGGGCATGGTTTCCCTTCTTGGAGAGAGCTTATGCTCTAAACACGAAATCTATGACACTACCCGCTTCTGCGTTGATTTGGCTATAGTTCGCCCTTCGCTTGCTTCTCGAAGCAAAGCGGACAATCAATTAATCTACAGGATTTTAAATAATGAAGATTCAGCATAACCTGCTGCTTTGCGGCGCTTTGCTTGTGCTCGGCGGCTGCGCCGGCACTGAAAACAGCAGAGCATCCGATGAAATGCTTGCCCGCAAAGCAGCGATTTCATTGAATGTGCCAGATAATGAAGTCACCGTATCAAGCCGCTCGGCTGAGCAAGGAATGGGAGTTGTTACACTCCATTTCACTGCGACCACCAAACAAGGCAGTACCCACCGCTGCTATATCACCAGCAGCTATTTTGGATTGCTCAAATCAGAAGCCGTTTGCGCGGGTGCCGCTACTTGCAATGCTTTGCTTAAAGCCGCCGGTAAGTGCTAGGGTCTGTTCCCGTTTCAAGCGCGAGCCGCGCCCGTTTTCCCTCTCTCCCGCCAGCGGGCGAGGCTAGCCAAGGCTGATGCAAACCCCGCTTATCCTGGTATTACTGCTGCTCGCCGCCACCATTGGTCTGTTGGTGCGTGGCAGGCCGCGGATGGATGTGGTCGCGCTGCTGGTGGTTGTGGCCTTCCCGCTGTCCGGAATTTTGACCCCGGCCGAAGCGCTGGCCGGATTTAGCGACCCTAATGTCATCTTGATTGCCGCCCTGTTTGTTATCGGCGAGGCGCTGGTGCGCACCGGCATTGCCTTTCGCCTTGGCAATTGGCTGGCGCAAGTGGCGGCGGGCAGTGAAACGCGCTTGCTGGTTTTGCTGATGCTGACGGTAGCCGGATTGGGTTCGGTGATGAGTTCCACCGGCGTAGTGGCGATTTTTATTCCGGTTTTGCTGCGTGTCGCCGCCCGTATGCAGCTTGCCCCCGGGCGACTGATGATGCCGCTGGCCTTTGCCGGATTGATTAGCGGTATGCTGACCTTGGTCGCTACGCCGCCGAATATGGTGATCCACGCCGAATTGCAGCGCCACGGTTTATCGGGCTTTGGCTTTTTTACCGTCACCCCGATTGGTCTTACGATTTTGCTGTTCGCCATCGGTTATATGCTGCTCGTGCGCCGTTTGCTGCAACGTGCAGACAGTGAAGGTATTAGCCCACCGCAATTGACGCTGGAAGGTTTAAGCCGCGCTTATCACCTTAATGAACGCGAACGCCGTCTGCGCGTATTGGTTCAGTCACCACTGTGCGGGCAAGAATTAAGCGAACTCGCACTGCGCAAAAGATACGGTCTTAACCTGATTGGCGTAGAGCGTAGACGGCGTTTCACCACTCGCCTATTGCTCGCTACCGGCAATACCACCCTGGAAGCGGGCGATGTGCTGCTGGTTGACCAAATCAGCCCAGCCATTGGCTTGCTCGATACCTACGCCGAATTAGGGCTGGCGGCCGAGCCGCTGGAAAGTTCTTGGTTCAGCCTCCACGCGCCGCAATTGGGGCTGGCGGAAGTGGCATTTCCACCCGAATCGCGCCTGCTAGGCAAAACCATTCAAGAGCTCGGCTTTCGCCGAAAGCACGGCCTTAATGTAGTCGGCCTAAAACGCGCGGGGGTAGCCTTGCAAGGCGTATTGGTCGATGAGCGCCTGAAACCATCCGACACCTTGTTGGTTGCGGGTGAATGGAAGTGCATCAGCCGCCTGCAAGGGCAAGCGCAGGATTTTTTAGTGCTCTCGCTACCGGCGGAAGCGCAACAAGTCGCTCCGGCACTGCGCCGCGCTCCGCACGCTTTAGCGGCGCTCGCGCTGATGGTGGCGCTGATGATTAGCGGCGTCGTGCCCAATGTGCTAGCCGCACTTATCGGCTGTCTGCTGATGGGCGCGTTTCGCTGCGTGGATATGGACAGCGCCCTGCGCAGCATTCACTGGCCGACTCTGCTATTAATTGTCGGCATGCTGCCTTTTGCCACTGCGCTGCAAAAAACCGGCGGTATTGATGTTGTCGTGCAGTATCTGGTCGCCCTGCTGGGCAGCGCTGCGCCGCATTTAATCCTCGCCTGCCTGTTTGCGGCGACCGCCTTGGTTGGCCTTTTTATCTCCAATACCGCCACCGCCGTGCTGATGGCGCCGGTTGCCATTGCTACCGCCAAGGCGCTGGCTGTCTCCCCCTTGCCCTTTGCATTGATTGTCGCACTGGCCGCCTCATCGGCCTTTATGACCCCGCTGTCCTCGCCGGTTAACACATTGGTGTTAGGCCCAGGCCGCTATCGCTTTGCCGACTTTGTGCGCATCGGAGTGCCTTTTACGCTGCTGGTGATGCTCTTGTGCGTGTTTTTGGTGCCTTGGCTGGCACCGCTTTGATCGCTTCAGTTTTGCAGCAAGCCCTGCCAGCGTGGATAATGCACGGCTTTAATCCTTAAGCGCATTTGTGGCAAACCCCGCATGAAAGACCTGATACGAGAACTTATTCAGCAAGCCTTAAGCCGTTTGCATGCTGAGGGCGTGCTGGCGGATTTGCCTGCAGTCAATATCGTTATTGAACACAGCAAGGACAAAAAGCACGGTGACTTCGCCAGCAATATTGCGCTGGTGCTGGCAAAGCCTGCGCGCCTTGCCCCGCGTGTACTGGCCGAAAAACTGCTGGCGGCGCTGCCTGCCGATGAGCAGGTCAGCCAGGTGGAAATCGCCGGGCCTGGTTTTCTTAACTTTTATCAAAATACTGAGTTTCAAGCGACGCGGCTGGATGCGGTGCTGGCAGACCCTAAACTCGGCGTGCGCAAAAGCGGCTGCGTGCAGCGCGTGGTGATTGATATTTCCTCGCCCAATCTCGCCAAGGAAATGCACGTCGGTCATTTGCGTTCAACCTTAATTGGCGATGCGGTCGGGCGCGTGCTCGAATTTTTGGGCGATACCGTTATCCGCCAGAACCATGTCGGCGACTGGGGTACCCAATTTGGCATGCTGCTTGCCTATATGGAAGAAAAGCGATCAGGTGACAGCGAACAGGCCGAGCTTGCCGACTTGGAAGAGTTTTACCGCGCCGCCAAAAAGCGCTTTGACGAATCGCCGGAATTTGCAAACCGCGCCCGCGAATTAGTAGTGGCGCTGCAAGCCGGTGATGCCGATTGTTTGCGCCTGTGGCAGCGTTTTAAGGATATTTCACTGGCGCATTGCCAAGCCGTTTACGACCGCTTGGGTGTTGCGCTTGGCATGCAAGACGTGATGGGTGAAAGCGCCTACAACGATGACCTGCCCAAGGTTATCCAGGCACTGGATGAAAAAGGACTTTTAATTGAAAGCGACGGCGCGCGCTGCGTATTTATGGGCGAGTTCAAAACCGCCGAAGGCCAGCCGCTGCCGCTGATTGTGCAAAAGCAAGGGGGCGGCTACCTTTATGCCACCACCGATCTTGCCGCCTGCCGCTACCGTGCCCATGTGCTTGGCGGCAATCGCCTGTTGTATTTCGTTGACCAACGCCAGGCGCTGCATTTTCAGATGGTGTTTGCCTGTGCAAGGCTCGCCGGATTTGTGCCAGCGCAAACCGAATTGGAGTTTATGGGCTTTGGCACCATGAACGGTGAAGATGGCAGGCCGTTTAAAACGCGCAGCGGCGGCACGGTCAAACTGACCGACTTGCTCGATGAGGCCGAAAGCCGCGCTCTTGCGTTGGTGCAACAAAAAAATCCCGAGCTGCCCGAAGGGCAGCTTCACTTGATTGCCCGCGCCGTCGGTATCGGCGCAGTTAAATACGCCGACCTTTCGCGCCAGCGCAGCAGTGACTACAGCTTTAGCTTCGAGCGCATGCTTTCCTTTGAAGGCAATACCGCGCCCTATCTGCTTTACGCTTACGCACGGATTGCCAGCCTGTTTGCGCGCGCCGGACTTAGCCTGCATCAGCAGTTACCAGGGCAAATCCGCCTGATTAGCGAAGAAGAACAAGCGCTGGCGGGTGCGCTGCTTAAGTTTTCTGAAGTGCTTAACAAAGTCGCCGAACGCGGCATGCCGCACCTGTTGTGCAGCTATCTGTATGACTTGGCCGGGCTTTTTTCCAGCTTCTATGAAAACTGCCCGGTACTGGGTGCTGATGATCAGACTGTGCGCCAAAGCAGACTGCAACTTACGGCATTAAGCGGGCGCACCTTGGCGCAAGGTCTAAACCTCTTGGGTTTGCAGACCTTGGAACGCATGTAATGCACCTTAGTGATGGCTAATAAGCCTGCAAGGCGCGGCAAGCGCAGATCTCCAGCAAAAACCGCCGGCACCGGCAGAGGCTCACCCTCGCTGTGGATTGTGCTGCTGTGCCTGCTGCCGGTGGTTGTACTGGTGTGGTTTTTAATGCAGCTTGAAGCCGGACGTGACGAAGTGCGCCGCGTCGATGCGGTGCGCCAGCGCAAACCGGCGGCGCAAACGGCGCAAAAGCCCGCCGAGCCCAAATATGACTTCTATAAGAAACGGCCCAAAGACAGCACCAACCCGCCGCCCGTTTCGCCGCCAGAGCCAAAGACGCCGCCGGTCAAACCCGCGCCGCCAAAAACCGAAGTTGCCCGCGCCGATGCGGCACTGCGCGGCGAAATACCGGCGCCAAGGCCGCAGTATTTTTTGCAGGCCGGTTCTTTTCGCAAAAGCAAGGAGGCCGAACGCTTGCGTGCGCAGCTTGCCTTGCTTGGGCAAATCACCCGCCTGGAGCAGGGCAAAGTCGGCCGGCAAATCTGGCACCGCGTGATGATTGGCCCGTTTGAGAGCGCCGCACAAATGACACAAGCGCAAAACCAACTGGAGCAGCAAGGCTTTAAATCACTGCTGCCGCAGCAGCGGTAACTTTTTTGCCCGCTCCCCCCGGCTCTATCCCATTTATGGGAGCAGGCTTAAGGCTGGCTCGTTGTAAAAACAGCCCATCGACCATCGCACCTTGCGGCGCATAGCCGCTGACCGCTTGTTGCAGCAGTTCGCGGATGCGCGGGTAGTGGTCGTTTTCGATCGCGTCTAGCAATTCGGCGAGCAGGGTTTTAAGCAAAGGCCAAGGCAGCCGTTCTTCTTGTGCGCATAAAATCATCGGATGGTCGGTTTTGCTGGGGTTATCGCCAATCAGTAGCTCCTCGTAGAGCTTTTCGCCAGGGCGAAGGCCGGTAAATTCAATGGCAATATCACCTTCGGGATGGCTTTCATTACGCACCGATAGGCCGGACAGGTGAATCATCTTTTCGGCCAGTTCGGCAATTTTGACCGGCTCGCCCATATCCAGCACAAAGACTTCGCCGCCCTCGCTCATCGCACCGGCTTGAATAACCAGGCTCGCAGCCTCAGGGATGGTCATAAAGTAGCGCGTGATGTCGGGATGGGTGACAGTGACCGGCCCGCCTGCGGCAATCTGCTTTCTAAACAATGGAATCACCGAACCAGATGAACCCAGCACATTGCCAAAGCGCACCATTGAGAAGCGGGTTTTATTGAGCTGATGCAAGCTGGCGGCTTCGCCAAATAGCGTCGGCGCGGCTTCTTGGCTTAAGGCTTGCAGCACCATTTCGGCGAGGCGCTTGCTTGCGCCCATGACATTGGTCGGGCGTACCGCTTTATCGGTGGAAATCAACACAAAGTGCGCAGTCTCTGCCTTAAGTGCAGCTTCGGCTGCGTGCAGCGTGCCAAAGACATTGTTAAATACGCCCGCCGCCATGTTTTGTTCCACCAGTGGCACATGCTTGTAGGCGGCGGCGTGGTAGAAGGTCGTCACCTGAAAGCTTTGCAACACTTTAAGTAAGTGCGGCGCATCGGTAACAGAACCTAATATCGGTATCAGCTTAAGGCTTAAGTCAAGGCGGCAGACCAGTGCTTGCAGTTCGTGATGGATGGCATACAGGTTGTATTCGCTGTGCTCAAATAAAATCAGTGTGTTCGGTTGATTTTGCACAATTTGCCGACAAAGTTCCGCGCCAATCGAGCCACCGGCTCCGCTGACCAGCACCACTTGGCTTTTGATGCAGCGGCTGAGCAATTCACCCTGCGGCGGCACTGGGTCGCGCCCAAGCAGATCGGCTATGTCCACTTCCTGCACGTCGCCTACCTGCACCTTGCCGCTGGCAAGGTCAGCAAGCCCGGGTACGGTGCGCACGTGCAGCGGGAAAGCCTCCAACTGCTCAAGGATTTCGCGCCGCCTTGCCCGCGAGATGGAAGGCAGTGCCAGCAGCACTTCGGTTGCGCCGGTTTGCTCAATCATTCGCGCAAGGCGCTGGCCTCTGTAGACCTTGATGCCGCCAATCAAGCGTCCGGCCAAGCTGTGGTCGTCGTCGATAAAGGCCACCGGATTCATCAAATGGCCGCTTTTCAGTGCCGATAGCAGTTGATTGCCCGCCTCGCCGGCGCCATAGATGGCGACTTTCGGCAGACCCCTGCGGTTTTTGTGGCGTATCCAGTGGTGGGTACCGCCTAAATACTGCCGCGCGAGCAGTCGCCAAGCGCCGTTTAGCAGAAGGCACAGCAAAAAATAGTTGATGACCATTGAGCGCGGCATGCTGATGCCGGGTTGATACCAGTAAATCAGCAAGGTCAGCAGCAAAGAGGCGAGCGCACTCGCCTTGACCAAGGCGGGCCAGATGCTGTCGCCGACACGACGAGTCACAGTGCGGTAAAGGCCAAAAACGCTAAACAGTGGCAAGGTAATCAAGGGCGCGGCGATAAATAAAAACAGGTGCCCGCCCAGCGGTTTTACCGAATCGATTGATCCCGTGCGCACGACAAAGGCGAGCCACAGTGCAAGCCAGACCAAGCTGGTATCGGCGATCGTCTGCAACAGGCGTTTTTGCCTGCGGGAACGCTTAAGTAAAAAATGACGGAGTGTTTTCAAGAAAGTCATTGTTGTTTCTTGGCTCGTGGATGGGCGCTGTCATAAACCTTGGACAGGTGCTGAAAATCGAGATGGGTGTAAATCTGTGTGCTGGCCAGGCTGGAATGCCCCAAGAGCTCCTGCACCGCGCGTAAGTCTTGTGAGGATTCGAGTAAATGGCTGGCAAAGCTGTGGCGCAGGCGGTGCGGGTGCAGGTGTTCGCCGATGGTTTTGACCCCTGCTTGGGCAATGCGCAGTTGCACGGCGCGGGTGCCGATGCGCCGTCCTTTTTGGCTGACAAACAGGGCATTGTCCGCCGTGGCAAATTTTGCCCGCAAAGCCAGCCAATCGTCCAAAGCGCTGATGGCTTTACCACCGACTGGTAGCATGCGGCTTTTGCCGCCTTTGCCAAGCACGGTGATGAGCGCTTGGCCGCGGTCGAGGTCTTGCAGATTCAGCCCGACCAATTCGGCAAGGCGCAGTCCCGAGGAGTAAAACAACTCCAAAATGGCTTTGTCGCGGCAGTCGATAAAATCCTCTGTGGGGAAGTGATCGAGCAGTTGCGTGGCGCGATCGACATCCAAGACTTTCGGCAGGCGTTTTTCTCCTTTAGGCGGGCGTAGACCACTGGCCGGATTGCGTGTGATTACGCCGTTTTGCAAAAGATAACGGAAAAAACCACGCAGTGCCGATAGCAGCCGCGAAAGCGAGCGGGCGGATAGCCCGTTTTGGTGCATCTGCGCGATAAAGTAGCGCAGGCTACGCGGATCCAAGTCATTCCAGCCGCTGATCCCTTGCCCTTTGAGATAAGCCTGCAGATGCGCCAAGTCGCGCCGGTAGGCGGCCACTGTATGCGGGGAAAGCTGCCTTTGCACACGAAGCTGGCGCAACCAGCTTTCGATATTTTCAGCAAGCACAGTTTGACTCTTCTCTCCCACTGGCAGGGCAGGGGAGTGGGCTAGGCTTGAGCTGACGGCAGAAAGCGCTTGAGCAGGCATGGTAGAACTTCGCCCAGATAATCGAGAAATAAGGTGCCCTGTGCGCCACGATAACGCTCGGGGTCGGGGCTACCCAAGGCCAGTACGCCGTACAGACGTTCGCCGCGCAGTGGCAATACGGCGGCGCTTTGTACGGCCTGCTCGGCAAACAGAAAGCGTTGTTCCTCTTCACGCAACGCGGCGCAAAGCTGCCCACCACCTTTAAGCAGGCTGCCGATGGCTTTTTCGGCTTCAGTCAGACTGTGCTGCGGGTAATGGCTGGAAACGCTGTGGCTTTCGATAAACAGCAAGAGGCTAACGACCGGTACCTGGAACTCAGCTTGCAGGCAACGCTGAGCCCTCTGCAACAGTTCGTCCAGTGTGCGGGCTGCCAGCAACTTAAGTAGCAGCTTGCGCGTGGCCTTAAACAGGCGGTCGTTATCCTGCGCGGTTTGCGTTAATTGGGCGAGGCGGTCGCGCAGCTTGCTGTTTTCTTCACGCAGCACCTGCGCTTGATATTCCAACAGCGAAACCGTGCCCGCCTGATGCGGAATGCGCAGTTCACCAAGCAGTTCGGCATGGTTGGTAAAAAAATACGGGCGCTCGCGTAGCCAGGCAGCGATTTGTTCGGCCTGCAACTCGGTGCTCATAGTGCGATTTGTCCTTGATAGACGGTCACGGCGGGGCCTGTCATAAGCACGGGTTGCCCGTCACCCGCCCAGGCAATGTCGAGCAGGCCGCCGCGCAGTTGCAGCTCAACGGGAGACTCCATCCAACCTTGGCGGATGGCGGCGACTGCTGCCGCGCAAGCACCTGTGCCGCAGGCGCGGGTTTCGCCTGCGCCGCGCTCCCATACGCGCAGTTTGCCGCTGTGCCTATTGGTGACTTGTAAAAAGCCGACATTGACCCGCGCGGGAAAACGCGGGTGTCGTTCAATCAATGCGCCAAGCCTGCCCACTTTGGCGGTTTTGACGCGCTCAACGCGCAGCACTGCATGGGGATTGCCGATAGACAGCGCGGCAATTTCCAAGGTTTGCCCGCCCACTTCAAGCGGGTAGCTGAGCGCCTCAGCTTCGGTGATAAATGGGATTTTCGCTGGGGTAAAGCGCGGCAGCCCCATATCGACACAGACCATGCCTTGCTCTTGCAAGCGGATTTCAATCAGACCGCTTAAGGTTTCGGCGCGAATGTGTTTTTTGCGCGTTAAGCCTTGTTCAAACACAAAACGGCCAAAGCAACGTGCGCCGTTGCCGCACTGCTCCACTTCGCCGCCGTCGGCATTAAAGATGCGGTAGCGAAAATCCGCATCGGGGCGCTGCGGCGGCTCGACCAACAGCAACTGGTCAAAACCAATACCGGTATGGCGGTCGGCGAGGGCACGGATTTGTTTAGGTTTAAGGCTCGCTCGCTGGCTGATCAGGTCAATCACCATAAAGTCATTGCCTAAGCCGTGCATTTTGCTGAAGGCAATCATCCGCCTTCGTCCGGCAACAGGCTTTCGCCCGCGAACAGTTCATCCACCGTCTCGCGGCGGCGCACCAAGTGGCACTTGCTGCCGTCAACCAGCACTTCGGCGGCACGTGGGCGGCTGTTGTAGTTGGAACTCATCGAAAAGCCGTAAGCGCCCGCACTGCGCACCGCCAGCAAGTCGCCTTCCGCCAGCGCAAGCTCACGCTGTTTGCCGATAAAGTCACCGGTCTCGCAGACCGGGCCGACCAAGTCATAGCAGCGTTTTTCACCGGCTCTGGGAGAAACCGGCTCAATCGCCATCCACGCCTGATAAAGGGCAGGGCGAATCAGGTCATTCATGGCGGCATCGACAATGGCAAAGTTTTTGTGTGCACTGTGTTTAAGGTGTTCAACCTTGGTCAGCAGCACGCCCGCGTTAGCGACCACCGAGCGGCCTGGCTCAAATATCAAGGTTAAATCGCGCCCTTTAAGCATTTGCCGCACCGCGTTAACGTATTCGGCCGGTGAGGGGGGCGTTTCATCACGGTAACGCACGCCAAGGCCGCCGCCTAAATTCAGGTGTTTAATGGCAATACCGCTTGCCGCGAGGCGTTCTTGCAAATCTAAAAGATGCGAAAGCGCATGCAAAAACGGCGCAAGTTCAGTCAGTTGCGAGCCGATATGGCAGTCAATCCCGCGCAACTCGATATGGGATAGTTCGGCGGCCTGTTGGTAAAGTGCTTCTGCGCTTTCAATATCAATACCGAACTTATTGTCTTTAAGGCCGGTGGCGATATAGGGATGGGTTTTGGCATCCACATCGGGATTAACGCGAAAGGAGACTTTGGCCTTGATACCAAGCCTGCTTGCGACCTGTTGCAGGCGCAGAAGTTCAGCGCTCGATTCGATATTAAAGCAGTGCACCCCGGCGAGCAGTGCTTGCTGCATCTCTTGCACCGACTTGCCCACGCCGGAAAACACCACCTTGTGCGGGTTGCCACCTGCGGCGAGTACGCGAGCAAGCTCGCCGCCAGAGACAATATCAAAGCCCGCGCCGAGCTTGGCCAAAAGCCCCAGCACGGCGAGGTTGGAGTTGGCTTTAACGGCAAAGCAGAGCAAATGCGCCTGGCCTGCCAGCGCGGCAGACCAGGCGCGAAACTGCTGCTCAATAGATGCGCGCGAATAGACGTAGCAGGGCGTGCCAAACTGCGCGGCAATCCCTGCAAGCGGCGCTCCTTCAGCATGTAATTGCCCGTTTTGATAAGTAAAAGCGTCCAATGGATGGCTCCTAAAGTCCGAACACATCCTTGTCACGCTGCTGGCTTTTTTGCTCATCATCGGGATGATAAAGCGGCCCTTTCTGCCCACAGCCGACCATCAATACGGCCAGCAAGGCAAATAAAAATAGCGTCCGGCTGCGCAGCACCGCGCACCTCCTGAAAAATAAACTTAAGGGTTACAACAAGCGCAGCAGTATAGCGACCCTACTGGCAAGCTGCACGACAGGCTTGCAATGCAAGGGGAGGAGGGAAGTTCAACTGCGGTCGGCCACTATGCCAATCAGCAGGAAAATCAGCAGCAGTACCGGGAATAAACTGTAGTTGCCAAAGTAAGAAAGTCCCTGGGTTATCCAAGGGGTGAGATATAAAATAGACAGACCATAAACCAGTGCACAAAGCACTATAAATAAAAGGGTGCGGAAAACAAAATTAAGGCTGCCGATTTTATGGCGAACCCAGCGATTAAAACTGCTGCCAAACAAAACCAACAAGCAGGCCATAATGGCAAGGGCGATTTCCGATAAATGCGCACGGCAAAACCGCGAAACCGTTGCAATAAATTCAAGCACTGTATTCATCGATAACTTCCTGCTCAGTCCATAAAAAGTTGCAATAAATCGTTTAAAAACAAACGACCCTTAGCAGTGGCCGCCAAGCGCTCGGCATGGGTTTGTAATAACCCGAGCTGCTGCGCCTTTTTTCGTGGTTTATCCAATACTTTACTATCAAGAGCGCAGCGCTTCGTAAATAGTGAAGCAGGCACGCCTTGATTTAACCGCAGCGCCCCCAGCATAAACTCAAACGGTAATTCTTCAATGCCCAGCAAGCGTTCCCCGGCAGTAAAGGGTTTATCGGGATTCATATAGTCTTTCGGCAGACGGGTTTTCCAATTACGATAAATTTTACCGCCTGCCTCTGTCCATTTGCCGTGCGCTCCCGCGCCAATACCCAAATAATCACCAAATTGCCAATAGTTTAAATTATGCTTGGCTTGATGGTTATTTCTTGCGTAAGCGGATACTTCATATTGCTGATAACCTTGCTTGGCGAGTAGCTTTTGCCCCGCTTGTTGTATTTCCCAGAGAGGTTCATCTTCTGGTAGTTTCGGCGGCTTGCTCCAAAATTCGGTATTGGGTTCCAGCGTTAATTGATACCAAGAGATATGCGTAGGGCTTAACGCTATTGCTTGCTTAAGGTCATCAAGCGCTCCGCTTATACTTTGCTCGGGTAGTCCGTGCATTAAATCCAGATTAAAATTGTTAAAACCGGCTTTGCGGGCATTAAGCGCGGCATGGATGGCCTCGATATTGGAATGAATACGACCTAAGGCGGCAAGTTGCTTGGGGGCAAAACTCTGTACGCCAAGCGACAGGCGATTGATACCCAATGCTCGATAAGCGCTAAACTTTTCTTGCTCAAAAGTGCCGGGATTGGCTTCCAGCGTAATTTCAATATCATCAGCAAAACACAAACGCTGCTTGATCCCCTGCAACAGGCTGTCAAAAGCCTTGGCCGAAAATAAACTTGGTGTACCACCGCCAAAAAAAATGGAAACTAACTCGCGGCCCTGTACTTTTTTAAGTTCAGTATCCAAATCCAAAAGTAGCGCTTTTATATACTCCTGTTCTGGCAATTCGCCCGGCACTTTGTGCGAATTAAAGTCGCAATAAGGGCACTTGCGCACGCACCAAGGGATATGGATATAAAGCGACAGCGGCGGTAAAAGAAGGGATGGCATGCAATGGCGAAAAGCGGTTTCTTAAGGGGTAGGTACTAAAAATTTAAGCAAGCGCTATCAGCAATAACGCTTTTTTGTCGCAAGCTGCTGTTTAAGTTGTTGCATGGCGCGGGCGCGGTGGCTTTGTTGGTTTTTTTCGGCCGCGGTGAGTTCGGCGCTGGATTGATTAAGTTCGGCAATAAAAAACAGCGGGTCGTAGCCAAAACCGTTAGTACCGCGTGGGGCGTGCAGGATGCAGCCATGCCAAATGCCTTGAGCAATGGTGGGCAGTGGGTCTTTTGCGTGGCGCAGCAGGGCAAGGGAGCAGACAAACTGAGCGCTGCGTCGTTCATCCGGCACGCCGTTAAGCGCGGCAAGGAGTTTGGCGTTATTGGCGGCATCTTGGTGGGTCGCAACTTCAGCGTAACGCGCGGAATAAATCCCCGGTGCGCCGCCTAAATAATCAACGGCAAGGCCAGAATCATCGGCGAGCGCAGCAAGGCCGCTAATCTGTGCGGCGTGGCGGGCTTTAAGCAAGGCGTTTTCGACAAAGGAAAGCCCGGTCTCTTTAGGCGATTGGTCGGTAAAGTCTGAGATTAAGTGCAGTTTTACACTATCGCCGAGCAATGTTTGCAGTTCTTTAAGTTTGCCGGGGTTGCTACTTGCCAGCACGATTTCAGTAATGGATAAACTCATACGCCTGGGAATATTTCTTGGGTAAAGTCAAAGCGCTGTACTGCGCCGCCTGTTTCTTGCAGTTCAATGAAAAAACGCAGTATTTCGCGCTGGAAAATGGGAAATTGCGCCAGATAATAAACGCCGCCTTGATAGTGGTTTTCACGGAAAGCAAGTGCTGTTTTCTTGCCCAATAAATCGCGCAGTTCGCCTTTAATGGTAACGGCTGTTGGAGTGCCGCCTTTAAGTACGGTGATATTGACTACAGCTTGCTGGCTACTGTGCATAATGCCCGCCGCCTCGGCAATATTTTTTTGCAGATAACTGGCATTAAAAACATTGTAATGAACTTCAAGACCGGCCAAATTAACTTTGCGTTCGGCCAGTGCCGTAAAGCTTAAAAGCAGTAAACAAAATAACAGTAAATGACGCATATGTTACGGCCTGCTGACCCGATAAATGCCAATCTCGCCAAATAGGTTCGGCCAAAGTTTGGCGAGTTTACCGCCTTGATGTTGCTGGTCAACCGCCAATCGGTCGAGCACTTTTAGTTTGCGTTCATGGCAGAGCGCTTCAAAATCCCTAAAGGTGCAAAAGTGAATATTGGGCGTGTCGTACCAAGCATAGGGCATAAACTCGGAAACCGGCATGCGCCCCTGTACGGTTAAATACCAGCGGCAGCGCCAATGAGCAAAGTTGGGAAAAGTAATAATGCCGGTTCGACCAATACGCAGCATTTCATCCAATACGCGGTGTGGATAATGTAGCGCCTGTAAGGATTGGGTCATCAGTACGACATCAAAACTGTCACTGGCGAAGTTATCTAAGCCAGCATCGAGGTTTTGTTCAATGACATTAACGCCGCGTTTGATGCAACTTGCGATATTATCGGCATCAATCTCAAGGCCATAGCCTTGGACATTTTTTTTATCGCGCAAAAAGGCCAGTAACTCGCCACTACCGCAGCCTAAGTCCAATACCCTGCTACCATCGACTATCCAGTTTTGAATAATGTCAAGGTCGCTGCGCAAAGGGTTATTCATGGTGCAATGCCTTGTAGATAGCTGTCGAGTGCTTGCAAATAACGCGGGATGGGTAATAAAAAGGCATCGTGACCTTGTTGTGCGTCGATTTCCAGATAACTGACGTTTTTTCCGGCGCGCAGCAGAGCATCGACTATTTCCCGCGAACGCGCTGGGGGAAAACGCCAGTCGGTGGTAAAGGACATTAAACAAAAATGCGCTTTGGCAACGGCAAGTGTTTTGGCTAAATCGCCGTTATGGGTCGCCGCCGGATCAAAATAATCCAGCGCTTTGGTCATTAACAAGTAAGTATTGGCATCAAAACGGCCAGAAAACTCTTCGCCCTGATAACGCAAATAGCTTTCTACTTGAAATTCGACGCTATGAAAGTCGTAATTGAGTTTTTCGCTTTTTAAGCCACGGCCAAATTTTTCACCCATGGCGTCATCGGATAAATAGGTAATATGGCCGACCATGCGTGCCAGCATCAGCCCGCGTTTGGGGACTACGCCTTGTTCTTTAAAGTGCCCGCCGAAAAAATCCGGGTCGGTCAAAATCGCCTGCCGTGCGACTTCATTAAAGGCGATATTTTGCGCGGAAAGACGCGGCGCGGCGGCAATGGCTACACAGTGGCGGATGCGTTCGGGGTAGCTGATGCTCCATTGCAGCGCCTGCATGCCACCAAGGCTGCCGCCAATGACGGCGGCCCATTGGCTAATGCCCAAACGGTCTGCCAGCAGCGCTTGGCTTTTGACCCAGTCTTCAACCGTCATCACCGGAAAATCCGCGCCATAGGCTTTGCCACTGGCCGGGTTAATGCTGGCAGGTCCCGTGGAGCCGTTGCAGCCGCCTAAGTTATTCAGGCTAACGACAAAAAAGCGCCGCGTATCAATGGGTTTGCCAGGACCGATGCAGCTATCCCACCAGCCGGGTTTGCGCTCGTCTTCACGGTGAAAGCCCGCCGCATGATGATGGCCGGACAGTGCATGACAGATGAGTATGGCGTTGCTGCGCGCTGGATTCAGTGTGCCGTAGGTTTCATAGACCAGTTGCCAGGGCGCAAGGCTGCGCCCGCAGGCAAGGGCAAGCGGTTCGTTAAAGTGCGCGGTTTGCGGTGTCACCAGCCCTACGGAGTCTTCGGCAAAAACGACGGGCATTGGCTTGTTCCGGATTTAAATAAAAGGCGAAAGTCTAAAGAGCGGGGATTGTTGCGGCAAGCGGCAAAGTCTGTCGTCAGTCAAAACGCCGACTTTAAAGTCGGCGTTTTGCTAAGGCAGGTTACTGGCGAATACCTTCAAAGGTGAAGTAAAGCTCGACGGTGTTGGACTGCGGCCCCAAGTCCATCATTTTGGCAAAATCCTGCCGGTTGATGCTGCTGGTGCCTTCAAAGCCAACGCGCTCACCGCCCCAAGGGTCTTTGCCATCGCCAATCAAGGTCGCTTTGATCAGGATGGGTTTGGTGGTACCCATCAGCGTTAAATCGCCGGTGACATCGGCGGTCATGCGTCCTTTGTCATCGGTGCCGGTCGGCACGACTTTGCTGGATACAAAGGTGGCCTCGGGGAATTTGCTGGTGTTTAAAAAGTCTTTGCCCAGCACGTGTTTATCGCGCTCGGCATTATTGGTAAAGAGACTTGCGGTTTTCAGTGTGACCTGTACTTTGGCTTCTTCCGGTTTATTCGCATCAAAGCTGAAACTGCCATCAAAGTCGCGGAAGGTGCCGGTCACAAAGCTAAAACCCAAGTGGTTGACTTTGATATTGACAAAGGCATGGGTGCGTTCGGTATCCATCTTGTAATCAGCCGCCTGGGCGAGGCCGCCGAAGAGGGCAGAGCTGATGGCAAGGGTGATAAGGGTTTTCTTCAACATGGGATAACTCCATTTACGGGTTAAGTGAGTGCTTGGGCTTAATGCCCAGCATGCGCACCAAAGTGGCATCACGGTCAATAAAGTGGTGTTTGAGCGCCGCCAGTGCGTGCAGTGTGGCTACAACCACCAAGGTTATTGCAAGATAAAGATGAAGGTTTCCGGCAAGCTCCGCCTTGCCGCTGATAGTGAATAAAGCGGGTACGGTGAGCAGACCAAATACCACAATGCCGTCACCTTCTGCGGTAGAAATTAAATAGCCGGAAATCATCACGGCAAACAGTAAAAGATACAACGCCAAGTGGCCGAGTTTAGCGGCTGTGCGAATCAGCCAGCCATGACCCGGGCTTGGCGGCGGCGGTGGGCTGATAAAGCGCCAGAGTACGCGAAGCAGCATAATAACAAACAGCGTAATGCCGATACTTTTATGCAAATCGGGCACCACTTGCCGCCACGGGTGATAGTAATTTAAGCCCACCATCCAAAGCCCCACGCCAAACATGGCAAATACGCTAAGCGCCACGCCCCAATGCAGCAGCAGGCTCACGGTGCCATAGCGTTCGGGAGAGTTTTTCAGTTGCATCACGGATACCTGATATTCGAATGAGCGGGCAAGAGTAACGGCAAAACCATCAAAATAAAGCGGAAATTTTCGCTTGGAAGTATCGATAAATTGGATAAGCGTTAGAACAATCGCCCCAGCAATGCCGTTACGGCGGTTTCTACGCGCAAAATTCGCGCCCCCAGTTGTACGGTTTGCAGACCCGCTTTCTCTAATAGTTCGACCTCGTAAGGCAGCCAGCCGCCTTCCGGGCCTATGGCGAGTGTAACAGCACCGCTGACTGAGCGAGGGCAGGGCGGGTAATCGCCCGGGTGGCAGAGTAGCCCCAGACTGTCACCCGCGATAGCGGGCAGGCGGTCTTCTACAAAAGGCTTAAATTGGCGCTCGATCTGTATCTGCGGCGGCACGGTATCACGTGCTTGTTCCAGTCCCAGCAGTAATTCATGGCGGGTGGCATCAGAGGCAAGGCGCCTGCTCTGCCAGAAGCTCTTTTCTACCCGTGCGCTGCCCAGCAGGATTAAACGCGGCACGCCCATTGCGGCAATGACTTGGAACAAACGGTGCAGCATCTGCGGACGCGGCAGGGCGAGCACGAGTGTAAGTGGCAGTTTGGGCGGCGGTGGCTGGTCGAGCGTTAGCTGTAATTCGGCCTGTTGCTTAGACAGGCTTAACACTTTTGCTTGTCCCATCAGAGCGCCCAAGCGGCCGGCTTTTAGGCTATCGCCGACCTTAACGCGCTGCACCTTAAGCAGGTGTTGCAAACGGCGGCTATCGGTTACGCGGGCGCGTTGGTGATCGATAAAGTCGCCCTCATCCAGCAGCAGCAGGTTCATCGCAGGCTTCAGGTTGTTGGCGTTTTCTAATCAGCGAGCCGGCAAGCAGCCCCAGTTCAAATAAAAACCACATGGGTACGGCGAGCAATGTCTGCGAGAACACATCCGGCGGGGTCAAAATCATGCCAACGACAAAGCAGCCGACAATCACAAAGGGGCGAATTTTTTTAAGGTAGGCGACATCGACCACGCCAATCCAGATCAGTAATACCACGGCTACCGGAATTTCAAAGGCCAGGCCAAAGGCAAAAAACAGCGTTATGACAAAATCCAGATAACTGGATATATCCGTCATCATCGCTACGCCTTCCGGGGTGACGCTGGCAAAGAAGTGAAAGATCAGCGGGAAGACCAAAAAGTAGGCAAAGGCCATCCCGAGATAAAACAAAATAACGCTGGAAACGAGCAGCGGCACGGCAATGCGTTTTTCTTTTTGGTATAGCCCAGGGGCGATAAAGCCCCAGATTTGCTGCAAGATCAGTGGCATGGCGAGAAACAGCGCGACTATTGCGGTGAGTTTTAACGGGGTTAGAAAAGGCGAGGCGACATCGGTTGCAATCAGTGTCGCGCCTTCTGGCAGGTATTTGCGAAGTGGCGCGGAAATGGCGGTGTAAATCGGCTGCGCAAAGTAGAGCAAGCCTAAAAACAATGCGAGAACGACCAGCACGCAGCGCAGCAGGCGGGTTCTAAGTTCGGTTAAGTGCGAGACCAGCGGCATTTCCTGGTCATCTTCTGGATGGACACTATTGGTCATGCGGCGGCTTTTTTTCCAGGCTTAATGGGCTGGGCGGCGGATTGGGGTTGTTGGCAAGGCTTTGTTTAAATTGGCGTTCCATATCGAGGATGGCTTCGTTATGCAGTTGGCGGCGGATTTCATCAGCACCGATTTCGCGTTCGACTTCTTGACGAATATGGTTGAACGTGCGCCGAAAACGCCCAAGCCAAAGGCCAGCGGTACGCGCGGCGGCGGGCAGGCGCTCGGGACCTAAGACTAATAAGGCAACCAAGCCGACCAGCAAGAGTTCTGAAAAGCCGATACCAAACATGGCGGCGGGTTTATTTTTTCAGCGCGTCTTCGGTTAAAGGCGCAGCGCTGGCAGGCTCTGCCTTTTTTTCGATCGCAGGCGGTTCGGCGGCGGGCGGGGTTTTCTCGTCTTCATTCATGGCGCGGCGAAAGCCTTTGATGGTTTCGCCTAAGTCACTGCCCAAGTTTTTTAGTTTTTTAGTGCCGAACACCAAGACCACGACGATGAGAATAACAACCCAGTGTTTCCAATCAAAAATACCCATTGTTTTAATGCTCCTGGGAAAGGTTGCGGGCGGCTTTTTCGGCAAGTCCGGAAAGACCGCTGCGGCGTTCGAGTTCATCCAATATCTGTTGCGGCGTAATATCGCGCGCGGCGAGCAGTAGCAAGCTGTGAAACCATAAATCGGCCATTTCATAAATCAGTGCCTGATTATTGCCGCTTTGCTCGGCATCTTTGCCGGCAATAATGACTTCGCTGGCTTCTTCGCCGATTTTTTGCAGGATTTTATTTAAGCCTTTTTGATAAAGACTGGCGGCATAAGAAGTATCCGCGCTTGCGGATTTACGTTCTTGCAATACGGCATAAAGCCTTCCGAGGCGCTGATCACTCATGCGGGTGGCCTTGCTGATAAATGGCTTCTGCGGGTTTAAGCACCGGGTCTGTGATTTGCCACTGGCCGTCTTTTTGCACGCGGTAAAAGCAGCTTTCGCGTCCGCTATGGCAGGCAATGCCGCCGATTTGTTCGACCAATAGCAGCAGCACATCGGCATCACAATCGAGGCGCAGTTCGTGCAGCTTTTGCACGTGGCCGGACTCCTCGCCTTTGCGCCAGAGTTTGCCGCGCGAGCGCGACCAGTAAATGGCGCGGTTTTCCGCCAGGGTCAGTGCTAGCGCCTCGCGGTTCATCCAGGCGAGCATCAGCACCCTGCCGCTTTGCCAGTCTTGGGCAATGGCGGGAATCAGGCCGTCCTGGTTCCAGCGGATGTGGTCGAGCCAATCAGTCATGGCGGGTTTCTACGATAAATAAGCTGCGTATTCTGCCAGCCTGGGGTTATCTGCGCAAAATCAGATAAAGGCCAACGGCACCGAGCAGGGCAGGAAGCAGTAATGTGCTGCTGCTATCCGGCATGATCGATGAAGTTTGTTGCAGCGCGGTGACGACAAGCAGTGCCACGCCGATACCGCGTTCCAGTAGGTGGCTGTTAGGCGGTGCGGGCGGTGGTTCGGCGAGGCGCTCCATGGCCATTTGCGTGCTGCGAACCAGTTGCGGCAGTTGTTCCAGTTGGCTTTTTAAATGGTTGAAGATTTGTTTGGGGCTCACGCGCTCGCGCATCCAGCGTTCGATAAAGGGCTTGGCGGTTTCCCACAGATTAAGTTCGGGGTAAAGCTGGCGACCCAAGCCTTCGATATTGAGCAGGGTTTTTTGCAGCAGCACCAGTTGTGGCTGCACTTCCATATCAAAGCGCCGCGCAATCTGAAATAAGCGCAGCAGCAAATGGCCGAAGGAAATATCTTTTAGCGGCAGTTCAAAAATCGGCTCGCATACGGTGCGCACGGCGGCTTCAAAATCCTCCACCCTGGTACCCGCCGCGACCCAGCCGGAGTCAATATGCAGTTGCGCGACTTTGCGGTAGTCGCGGTTAAAAAAGGCCATCAGGTTGTGCGCCAGATAGTCTTTATCTTCGGTCGAAAGGCTGCCGACAATGCCAAAGTCGATGGCGATGTACTGCGGATTTTGCGGGTGCGCCCGGCTGACAAAGATATTGCCCGGATGCATGTCGGCGTGGAAAAAATTGTCGCGGAACAATTGGGTAAAGAACAATTCCACGCCGCTTTCGGCTAAACGCCTAAAGTCCGTGTTTTGCGCTTTAAGGGCGGCCAGATCGGTGACTGGAATGCCGTTGATGCGCTCCATCACCAGCACACGGGCGCGGCACAGCGGCCAGTAGACGCGCGGCACATAGAGCTTGGGCGAGTTTGCAAAGTTGCGGCGAAATTGGCTGGCGTTGGCCGCTTCGCGCAGCAGGTCGAGTTCGTCAAAGATGATTTTTTCGTAGTCGCTGACCACATCCACCAGATGCAAGCGGCGTGCCTCGCTGGATAAGCGTTCGGCAAAGCGCCCCAAGGCAAATAGCCAAGCAATATCGGCGTGGATAACCGCTTCCAGATTGGGACGAATCACTTTGATAATCACTTCGTCGCCGTTTGTAAGGCGAGCGGCGTGGACTTGGGCAATGGAGGCACTGGCAAGCGGCGCAGCCTCAAACCAGGCAAACAGGTTTTCTACGCTATCGCCAAACTGCGCCTCAATCATCGATTGGGCTTGAGCGGGGTCAAACGGCGGGACTTTATCCTGCAAAAAGCACAACTCAGCGGCAATATCCGGAGCCAATAGATCGCGGCGGGTGGAGAGCATCTGGCCGAATTTGATAAAGATCGGCCCTAAATCTTGCAGAGCCAGCTTTAAGGCTTCGCCGCGCGGGTAGTGTTTTCTTGGCAGCAGCCGCCAAGGTAAGACAAAACGTAGCACCGCAAGCCACCAAGGCAGACGCGCGGCAAACAACAGGTCATCCAGCCGGTAGCGGATAACCACGCGCAAAATGGCCAGCAGCCTACGGATGGCGAGCAGGCTCACAGGCGATTAACTCGTTGTAGCGCATCCAGGCGCTGTTGTAAGCCTTCCCGTTCGGCAAAACCGGCGCAGGCTTCGGCCTGATGGGGCAGCAGGGCGGTTTCTGCCGGCAGATATTCCGCCATATCTGGCTTGCCTGCCAATACAAAAGGCGGCGCTTGCAGTCGCGCAGCTTTATCCGCTGTGCCAAGGGTTAGCTTCAAGGCTTGATGCCGCGGTGCAGGGCGACAATGCCGCCGGTCATATTGTGAAAGCTTACCCGCGCGAAACCGGCCGTCTGCATCATGGCTTTAAGTGCTTCCTGCGGCGGGTGCATACGGATGGATTCGGCCAAATAGCGGTAGCTGTCTTCGTCGCCGGCGACTAATTGCCCTAATTTAGGCAGTATGCGAAAAGAATAAGCGTCATACAGTTTGCCCAGCAGTGCATGGCGCGGTTTGGAAAATTCCAGCACCAACAAACGACCGCCGGGTTTGAGCACGCGCAGCATCGACTCCAGTGCTTTTTCCTTATGGGTCACATTGCGCAGACCAAAGGCGATGGAAACGCAATCAAAACAATTATCGGAAAACGGCAATTGCTCCGCATCGGCTTGCACAAAACGCAGATTGCCCGCCACACCGGCATCGAGCAGTTTGCTGCGGCCCATTTCCAGCATCGAGGCGTTAATGTCGGCGAGCACCACTTCACCCTCTGCCCCCACGCGCAAGGCAAATTGGCGCGCCAAATCGCCGGTACCACCTGCAATATCCAGCACGCGCTGCCCCGGGCGAACAGCAGAAAGCTCGATAGTCAAGCGCTTCCACAAGCGGTGAATGCCGGCGGACATTAAATCGTTCATCAGGTCGTAGCGAGCGGCAACCGAGTGGAACACCTCGGCAACCTTGGCGGCTTTTTCACTTTCCGCCACGCTCTGATAGCCAAAATGGGTACGCGGCTCGGCCTCGCTGCCGCTTGCACTCTCGCCCATTGTGTTAAAGCCCCCGCCGCTTAAAAAACCGTCATTCTAAACGCTCTGCGCCCATCCGGCACGGTTTGCTCAGTTTTCATGATATCTAAACCAAAAGCATAGAGTTACCGATTTGCGCTTTTGCTTGGATCTATGTACAAGCGTCTGCGCGCTGACGGTATTAGCCCGCATGACGGGTATGTCAATCCGCATTTCAAGTGAAACCGGCCTCTGTGAAGCAGCAAATCAGCAGCGCGATGGACGCAGATGTCATTTATTCAGCTTAGGAGCTTAGAGCCATGAGGGATATCTTCACAAGCAAGAGATGGCGGCGGGCGGTGATGGCTCTGCCTATCATAGTCATACTGTCAGCCTGCCTGTTTGATGAATCAAACGCGCAAACCAAGAGCAAGTTGCAAGTGACTGCAAGCTATGTGTTTAAAGACAAAGGCTCCGCTGTGGTGCGATTGGCGGAAGCGGCGGCCAGAGGCGACAGGCAAGCTGTCGCCAAGCTGGTGCAGCAGGGCGCTGATGTGAATGCGCTGGGAGATCTTGATACGTCCGTACTGCAATGGGCTTTTTGGAACCAAAGCATTGACGGCATGCAGGCGCTGCTTAAAGCCGGCGCGGATCCGGCCTTGATAGACAACAAGGGGATGACCGTGATGCATTACGCGGCTGCGATTGATGACCCCTCGCTGCTACAAGGGTTGCTGGATGCGGGGGTCAGTACGGAGGTGCGTGATCCGAAAGGGCAGACGCCTCTGCATGAAGCGATCTGGAATAGGCGCGAGCCTCAACTTCGTATCTTGCTCGGCGCAGGCGCGGACCCCAATGCGCAGGCGATAACCGGAGAAGGGATGCTGGAAACCGGGAGTCGGCCATTACATCTTGCTGCCTCGTTGAATGATGTAAAAGGCATCTTGGCATTACTGGAAGCGGGGGCCGATCCGCGAGCGCTGAATGGACGTGGCCGGACATTTCAGTCCTACTTGAACACGATGGATGAATCCATCGCCACGGATTCATTTGTGGCCGGCAAGCGAAAAATCGAGGCTTGGCTGGTGAAACATGGGGTTGAGCTGGAACGCAAACCTTAGCGGTGAGTAAACCCTGCCCCTTGCCCTGTGCGGTGTGGTACTACAGGGTAGGGCGGCTCATAGCAAAGTCATCCATGTCTGTGGCGTTATGCACGGTGCCAGTGCTTGCAAGAACCTCAAAGGTAGCTCGTGATACGGCATAATCCGTCGCTTTGTTGCGCCTTGAGGAGGCTGGCTTGGATACCTCTCTGCTTGATTTTATACAGCGCCTGGAAACTCTGATAACCCGCCTTGAGCCGTTATTACCGCCGCTGGAACAGCCGATTGATTGGCAGCAAACATTAGCCGCGCGTTGGCGGCGCAGTGGCGCGGGCGGTTATTTGCAGGCGCTTGGCGTGCGTTTGGATTTGCGCTTTGACGATTTGATAGGTGTGGAGCGTCAACGGCAGCAACTTTCTGCCAATACCCGCCAGTTTGTGGCCGGTCTGCCTGCCAATCACGCGCTGCTCTGGGGCGCACGGGGAACCGGTAAATCGTCTTTAGTGCGTGCGCTGCTCGCGGAATATGCCAAAGACGGATTAAGGCTGATTGAAATCGAACGCGACCATCTGGCCGATTTGCCGCAGTTGGTCGAACGCCTCGGCAGTCTGCCGCAGCGCTTTTTGCTGTTTTGTGATGACCTGTCGTTTGAAGCAGGCGAGGGCGATTACCGCATCTTGAAAACAGTGCTGGACGGCTCGCTGGCACAAGCGCCGGATAACCTGTTGCTCTATGCCACTTCCAACCGACGCCATTTAGTACCGGAACGCGAAAGCGACAACGAACATTGGCAGATGCAAGACGGCGAACTGCATCCATCGGAAGCGGTCGAGGACAAAATTGCGCTGTCTGACCGTTTTGGTTTATGGCTGTCGTTTTATCCCTTTACGCAAGAGCATTATTTAAATGTAGTGCGGCATTGGATTGGCTCGCTGGCGCACTCTGGCCAGCTGCATTGGCAATGGACGGACGAACTCGCTATTGAGGCGGTGCGCTTTGCCAGTGCACGCGGCAATCGCAACGGGCGCTGCGCCTATCAATTTGCTCGGCAATGGGTCGGTTTACAGTTGGTCGATAACGGGAAGCAGGAGGTCGCTGACAGATAAGTTACTAAAGGTATCCACACGCACTATCGCTGCCACTTGCGTGCGGTGGCGAATAGGCATTTTCAGGTCGCAAACGGGCAAACGAAGGTTGCCCGCCTTGCCGACAATCTTTTGCAATCCGGTTGCGTTGGCAGCCCACTAAAAACCTTGGAGTGACCCATGTTTCACAAGAATGACCAAATTGCAGGCTACGACGACGAACTGCTCGCGGCTATTAAAGGCGAGGATCTGCGCCAGGAAGCGCATATTGAGCTGATTGCCTCAGAAAACTATTGCAGCCAGCGGGTGATGGAGGCGCAAGGTTCGGGGCTGACCAACAAGTACGCCGAAGGCTACCCGGGCAAGCGCTATTACGGTGGCTGTGAATGGGTCGATAAAGTCGAGTCGCTGGCGATTGCGCGTGCCAAGCAACTGTTCGGCGCGGATTACGCCAACGTGCAGCCGCATTCCGGTTCATCGGCCAACTCGGCGGTGTATCTGGCGTTGCTCAATGCCGGTGACTGTATTTTGGGCATGAGCCTTGCTCACGGCGGGCACTTAACCCACGGTGCCAAGGTCAGCTCCTCTGGCAAGCTGTACCACTCGGTGCAGTACGGTATCGACAAAAACGGTTTTATTGATTACGACGAAGTCGAGCGCCTGGCCTTGGAACACAAGCCGAAAATGGTCGTGGCCGGTTTTTCGGCTTATTCACAGATTTTGGATTTTGCGCGTTTTCGTGCGATTGCCGATAAAGTCGGTGCATTGTTGTTTGTCGATATGGCGCACGTGGCGGGTCTCGTCGCGGCTGGCTTATATCCCAATCCAGTGCCTTTTGCCGATGTCGTTACCACCACCACCCACAAAACCTTGCGCGGCCCGCGTGGCGGCTTGATTTTGGCGAAAAGCAATCCTGAGATTGAGAAAAAACTCGACTCGGCGGTATTCCCCGGCGCTCAGGGCGGCCCGCTGATGCACGTGATTGCCGCCAAAGCGGTGTGCTTTAAAGAGGCGCTGGAGCCTTCCTTTAAGGACTACCAAAAGCAAGTGATTAAAAACGCGCAGGCGATGGCGAAAGTGTTTATCGAGCGCGGCTTTGATGTGGTTTCCGGCGGAACCGAAAACCATCTGTTTTTGCTTAGCCTGATCAAACAAGGCATTACCGGCAAGGAAGCCGATGCTGCGTTGGGACGGGCGCATATCACGGTCAATAAAAACGCCGTACCGAATGACCCGCAAAGCCCGTTTGTCACCTCCGGTTTGCGTATCGGCAGCCCGGCAGTCACCACGCGCGGCTTTAAAGAGGGAGAGTGCCAAGAGCTTGCCGGTTGGATTTGCGACATTCTGGATAATTTGGGCAAGGCCGAAGTGGAAGCGGCGGTTGCTGCCAAAGTCGCCAAAGTCTGCGCCGAATATCCGGTCTACCGCTAATTCCAATAACAATTAAGGAGCACGAGCATGCAGCGATTTTCCGGCTTTAGTTTGCTTCGCAATGCTTTTAGCCATCATCAAAACTGGCAGCGCATGTGGCGCAATCCTACGCCAAAACCACTGTATGACGTGCTGATAGTCGGTGGCGGCGGGCATGGGCTTGCCACTGCCTATTATCTGGCCAAGGAATTTGGCATCAAAAATGTGGCGGTGGTGGAAAAAGGCTGGCTGGGCGGCGGCAATACCGCACGTAATACCACCATCGTCCGCTCCAACTATTTATGGGATGAATCCGCCCGCCTGTACGAGCACGCGCTCAAACTGTGGGAAGGTTTGTCGCAAGATTTAAACTACAACGTTATGTTCTCGCAGCGCGGCGTCTACAACCTGTGCCACAGCTTGCAGGACATGCGCGATGCCGAGCGCCGCGCCAGCGCCAATCGGCTTAATGGCATTGACGGCGAAGTGATCGATGCCAAGCAGCTCGCCGAAGAAATCCCCTATTTGGACTGCTCAAAAAATACCCGCTACCCGATTATGGGTTCGACCGTGCAGCGCCGTGGTGGCGTGGCGCGGCATGACGCCGTCGCTTGGGGCTATGCCCGCGCCGCCGATGGTGCAGGCGTGGATTTGCTGCAAAACACGGAAGTCACCGGTTTTCGCAAGCAGGACGGCGCGGTTATCGGGGTAGAAACCAACAAAGGCTTTATCGCTGCCAAGCGCGTGGGCGTGGTCGCGGCGGGCAATTCCGGCCATCTGGCAAAACTTGCCGGTATCCGCCTGCCGCTGGAATCGCACCCGCTGCAAGCGCTGGTTTCCGAACCGATCAAGCCGATTATTCACAGCGTGATTATGTCCAACGCGGTGCACGGCTATATCAGCCAATCGGACAAGGGCGATTTGGTCATCGGTGCGGGTATCGATAGCTACAACGGTTACGGTCAGCGCGGCTCGTACCGCACCATCGAGCATACCTTGCAGGCGATTGTGGAGCTGTTCCCGGTACTTTCGCGCGTGCGCATGAACCGCCAGTGGGGCGGCATTGTCGATACCACGCCGGATGCCTGCCCGATTATCAGCAAAACCCCGGTTAAGAACCTTTATTTCAACTGCGGCTGGGGTACTGGCGGCTTTAAAGCAACGCCAGGTTCCGGGCATGTGTTTGCCGCAAGTCTGGCAGGCGAAGAGATGCACCCGCTGGCAAAACCCTTTGCTATTGAGCGTTTTTACAGCGGCGCATTAATTGACGAGCACGGCGCCGCTGGGGTCGCGCACTAAAAATACTCCTCTCTCGCCAAGCGAAAGAGGAAAGGTAAGCGATTGATAGCTCTCTGCCATTGTTGGGGCAGAGGAGAACCTATTTCAGGAGAACTTTTATGCTGCAACTCTTCTGCCCGCACAGTAACGAGCTTCGCTCTGAAGAGGAATTTCACGTCAAGGGCGAGGCGCACCTGCCGCGTCCGCTCGACCCCGATGCCTGCACGGACGAAGAATGGGGCGAGTACCTGTTCTTCCGTAAAAACCCGCGCGGCTTGCACCACGAGCTTTGGGTGCATTCGGCGGGCAGTCGTAAATATTTCAATGCGACGCGCGATACCGTCACTTACCAAATCCATGAAACCTACAAAATCGGCGAGCAGCCAAAAGCCTTGGCAGAAGGAGAGGGCGCATGAACCAGCCCAATCGTCTTGATCAAGGCGGACGGATTGACCGCGGCCAGCCGCTGAGCTTTCGCTTTAACGGGCGCGAGCTGCAAGGCTACGCGGGCGATACCTTGGCTTCGGCGCTGCTCGCTAACGGCGTGATGGTGCTGGGGCGCAGCTTTAAATATGCACGTCCCAGAGGACTGGTCGCCGCCGGTGCGGAAGAACCCAACGCGCTGATGCAAATCGGAAGCAGCGAGGCGACCCAAGTGCCGAATGTACGCGCCACGCAGCAGGCGCTGTATGCGGGTCTCACCGCGCACAGTACCAACGGCTGGCCGAGTGTCGATAGCGACATTATGGGACTGGTCGGCAAATTGGGCGGTGCGTTAATGCCGCCGGGGTTTTATTACAAAACCTTTATGCAGCCGAAAAAACTTTGGCATACCTATGAGAAGTACATCCGCAAAGCCGCCGGTTTTGGCCGTGCGCCGACCGAGCCGGATGTGGATATTTACGACCATATCAACCAAAACTGCGATGTATTGGTCGTCGGCGGCGGCGCGGCGGGACTTGCGGCGGCGCTTGCGGCGGGTCGTAGCGGTGCGCGGGTGATTTTGGCCGATGAACAAGAAGAGTTCGGCGGCAATCTGCTGGATACGCGCGAAACCTTAGGAGGCAAGCCAGCCGCCGAATGGGTCGCTGCCGTGCTGGCAGAACTCGCGCAAATGCCGCACGTGACCTTGTTGCCCCGCGCTACGGCCAACGGCTATCACGACCACAACTTTTTAACCCTCTGCGAGCGGCTCACCGACCACTTGGGCGAACGTGCTCCGCTATTGGAAAACGGTGCGGCGAGAGCCCGCCAGCGTATGCACCGTGTGCGTGCGAAACAGGTGGTGCTGGCGACCGGCGCACACGAAAGGCCGTTGGTTTATGCGCGTAATGACATCCCCGGCAATATGCTTGCCGGTGCGGTTTCTACTTATCTGCGCCGTTATGGCGTTAGGGCAGGGCGCAAGCTGCTGCTGTCGGTGAATAACGACTACGCCTACCGCACCGCGCTGGATTGGCTGGATGCCGGTTTGCAAGTGGTCGCTGTCGCCGATGCGCGCAGCAATCCGCAAGGCGATTGGGTGAACGAAGCCCGCCAGCGCGGCGTACGCATTCTGGAAAAAAGCGCGGTAGTTGAGGTTTTTGGCGGCAAACAGGTTAAAGACGCTCGGGTAATGCCGATTGACAGCAACGGCAAAGTGACCGATGGCAACGCTGAGCATTTTGCATGCGATCTGGTCGCTACCTCCGGCGGTTATAGCCCGGTGGTGCATCTGGCCTCGCACCTCGGTATTCGTCCGGTTTGGCGTGAGGATATCGCGGCTTTTGTCCCCGGTGAGACTTGGCAAGAGCGCCTTTGTGCGGGCGCGGTTGCCGGGATATTCCGCTTAAGCGAAGTATTGCAAAGCGGCTATGAAGTCGGCGGTCAAGCGGCGGCCAAAGCGGGCTTTAGTATCGTCCACGGGGATTTACCGAAGACCGAAAACCGCCAGGAACAACCGCTTCAGCCGTTGTTTTTAGTACAGCACCCAAAAGGCACGGCACGAGCACCGAAGCAGTTTGTTGACCTGCAAAACGACGTGACCGCCGCCGGTATTGAGCTGGCCGTGCGCGAAGGCTTTGAGTCGGTCGAACACGTCAAGCGCTATACCGCGCTGGGTTTTGGTACCGACCAGGGCAAGCTGGGCAATGTCAACGGTTTAGCCATTGCGGCCAAGGCGTTAAATGTGCCTATCCCACAAATGGGCACGACCATGTTCCGCCCCAACTACACGCCGGTGGCCTTTGGTGCCATTGCCGGTCGTCACTGCCGCGCACTGTTTGACCCCGAACGCTACACCGCCATGCACCGCTGGCATGTGGAAAACGGCGCACAATTTGAAGATGTCGGCCAGTGGAAGCGCCCCTGGTACTTCCCCAAACAAGGCGAAGACCTGCACGCCGCGGTGGCCCGCGAATGCCTTGCCGTGCGTCATTCAGTGGGCATTTTGGATGCCTCCACGCTGGGCAAAATCGATATTCAAGGGCCCGATGCTCGCGAGTTTCTGAACCGCGTCTACACCAACGCCTGGACCAAGCTCGATGTCGGCAAAGCACGTTACGGCCTGATGTGCCGCGAAGACGGCATGGTCTTCGACGACGGCGTAACCGCTTGTCTGGCCGATAACCACTTTTTAATGACCACCACCACCGGCGGCGCGGCGGGCGTGTTCGAGTGGCTGGAGCTGTATCTGCAAACCGAGTGGCCAGAGCTTAAGGTCTATTTGACCTCGGTGACCGACCACTGGGCAACGATGACGCTGTCCGGTCCAAACAGCCGCAAATTACTGGCAGAGCTCACCGATATTGACCTGTCGTCGGAGGCCTTCCCCTTTATGAGTTGGAAAGAAGGCCTGGTAGGCGGCATTCCGGCTCGCGTGTTTCGTATCTCCTTTACCGGCGAGCTGTCTTTTGAGGTCAACGTACAGGCCAACTACGCAATGGCGGTCTGGCAGCAGTTGATTGAAGCGGGCAAACAGTACGAGCTAACCCCCTACGGCACGGAAACCATGCACGTCCTGCGTGCCGAGAAGGGCTTTATTATCGTCGGCCAAGATACCGACGGTTCGGTCACGCCGAGCGACCTCAATATGGATTGGTGCGTCGGCAAAAACAAAGCCTTCTCCTGGATTGGCAAACGCGGCATGAACCGCGCCGACTGTCTGCGCGAAGGGCGCAAGCAACTGGTCGGGCTAAAACCCGTCGACCCGAAAAAAGTCCTGCCGGAAGGCACCCAGCTTTTATTTGAGAAAACCTTTACCGCCCCAGTCGATAGCGCCGGACACGTCACCTCCAGCTACTTCAGCGCGGCAATGGGGCATTCCTTTGCACTGGCGCTGGTTAAAGGCGGCCTAAAACGCATGGGCGAGCACGTCTTTGCCCCGCAGCCGGATGGCAGCGTCATTGAGGCCGAAATTTGCAGTTCGGTGTTTTACGATCCGAAAGGCGAGCGGCAAAATATCTGAGGATAAACCCTGTGAATACCGCCAATACCTACCAGCAACGCCCCGAAGACGGCAACGCCCGCGCTGAAACACCGTTGTTTTTTGCCCGTCGTAATGAAAAAACCAACAACGGAGCAGGACAAGTCACGCTGCGCGAGAAACCACTGCTAGGCCACCTAATGCTACGCGGTGATGCCAGCCATCCGGCTTTTGCCGATGCCATCCGGCAAACGCTAGGGGTGGCGCTACCCGCGCCGCTAAGCGTGGTTTATCAAGGCGAAACCTCTTTGCAATGGCTCGCCCCCGATGAATGGCTGCTGATTGTGCCGAGCGGAGAAGAATTCGCCACTGAACAGCGCTTACGTAAAGCCATGCCAGAGGGATTGCATTATTCCATCGTCAATGTCAGCGGCGGGCAGACCTTGGTCGAACTCGCCGGAACTAAGGCGCGACAACTATTGATGAAATCCACCGTCTACGACGTGCATCCGCGCAACTTCCCCATCGGTAAAGCGGTCGGCAGCACCTTCGCCAAATCGCAGCTTTTAATCAGGCGAAGCGGTGAAGACTGCTGGGAACTGGTTATCCGCCGCAGCTTTGCCGATTACTTTTGGGCATGGTTAAACGATGCCGGCAGCGAATACGGCCTGCAAACCGCTTAATGCTTAACCCATAACATCCCTACTCCCGCAGACCCTCGCCCACTGGCGGGAGGGTCTGCGGAAAGAGAAAACCACACCAAACCCTTACCGGAGTTTCCCGCTATGAGCCGTGCCACCGATACCTGGATTTTGACCGCCCAATGCCCCGGCGTACTGGGCACGGTCAACGCCGTTACCGCCTACCTCTACGAGCAGGGCTGCTACGTCTGCGAGCATCAGTCCTTTGACGACCGCTTGTCCGGCAACTACTTTATCCGCGCCGAATTTGGCCAGCCGGATCATTTCAACGAAGCCGCTTTTTGCGAAGGTTTAAGCCAGCAGCTAAAACCCTACGGCATGCGCTGGGAACTGACCGCACCCGCGCGGCGCATGAAAGTGCTGTTGATGGTCTCCAAAGCGGACCACTGCTTAAACGACTTGCTCTACCGCCAGCGTATCGGCCAACTGCGCATGGACGTGGTCGGCATTATCTCCAATCACCCCGATTTAGAGCCTTTAGCCCGCTGGCATGGTATCGACTGGCATTATTTGCCCATGCAGCCGGACGGCAAACCGGAGCAGGAACGTAAAGTGATGCAAGTGATTGAACAAACCGGTGCTGAACTGGTCGTCCTCGCCCGCTACATGCAGGTGCTTTCGGCGGATTTATGCAAAAAACTCGACGGCCGGGCGATCAACATCCACCACTCGCTACTGCCCGGCTTTAAAGGCGCTAAACCTTATCATCAGGCTTATGAAAAAGGCGTCAAAATGGTCGGCGCAACCGCCCACTACATTAACGACGACCTCGACGAAGGCCCGATTATTGCCCAAGGCGTGGAACCGGTAGACCATAGCCACTACCCGGAAGACTTGGTCGCCAAAGGCCGCGACATCGAATGCCTAACCCTCGCCCGCGCCGTTGGCTACCACTTGGAGCGGCGTGTCTTTTTAAACGGCAGCCGCACTGTCATCCTCAAATAACCCATTTCCCGCTGCGGCATTTTTACGCCGGAGCGGGAAATAATTACCGGTTCAAAGACTTGTGCAAGTGAAGAGAGCTGGCTATAGTCGCACCCCTCGCAAAATCCCTGCCCGAATGGCGAAATCGGTAGACGCAAGGGACTTAAAATCCCTCGCCAGTTACTGGCGTGCCGGTTCAAATCCGGCTTCGGGCACCAACTCTTATAAAAACGCCAAACATCTATTACCCGTTATTAGGGCGAGGCGCTGGCCGACGCCCCCTTGCCTTGCCATCAGCGCCCACTGACTGCTGCTGGGCTATTTTCCGTAGCCGGTCTGAATCGCCCCAGGGAATCTCTTGTATCTTTAACCTTCCGTCTGTTCAGATGTAGTGTTGAGATGTTATCCACAGCCCGTTATGGTCTTGGGAACGCAGTATCCCGATGTTCAGCACTTGGCGTGGATAGCATTTCTTTGTCGAAATCCCGAACAGTTGTCAGTCGGCGATGCGTTGTGCATTGACCACGTATATGCAAGATAGGGCTATGGCGAAGATTTCTCAAAACCAGGACGCGCTGTTTGTCGGCGTTGACGTTTCCAAGGCGACGCTGGAAGTGGCGTTGGACGACAAGCGCAAAACTGAACGATTCAGCAACGACGAGACGGGCATTGCCGCATTGCTTACGCAATTGCAGAGTCTGAATGTGTCACGGGCATGCAAGGTTAAAAGTGACGTCGATTTATTTGGGAACCTGAGCCTTATCCGTCATCTCTGGCGTTCGGTTCAGCGGACGCCAGTTTTTTCACTGCTTTGTCGAAATCGCTTTCAAACCGGCGATCTTGCACAATTCTGTATTTCTCAAATTCACTTTCCGCATGCGTCTGGGCAAGTTTTGCAGAAATCTTGCCGCTGTTCTGTAGCACTTCCCGATCATCAAACTCCAGGAAGGCGTCCAGACGCTTGGACCAGTCTTCCATGCTCATGGGGATTTTGCGGCGCGCCCGATCCTCAGCCAGTTCCAGATAGGCATTGACGATACGGCCCAATGAATCCAGCTCATCCTTGGTCAGGTAGTTTTTGGCCACGGCGACGTCGGTTTTCAGTATCTTGCCTTCGGGCGCGTTCGCCCAGGAAGTCAGCCCCATATGTGACTTGCTGCTATCGGCCCGCTTGCGGATCAACTCTGCTGCGGTATGGCCGTGGATGGCGTAATGCAGTTTGTTCTGTACCTTGGCGAAGAATGCCTTGCTGGTCGGTGCGTCCTTGTTGTAGTCCACGCTGGTGGCGTAGATGTCGGTGATCTTCTGGTAGAAGCGCCTCTCACTGAGGCGAATCTCGCGAATTTCTTCCAGCAGCCGCTCGAAGTAGTCCTCGCCCAGGAAACTGCCATTTTCCATGCGCTTGCGATCCAGCACATAGCCCTTGATAGCGAACTCACGCAGCACACCAGTCGCCCACTGGCGGAACTGGGTGGCACGTATGGAGTTGACCCGGTAGCCGACAGAGATGATGGCGTCGAGGTTGTAGAACTGGGTCTGATAGTTCTTGCCGTCACTGGCAGTTATCCGGAATTTCCGGATAACTGCTTCCGCGGTCAGCTCCTGACTGGCAAAGATGTTCTTCAGGTGTTCGCTGACGGTGCGCACATCCACCCCGAACAGTTCGGCCATCAGCTTCTGCGACAGCCACAGGGTTTCGTCCTCGTAGCGAGCCTCGATGCTCTGTTCGTCGGCCTGGCCAGTAAAAATCAAAAACTCGGCGGTGCTGTTGCGGATCAATTTTTTGCGACTCATACCAAGTATCTCCACGGAGTTTGTACGTCGAGCAAGCATGCTTTACCGCCTGTGCGATAACGCTGGTCGGTTACACCTGCCCACCCACCCCTTTGAATTTTTCGACGAACGCGGCAATCTTCTGGAAGACGCTTTGCTTTTTGCTCAGGTACTCCGGATTGAGCGGGCTTATCTTGGGCAGGAGGGCATTGAGTTCGGTGCCGTTCTCGCTGGCGAATTCACGTCTCAGTGAGCTGCGGATGTACCGTCTGGCCGCCTCTGCATTCAGCGCCTCATCGTCAATCAACTCCTGAGCCTCGCGCTGCTGCTCGGCCTGGGCAAAGCTGAAGAATGCCTCGATCACGCTGGCCTTGTCGCCCAGCCCATCCAAGTCGGTCTGGTTGATGAACTCCACGACAAGACTTTCCTTGGCCCGATTACCCAGGCTGGCGCGAATTACTCGACGCACATCCTCGATCAGTGCCACCTTGTCCTTGGTTTTTTTGTTCTTCTCGAAGATCAATTCCAAGATGTAGTCCAGGTTTATTTCCTGCGACTTAAGCAGATCTACCTCGAACACCACATCATCCCAGTCGATGCTGGATTTTTCTTTTTCCGTTGAGGCTTTTTCCCTGCGCAGCCAGTCGCGGATGTCGTTGTAGGCGGAGCGGTAATCCTGGATCTTCCGATCGGCGGGAATGTGGATCGCCTGCAATGTGGCCAAATCTTCGTCGCTCAGGTAACGTTCCGCCTTGAAGGCCTCCACCGCTTGCGGGTCGTTCGTGTCAATATCCTGCAAGGCTTTCAGGCTGGCGAATTCATCGTAGTTTTGCAGCACGTTTTCCACGCGCAGATATTCACCAAACAGTTTGGCAAAGACCTTTTTGTCGGATTCCTTGACGATGTTCGCAGGATCTGGAAAGCGCTGCTCCAACTCACGCACCACATCCTTGAAGCCACGTCGCGCCTCGCCCGTGACGACATCGGTAAAGCCCTCCATGTACTCGGCATAGCTTTTTTCCAGCACCACGTTGCGGGTGTTCTTGTCACCGAACAGGGTGATGGCAGCAACGGTTGGCTGCTCCAGATCGCGGAAGGTGACGACATTACCGAAGGTCTTGGTGGCGTCAAAAATGCGGTTGGTGCGCGAATAGGCCTGAATCAGGCCGTGGTAGCGCAGGTTCTTGTCCACAAACAAGGTGTTCAGCGTGGGCGCATCGAAGCCGGTCAGAAACATCCCGACCACGATCAGCAAATCGACATCCTGCTCTTTGACGCGCTTGGCCAGGTCGCGGTAGTAATTCTGGAAACCCTTGCTGTCCACGCTGAAGCGGGTCTTGAACAGCGCGTTGTAATCGGCAACGGCCGCGCTCAGGAATTCCTTGGCGCTGCTGTCCATGGCCGAGACTTCAAAGCCTTCGTCCGCGATGTCGCCCACCGCGTCCTGCTCCTCGTTGGCAGCGTACGAGAAAATGGTGGCAACTTTCAAAGGCTTGTCGCTGTCCTTCTGCAGGGTCTTGAAGGCTTGGTAGTAGAGCTTGGCCGCATCCACGCTGCTGACGGCAAACATGGCATTAAAGCCCTTGGCACCCGCTTGCAGGCGGTGGGTTTTCGTCCGGAAGTTGTTCAGGATGTACTGGGTGATTTCGCGGATACGATCCGGGTGCAGTAAGGCCAGCCGGTTTTCCGCCGCACTGAGCTTCTTTTCGTCCTGCTCGGTTTCGATGGCTTTGAACCGCGGACGTACATCGTTGTAGTCCACCTTGAACTTGAGCACCTTTTCGTCACGGATGGCATCGGTAATGACATAGGAATGCAGTTCCCGACCGAACACACTGGCAGTGGTGTCCGCGCCCAGCGCGTTATCCGGGAAAATCGGGGTGCCAGTAAAACCGAACTGGTAGAACCTCTTGAACCTCTTCTTCAGGTTTTTCTGCGCCTCGCCAAATTGGCTGCGGTGGCACTCGTCGAAGATAAAGACCACCTGCTTGCCGTAGATCGGCAGGTCGTTTTCGCTCTTCATCAGGTTATTGAGCTTCTGGATGGTCGTGACAATGATCTTGTTGTCGTCCTTGTCCAGGTTGCGCTTCAGGCCCGCCGTGCTGTCCGAGCCGTTCACACTGTCGGGCGAAAAGCGCTGGTATTCCTTCATGGTCTGGTAATCCAGATCCTTGCGGTCCACCACGAAGAACACCTTGTCGATGAACTCAAGCTCCGTCGCCAGACGCGCGGCCTTAAAGCTGGTCAGGGTTTTGCCCGATCCCGTCGTGTGCCAGACGTAGCCGCTGCCCTCGGTGCTGCGCCAATGCTTGGCCTGATAGGCGCTCTTGATCTTCCACAAGATGCGCTCGGTCGCGGCAATCTGGTAGGGCCGCATCACCAACAAGGTATTGCCGACGTCGAACACCGAATAGGTCAGCAGCACATTGAGCAAGGTGCGCTTCTGGAAGAAGGTGGCGGTGAAATCCTTCAAATCCTTGACCGGGCTGTTGTCGGCCTGCGCCCAATTCATGGTGAAGTCGAAGCTGTTCTTATTGCGCTGCGTGGTGTTGGCGAAGTAACGCGTGTCGGTGCCGTTGGAGATAACGAACAACTGCAAATATCTGAACAGGGAATGCTCGCTGTTGAAGCTCTCCTTGCTGTAGCGATGCACTTGGTTGAAGGCCTCGCGGATGGCGACACCGCGCTTTTTCAGTTCTACCTGCACCAGCGGCAGGCCGTTGACCAGCACCGTTACGTCATAGCGGTTGACATGGCTGCCGGTTTGCTCGAACTGCTTGATCACCTGCGCCTTGTTGCGGGTGATGTGCTTCTTGTCGAGCAGGGTGATGTTCTGGATACGTCCGTCGTCGAACACGAAGTCATGGATATAATCGTCATGAATCTTGCGGGTTTTTTCGACGATTCCATCGCTAGGCTTATCCAGCCAGCTTTCTATGAGGCGTGCCCATTCGCCGTCCGAGAATTGGACATGGTTCAGCGCCTGCAACTGTTCGCGCACGTTGGCCAGTAGCGCTTCCGGGGTTTTCAGTTCCGGCAGGTATTCATACCCTTGATTGACCAAATCCTGAATAAACTCATACTCAAGATCGCTTTCGGTTTGATAGCTGTCGGCCACCTGCCATTGTTTGTCGTACCTGTCGAGGACGATAAAGCGGTTCAATTCGGCAATCGGTTTGGTGAAGTCAACCATATGCGATGTCCGGTTTGGGGAAGCTCAACAGCAGATCACGGTAATGGTTGTATTGCTTCTGGCGCAATTCGATCTCGCGGGGCAAGCCTTCGCTGATGGAGGTGGTGAGGGTGTCAAATTTGTCGAGAATGGCGACAATGCGGGTTTGCTCGGCAAGGGACTTTTCAGGGTCGTTCGCATAAGGAAGAGGGAGCTTGAAACTTTTGATGATGCTTGAGTTCAGATCGCCTCTAGCACCTTGGCCTAGCGCTTTGATGTTTTCATAATTAAAACTTACCCAGTGAAATACATAGCGGTACAACGCCTTTTTGCTGTCAATCTCTAGGCAGCCGCAGTGCTGATTGGTGGCTAGCGGAATCTTGTTAATCGCAGATCTACCTGCGGTTGCACCCGATATTGCAACGATTACGCAGTTTGCCGGAATCCACTTCGCTGCCGAACTGTCTAGCGCCGCCTGAGTAATTTTTACTTCGGTACTCTTAATATCTGAAAACTTGACCTCTTGGGTTCTTAGCCATGGAATATCACCGCCTTCGTAATACTCTGGCACACCTGCTTTTGGCGTTCCGCCTGAGTACCACTTCTTGGTTACGTCTCCCAGTGTCCTCCATTCCACTTCCCCATCTTCAAAACTCAACAACTGCTCGCGATAGTATTCGTATTGTTTTTTGCGCAAAATAAGCTCGCTGGTAAGCTCGCTGGTAAGCTCGCTGAATGCGTCTAAAATCTGGACTATTTTTGTTTGGATTTCAAGCGATTTTTTTGAATCTTCAGGGCATGGAATGGGAATCTTGAAATCCTTTACCTTTGCATCTGAAATAGCGGGATATGCAGATCCACTTTGATTTTCTTCAACATAGGCCTTGAAATCAGAAGATGCGATCCAATGCAAAATCCACTTGGGCGATACCTCTTCTTTCTTGGCGCGTAGAACGCAGTAACCGGTGCTGGCAACTTCGCCAGCATGATAATCATCAATTAAACAATAGCGCCGTTGAGCCGGACGTGTCGTTGCAAAAATAACATCATCCTTTTCAACAAGCTTTTGCGCACGGCTTGGTGCGTTGCTGCGCGTTATTTCTGATGTCTCAACTATTGTCTTCGTTTCAATATTTACAGAGGTGAGGTCAATATATCGGTAGGTGCGGTTCGCATCGCGCCACTTAACATTAGCCGTAGGCGATGTTACTTCCCCCAACGTTTTCCACTCGACCTCAACCCCATCCAGCAGTTTGTCCAAGAAGTTCATGCTGCTCATGCCTCCTGCCCCCTTCCTTCAATCTCAGCGACGATAGCGTCAATATCCTTCCGAAGCTGGTCGATGCGGGCCACGGTGGTTTTCAGCTCGGCGTTGAGTTTGGCAATATCCATCTCCTCGCGGGTGTCCTTGGCTTGAACATAGCTGCTGACCGACAGGTTGTAGTCATTATCGGCGATCACATCGTGATTCACTGATTTGGCAAAGTGTTCCACGTCGGCCTTGCTGTCGAACACCGACATGATTTGCTCGATATGCGAGTCCAGCAGCACGTTGTTGTTGGTTTCTTTCTTGAACAGGCTGCTGGCGTCGATAAACTGGGTGTTGGTGTCGGCCTTGTGTTTTGAGAGCACCAGAATGTTTACGGCAATGGTGGTGCCAAAGAACAGGTTTGGCGCGAGAGAAATCACGCTCTCTACATAGTTGTTGTCCACCAGATACTGGCGAATTTTCTGCTCGGCTCCGCCCCGGTAAAAGATGCCGGGGAAGCACACGATGGCGGCGCGGCCTTTGGCGGATAGATAGTGCAGCGCGTGCAGCACGAAGGCGAAGTCGGCTTTGGACTTGGGTGCCAGCACGCCGGCCGGGGCAAAGCGATCGTCGTTGATGAGGGTGGGGTCGTCGCCGCCAATCCACTTCACCGAATAGGGCGGGTTGGATACGATGGCATCAAAGGGTTTCTCGTCGCCAAAATGTGGGCTCCGCAGCGTATCGCCCAACTGGATGTTGAACTTGTCGTAGTTGATGTTGTGCAGGAACATGTTCATCCGCGCCAGGTTATACGTGGTGTGGTTGATTTCCTGGCCGTAAAACCCGTCTTCGATGATGTGTTCGTCGAATTGCTTCTTAGCCTGCAGCAACAGCGATCCGGAGCCGCAGGCCGGGTCGTAAATCTTGTTGACGCTGGCTTGCTTGTGCATGGCCAGCCGCGCGATCAGTTTGGATACATTCTGCGGAGTGAAGAACTCGCCGCCAGATTTTCCGGCGTTGGCGGCGTAGTTTGAGATGAGGAACTCGTAGGCATCGCCGAATAGGTCGATGTGATTGTCTTTAAAGTCGCCGAAGTCGAGTTCGGCGACCCGTTTGAGCACGGCGGCCAATCGGCTATTTTTGTCGGCTACGGTGTTGCCGAGGCGGTTGCTGGTGGTGTCGAAGTCGGCAAACAGGCCTTTGATGTCACGCTCTGATGGATACCCATTGGCAGAGCTTTCGACGGCGGCGAAGATGCGCGCCAGGTCGGTGTTCAGACTTTCGTTGGTGTTGGCACTGGCGGCCACGTTGACGAACAACTGACTGGGGTAGATGAAGTAGCCCTTGGTCTTGATGGCGTCATCCTTGATCTCCGGGGTGATGACGCTGTCGGACAGCTTGGCGTACTGGATGCAGTCATCGTCGGCCTCGATATAGGCGGTGAAATTCTCGCTGATGAAGCGATAGAACAGGGTGCCCAGGACGTATTGCTTGAAATCCCAGCCATCGACCGCGCCGCGCACGTCATTGGCGATTTGCCATATCTGGCGTTGCAGGGCGGCGCGTTGCTGGGTGCTGGTCATAGGGTTTTTCCTGTTTCAATCTTTTAGTCTTTTAGGTTTGGCTCAAGCATGGAGATTGAACCAAGAAAATGGGGCTTTGTCTTTGCGGTCGCGCGATTGGATGTCTTTGGACTGCGCATTACTTCCCGATACTAGAAATACAGAAAAACCCGCTTGCTAGCAGGTTAATCCTCTTCCTTGCCCTTATTGCGCAGTGCTCGGTGGATTTCACGTCCAGCGTCGCGCTCTTTTTCGCTGTGGCGTTTGTCGAAGGCTTTTTTGCCTTTGCCGAGGGCGATTTCGCACTTAATCAGGTGTTTTTTCCAATACAGTGCCAAGGCAACACAGGCGTAGCCTTTTTGTTGTACTGCGCCGAATAATTTTCCCAATTCGCGTTTACTGAGCAGGAGTTTGAGGCTGCGCGTGGGGTCTGCATAGACGTGGCTGCTGGCGCTGGCAAGCGGCGTGATATGGCAGCCTAAAAGCCAAGCCTCACCGTCTTTTAGCAGGACGTAACTGTCGACCAATTGCGCTTTGCCCGCGCGCAGGCTTTTGACTTCCCAACCGGACAGCACCAATCCCGCCTCAACGCGCTGCTCAATAAAATAGTCGTGCTGCGCTTTTTTATTCAGCGCGATAGTGCCTTTGGCGGCTTTTTTCGGTTTACTCATGGGGCGCGAAGTATAGACAGTTGCCGCAATACTGGCGATAGCTTGAGCGGTTCTTACAAATAATTGAAAATACGCGGCTCTTTTGGCTTTTATGGGCGCGATGGGTCGTGCCGCTATTGGGATTACCGCATGAGCTGCCATATTCAGCGCTCGGCTTTGCTGCCTTATTCAGCGCAGTCGATGTATGAGTTGGTCAATGATGTCGCGCACTACAGTGACTTTTTGCCTTGGTGCGAAGCGGGCGAGGTGCTCGAAGTGAGCCAAACCCACATGCTGGCGCGGCTTAAGCTGGGCAAAGGGATTATTCGTCAGCAGTTCGTCACGCGCAATGCGCTGGTGCCAGGCGAGCGCATTGAGATGAATTTGGCCGAAGGACCCTTTAAAAAGCTGCACGGTTTATGGCTGTTTACCCCGCTTGGCGAGGCGGCTTGCAAAATCAGCCTGGATCTTTCCTTTGATTATTCCGGCGCACTGGTTAAGGCGAGTTTGGGGCCTTTGTTTAATCAATTGGCCGCGTCCATGGTGGATGCGTTTTGCGCCCGTGCAAGGGCATTATTTGGCGCGGTTGATGGTATCGGTTGAAGTGGTCTACGCCGCGCCCAATCAGCAGGTAATATGCCGGCTAGCGATGAAAGAGGGCAGCAGCGCACGACAAGCGGCGCTAGCCTCAGGGCTTGCGGCCAAGTTTCCCGAGCTTGATTTATCCTGCTGCGCTTTGGGCATTTTCGGCAAACGGTTGAAAAACCCCGAAGCGCATGTTTTGCAAGAAGGCGAGCGGGTAGAAATTTACCGCCCGCTGCGGCTTGACCCGAAAGAAATACGCCGCAGACGCGCGGCAAAAGCCGCTTAAAGTTGACCGGGCTGTTGCTGCTGTATGGGCTTGGCAGCGTCCAGCTCGTGCTGGATTTGTTCTTCCAGCGAACCAGGTGGCGGCGCACCGGGTTCCATCGAGCGATTATCGGAAAACTGTAACGAGGGCTTTTCTGTGTTTTCTGTGGCAGGCGGCTGTTGGCTGACCAGCGGCGTTTCTTGCGCAGCAGGCTCTGGCTCGCCGGGTAGCTCAGCACTATTGTCTGTTATGGGTGGTGCGGTGATGGATTCTGCATTAGCCTGTGTTCCCAAAATGGCCTCATCACGTGTTTTTCCGGGTTTTAGCCGAAAGTCACCGGAAACGGCGATTAACTGGTCGCCATCGTTAAAGTACAGGCTCATGCGTTTTTGGCTTTTTTCGCCTGAACCGGTTTGCAGGCTGTACAGATAATCCCAGCGTCTGGCATGAAAGGTATCGGTAATCAGCGGATTGCCCATAATGTAGCGCACTTGCGCTTTGGACATTCCGGGTCTTAATTCGTCTATCATATCCTGCGTGACAACATTACCTTGCTGGATGTCGATTTTGTAGACGCCGGGGAAGCAGCCTGCTAAAACAATGACTGCGGTCAGGGTAAGGCTGGTCAACAAGTGCTTGGTGTTTAACATTCAAGATTTCCGCTAACTTTTTACCGGGCAAACAAGGTGCGGATAATACCCGCATCGCACCTCGTGTAGAAGTAACGCTTATAGAGAAGACAACACATGGTTGAAAATAACGAACTGCGCAAAGTCGGCCTTAAAGTCACTTTGCCGCGCATCAAGATACTGCAAATGCTCGATACTCACGAGCAGCGGCACATGAGCGCCGAGGATGTCTACAAGGCGCTGATGGAGGCCGGTGAAGATGTCGGGCTTGCCACAGTCTACCGCGTACTGACGCAGTTTGAGACGGCGGGTTTGGTGCGCAGGCACAATTTTGATGGCGGCCACGCGGTGTTTGAACTGGCCGACAGCGAGCACCACGACCATATGGTCTGTGTCGATAACGGCGAGATTATCGAGTTCTACGATGCCGAAATCGAAGAGCGCAAAAAGGAAGTGGTGCGCCAGCAAGGTTATGAATTGGTCGGCCATAACCTTGTGCTCTATGTGCGCAAAAAAGATAGCTGATTTTTGGGTCTGAACAGGTCTGCTTTGGCAGACCCGTTTCTGTGCGCATTTAGCCTTGCACATTCGCCAGCATTTTGTGGGCGTGGGCGAGGGATTCGGCGGTAATCTCAACGCCGCCCAGCATGCGCGCGATTTCTTGATGACGGCCTTTGTTGTCCAGCGCCAGCACGGCGGTTTGCGTGCTCTGTGCGTCGCTGCGTTTTTCGACCAATAGATGCTGATGCCCCTGCGCGGCCACTTGTGCCAGATGGGTGACGACCAACACTTGCCCGCGGCTGCCCAACTGGCGCAGTAGCTGGCCGACCACTTCAGCGGTTGGCCCGCCGATGCCGACATCGACTTCGTCAAAAATCAGCGTGGGCACGCGCGAGGTCTGCGCGGCAATCACCTGAATGGCCAGACTAATCCGTGACAATTCGCCGCCGGAGGCCACTTTTATCAGTGGCCTTGGCGCACTGCCCGGGTTGGCGCTGACCAAAAATTCCACCTGCTCCTGCCCGCCCGCGTGCGGTTCAGTGTGCTCGCGCAGGTGCAGCGCAATTACAAAGCGCCCACCCTGCATACCCAGGCGCTGCATTTGCGCTTCTACGGCGGCCGATAGACGGGCGGCGGCTTCCTCACGCTGTGCGCTTAACTCGCCGGCCTGTTGTTGATAGCTTTGCAGCGCAGCGGTTAAGGCTTCATCCAGTTCGCCAAGGGTTTGCTCATCGGCGCTGATGCTGGCAAGTTCCGCCGCCAATTGCTGATGATGACGATGCAGTTCGGAAGGCTGCACGCGGTGCTTGCGGGCGAGGCTGTAGACGCTGCTGATGCGCTCTTCAAGAAACTGCGCGCGCTCGGGGTCGTTGTCGAAATGGTCGATAAAGCGCTGCGCCGATGAGACCGCCTCCTCAATTTGGATTTGGGCGCTTTCCAGCAGTTCGCAGACTTCGCCCAAGGCTTCGGGTAAGGGGGCGCAACTGGTTAAGCGATGCAGGCTGCCCGATAACGCAGCTAGCAGATGGCCGCCGTCAGCTTCGCTTAAGGCAAGCACTTCGGCGCAGCTTGAGAGTAAATCGGCTGCGCCGGAGAGGGTTTGATGCTCCTGTTCAAGCTGCTCCCATTCGCCTTCGGCCAAGGCGAGCAGGTCCAGCTCTTCCAATTGATAGCGTAAAAGCTGCTGGCGCGCGCGTTGTTCGTCGTCCGCCTGGCTTAAGCGATTGAGCTGGCTGCGCAGTTGCTGGCATTGCTGCGCACTGCGTTGCACGCTTTTAGCGAGATCGGTACTGCCGGCGAAGTTATCCAGCAAGCGACGCTGGGTTTCGCTTTGCAACAGCGATTGGTGCTCGTGTTGACTGTGAATGTCGAGCAGCAATTCACCGAGCGCCTTAAGGTCGCTTAACGGGCAGGGCGTGCCGTTGATATAGCCGCGCGAGCGGCCTTCACTGCTGACCACACGGCGTAACAGGCACAGACCGTCTTGTTCCAGGTCGCGCTGCGAAAGCCAGCTTGCGGCTTCTGGGCTTTGGCTTAAGTCAAAAGCGGCCAGAATATCGGCCTTGTCCGTACCCGGGCGCACTGCATTACCATCGGCGCGGTCACCCAAGGCCAGCCCCAGCGCATCGAGCATGATGGATTTGCCCGCGCCGGTCTCGCCGGTAATCACCGTCATACCGGCAGCAAGTTCAAGGTCAAGCTGTGAAACCAAGGCGTAGTTACGGATGGACAGTTGCAGCAGCATAAAAAACTCCTGTGGATGGCTAGGGTCTGTTCCCGCCTCAAACGCGAGCCGTGCTGCTGCTCAAAATTTCGCCAGACTAGGCGCAGCATGCAGCCAATGTGTACAACCTTGGCAAATGCTGCAACAACGTATGGCGAAATTTTGGGCGCAGCCCGAAGGGACGGGCCAGATTTTGTGCGCCGCTGTGTTGCTCGTCGTTCATTTGCATGAGCAAATTTCTCTTCTCGCGCCTTGCTGCGCGCAAAATCTGGCTCCGTCGCGGCCACGTTTGAGGCGGGAACAGACCCTTGTCTTTTACCGCATGCGCCCTGCTGCCGACAAGACACCTTGAAACGACGTAAACCATCCCCATATAGCCGCGTAACGATGAGCACAGGTTTTTAGGAGGATAAGGTGGCTGACGAACAGAACTTGAATGTGTCGCAGGAAGACAGCGTTCCCCCCGCGCCCGAGGCAGAAGTGATCGACTGGCAAGCACAGGCCGAGGCCTTGCAAGAGCAACTCGCCGCCGCGCAAGACCAGGCGCTGCGCACCGCCGCTGATTTGCAAAATCTGCGTCGTCGCGCCGAGCAGGACGTAGAAAAGGCGCACAAATTTGCTTTGGAGCGCTTTGCTGGCGATTTGCTGGCGGTAGTGGATAGTCTGGAACGCGGCCTTGAGCTTACCGACATCGAAAGCGAAGCGTACAAAGCCATGCGCGAAGGCATGGAGTTAACGCTCAAACTGTTGCTCGATACCTTAAAGCGCCATCAAATTGAGCCGGTTGACCCGCACGGCGCACCGTTCGACCCGCAGCAGCACCAAGCCATGACCACCGAGGAAAGCGCCGAAGTTGAGCCCAATACGGTGCTTCGCGTATTCCAAAAAGGCTATCTGCTGAATGGCCGTTTGCTGAGACCGGCCATGGTCGTGGTCAGTAAATAACTTGAAAAAATCGCAATCTGCCCCATTTAACTGGGCAGATCAGTTGCAAAGCGCTACCCAATCCTAAGTTCGGAGAGTATTTAAAATGGGCAAAATTATTGGTATCGACCTTGGCACCACCAACTCCTGCGTGTCCGTGCTGGAAAACGGCAGCGCCAAGGTGATTGAAAACGCTGAAGGCGGGCGTACCACACCGTCGATTATCGCCTACACCGGCGACGGTGAAATCCTCGTCGGCCAGTCTGCCAAACGCCAGGCGGTAACCAATCCGCATGACACCTTGTATGCCGTTAAACGTCTGATTGGCCGCCGTTTTGATGAAGATGTCGTGCAAAAAGACATCAAAATGGTGCCCTACAAAATCACCAAGGCGAACAACGGGGATGCCTGGGTCGAAGCCAAAGGGCAAAAAATGGCGCCGCCGCAGATTTCTGCCGAAGTGCTGAAAAAAATGAAAAAAACCGCCGAGGACTATCTGGGCGAGACGGTCAGCGAAGCGGTGATTACCGTTCCGGCCTACTTTAACGACAGCCAGCGTCAAGCGACCAAGGATGCCGGGCGCATTGCAGGTCTTGAAGTTAAACGCATCATCAACGAGCCCACTGCTGCCGCGCTCGCCTACGGTATGGACAAAGCCAAGGGCGACCACACCATCATTGTCTATGACTTGGGCGGCGGTACCTTTGACGTATCGGTGATTGAAATTGCCGAAGTGGACGGCGAGCATCAATTTGAAGTGCTGGCGACCAATGGCGATACCTTCCTGGGCGGTGAAGACTTTGACTTGCGCCTGATTGACTACCTTGTTGACAGCTTTAAAAAAGACAGCGGGATTGACTTAAAAGGCGACCCGCTCGCCATGCAGCGCTTAAAAGAAGCGGCTGAAAAAGCCAAAATCGAGCTGTCTTCCAGCCAACAGACTGATGTCAACCTGCCTTATATCACCGCCGATGCTTCAGGGCCTAAGCACCTTAACTTGAAAATCTCCCGCGCCAAGCTGGAGGCTCTGGTTGAGGACTTGGTCGCCCGCACCATTGAGCCTTGCCGTATCGCGCTAAAAGACGCAGGTTTAGAGGCTTCCGGCATTCACGACGTGATTCTGGTCGGCGGGCAAACGCGCATGCCGCTGGTGCAGCAAAAAGTTGCTGAATTTTTCGGCAAAGAGCCGCGCAAAGACGTCAACCCCGATGAAGCGGTGGCAATGGGCGCGGCTATTCAGGGCGCGGTGCTTTCCGGTGAGGTGAAAGACGTACTGTTGCTCGACGTGACCCCGCTGACCTTGGGCATCGAAACCATGGGCGGCGTGATGACCCCGCTGATTGAGAAAAACACCACCATCCCGACCAAGAAGACGCAGACCTTCTCTACCGCGGATGACAACCAAACAGCCGTCACCATCCACGTGTTGCAAGGCGAGCGCAAACAAGCGGCGCAGAATAAATCGCTGGAAAAATTTGATTTGGCCGACATTCCGCCCGCCCCGCGTGGTGTGCCGCAAATTGAAGTGACCTTTGACATTGATGCCAACGGCATTTTGCACGTGTCCGCTAAAGACAAGGCGACCGGCAAGCAGCAATCCATCGTGATCAAGGCCAACTCGGGGCTTTCCGATGACGAAATCGAGCGCATGGTGCGCGATGCCGAAGCCAACGCCGAAGAAGACCGCAAGTTTGAAGAGCTGATAGCCGTGCGCAACCAAGGCGATGCACTGGTGCACGCCACGCGCAAAATGTTGACCGAAGCGGGCGATAAGGCCAGCGCCGAAGACAAAGCCGCCGTGGAAAAAGCACTGGCTGATTTGGAGGCGGCCGTTAAAGGCGACGACAAAGCCGCCATTGAAGCCGCCGTTGCGGCGCTTTCTGCCGCCAGCAGCCCGCTGGCGCAGAAGTTATACGAAAGCAAAGCGCAAGAAGGTGCACAGGAAACGCCGAAAGGCGCGGATGATGTCGTCGATGCGGAATTTGAAGAGGTTAAAGACAACAAGTAACGCCTGCGCTTCTCCTTAGCCCGCTTTTGCCAGCGGGCAAGGGAAGCAAACGCCTTCCCATTTATGGGAGAGGGTAAAAAGACGCGAGCGCATGGGTGCTCGCGTTTTTAGTCTTTAAAAACCGTGAAATTAAAGAGCGCAATCCGGCATGGCCAAACGTGACTATTACGAAGTACTCGGGGTAAACAAAGGCGCGAGCGAAGCGGAGCTAAAAAAAGCCTACCGCCGTCTTGCCATGAAATACCACCCGGACAGAAATCCCGGGGACAAAGCCGCTGAGGAAAAGTTCAAAGAAGCGTCCGAAGCTTACGAAGTGCTTACCGATGCAGAAAAACGCACGCGTTATGACCAATACGGCCATGCCGGGGTTGATCCTAATATGGCAGGCGGTGCGGACGGCGGCTTTGGCGCGGGCGGCTTTTCCGACATCTTCGGTGACATGTTCTCCGATTTATTTTCCGCCGGGCGCGGTGGTTCATCGCGTCGTCGTGGCACCGATTTGCAATACCGGCTGGTGCTTGATTTGGAGCAAGCCGTTCACGGCCATAAAACCACCATCCACATCCCGCTACAGGTGGCCTGCAAAACCTGCAACGGCAGCGGTGCCAAACCGGGCACCAGCCCGATCACTTGCAGCACCTGTAACGGCAGCGGTCAAGTGCGTATGCAGCAAGGCTTTTTTGCCCTGCAGCAAACCTGCCCGCGCTGCGGCGGCACGGGAAAAATCATTCCCGAACCTTGCACCAGTTGCCACGGCAGCGGCCAGGTCGAGGAAGAAAAAAGCCTATCGGTCACCATTCCAGCAGGCGTGGACAGCGGCACGCGCATTCGCTTAACCGGCGAAGGCGAGGCGGGCGGCGATTTATACGTCGTTATCCAGGTACGCGAGCACCCGATTTTCCAGCGCGACGGTGCGGATTTGTACTGCGAAGTGCCGGTCAATTTTGCCGAGGCTGCGCTGGGCGGTGAACTGGAAGTGCCGACGTTAAACGGACGGGTCAAACTGAAAATCCCCGAAGGCAGCCAGAGCGGCAAGTTGTTCCGCCTGCGCGGCAAAGGCGTAATGCCCTACGGGCGCAGCACGGCGGGCGATTTAATGTGCCGCATTGTGGTGGAAACCCCGGTCAAACTGACCAAACGCCAGCGCGAACTGCTTGAAGAGTTCCGCAGCACACTCAGCGGCAACCAAAGCCACTCGCCCAAAGCCAGCGGCTGGTTTGAAGGGATGAAGCGGTTTTTTGGCGACAGTTAAATGCCCTCGCAGCCTCTGCGGAAATGCATAAATGGGAGAGGGTAGGCTGCATTTTGGGATTGTCCGTGCGCGCTTTAATCCGCTCCGTCATCGCTAAACAAATCTATCTCAACCGATTTGCTGCTGATTTGCTGCTTCTCCACAGGCTTTACATGCGGTGGAACTTAGCGTAGCGCTGCCTGGTTGGCACCTCAAAAGAGCGTCCCCAGTAACAAAAAGCCCCGCTTTGAGCAGGGCTTTAAGGACAACATGAAAAAGCAGGAAATGGGTCAGATGATTTATTTCATCAGCACAGCACGCAGTACGAAACCCAGGATAGTACCTACAACGCCAAACACTCCAAGCATGGCCAAGGTCAGCCGGATAATCAATTTGTTACCTAGAGCTTCCATGTCTTTGCGCAGACCCGTTTCAAGATTTGTCATGTCCTTGCGCAGCCCTGTTTCAAGATTTACCAGCTTGCCATTAAGGCGCTCTTCAACAGCTTACATGTCTTTACGCAGGCCTGTTTCAAGATTTACCAGCTTGCCATTAAGGCGCTCTTCGACAGCTTCCATGTCTTTACGCAGGCCTGTTTCAAGATTTGTCAGCTTGCCATTGAGCCGCTCTTCAACAGCTCCTAAGTCTTTACGCAGAAGCTCAATTTTATGCTCTGTCTTGCTATCTTGTTCTTTTGCTGTACGAGCGCTGATTTCTTGCTGCTCTTTAGCTTGGGTAGCCAGGACCGCTTTATGCGAGCGCCACACGAGCTTGACAAAAGCACGCGCATGGTTGTGCTCAATGCCTTCTTTTTCCAACGCTTCAATATGCTCAGCCGTATCAAACGCCGCCGCAGCCATAACCAACCCCTTTTCCATTTTCCGCAATGCCTTTCAAATTTGCATGAGTCCAACCAAAAACACAAGCCAGTAAATATATGCTTTGCTTGGATATTATAAAAACTGTTAAAACCCCTTGCCCGCTTATAGGGAAGGGAGAGAGCAAGCCATGAACGCCGAAAAATTCACCCGCCAACCCATTACCGCGATCCACCCGCTAACTGCCAATTTATTTAGCTTTCGTACTGAACGTGACGCGGCATTTCGTTTTCAAGCCGGACAATTTGCCCGTCTTGGCGTACAGAAGGCAGACGGCAGCTTGGTTTGGCGCGCTTATTCGATGGTTTCTGCGCCGCACGATGAGTTTTTGGAGTTTTTCTCCATTGTCGTACCGAACGGCGAGTTTACCGGCGAGCTTTCGCGTCTGCGTCTGGGCGATCATTTACTGATTGATAAGCAAGCCTTTGGCTTTTTAACGCTAAACCGTTTCGCAGACGGCGAAGATTTATGGTTGCTTGCTACCGGTACCGGCCTTGCGCCGTTTTTATCGATTTTGCAGGATTTTGAAGTCTGGCAACGTTTTAACCGCATTGTGCTGGTTTATAGCGTGCGCGAGGCTGCGGAACTTGCTTATCAGCCGATGATTGCAGATCTTGCGCGGCGCGATTATCTTGCTGAATACGCAAGCAAACTGCGCTATATCCCGATCATTACCCGCGAGCACCATAGCGGCACATTGCATCAGCGCATCCCGGTGTTGCTTAAAAGCGGCGAGTTAGAACAAGCGGCGGGTTTTGCACTGTCAGCCGAACAGTCAAGATTGATGCTCTGCGGCAATCCTAAGATGGTCGAAGACTGCCGCGCCGTATTAAAAGAGCGTGGCATGCGTCTGGCTTTAACACGCAAACCTGGGCAGATTGCGGTAGAAAATTACTGGTGATTCGGCGGCAGCGGCGCACTCAGCAATTCGGTTAATTGCGCCTCACTTTGTGCAAAATCGACCCGTTCACTAAGCGATTGGCGCAGATAGCCTTCCATCTGCGGTGCGCGGGTGATGGCCAGATCCGTTTGAGCGTCCCCGGAGCTGTATGCGCCGATGCTGATCAGGTCGCGGCTTTGTTGCCAGCGCGACCAAAGGGCGCGAAAGCGTTGGCTTTTTGCCAGTTGTTCGGCGCTGACCACTTGCGGCATGACGCGGCTGATGGAGGCTTCGATATCGATGGCCGGATACAGCCCTTCTTCGGCCAATTGGCGCGACAGCACAAAGTGGCCGTCGAGAATGCCTCGCGCGGCATCGGCAATCGGGTCTTGCGGGTCGTCGCCTTCGCTTAGCACGGTATAAAAAGCCGTGATGGAGCCGCCGCCTGCCTGCGCGTTACCGGCGCGTTCGACCAGCGCCGGCAGTTTGGCGAAAACGGACGGCGGATAGCCGCGGGTGGCCGGTGGCTCGCCCACCGCCAAGGCAATTTCGCGCTGCGCCTGCGCGTAGCGGGTTAAGGAGTCCATCAGCAGCAGTACGTGTTTGCCTTTGTCGCGCCAATATTCGGCAACGCGCGTGCAGTACATGGCGGCGCGTAGACGCAAAAGCGGTGCGTCGTCGGCCGGCGAGGCAATCACCACGGCGCGTTTCATGCCCTCCTCACCCAAAATTTGCTCAATAAATTCAGCGACTTCGCGTCCGCGTTCGCCAATCAAACCCACTACCACAATGTCGGCCTCGGTAAAGCGCGTCATCATGCCGAGCAGTACCGATTTACCCACACCGGTTCCGGCGAATAGCCCCAGCCGCTGGCCTCGTCCGACGGTTAACAGGCCGTTAATGCTGCGAATGCCGACATCCAGCGGCTGGCGGATGGGGCAGCGCTCTAGCGGGTTGATGACCTCGCCCTGCATGGGTATCCAGTCATCGGCGCGCATGCGGCCTTTGTTATCAAGCGCTTTGCCGGTGCCGTCGAGCACCCGACCTAACATGCTGCGCCCCATCGGCAGACGATCGCCGCCAGCAATCGGCACGACCCGAGCGCCTGGCGCAATACCGGCGAGAGGCCCGACCGGCATTAAAAATACGCGCTCGCCACAAAAACCGACGACTTCGGCTTCCACCCGGGCGGAGTGAAAGCGCTCGTCATTGATGATTTGGCAGCGGTTGCCAAGTGCGGCTCTTAATCCCAAGGCTTCCAGTAATAGACCCACCGAGCGCAGCAAGCGGCCTTCGACGCCAGGTTGCTCTGGCAGATGCAGGCTGCTTTGGTAGGCGTTTAGGCGTTTGCGCAAGCTAATTCGGTTAAGTTGCATCGCTTGCCCAAGGCTTCCCTTCCTCATTGATGGGGGAGAGGCTAATAGATAAATCGGTAGCAGGCGGATGCAGGCGTTGTTCGCGTTGCCTTTCGGCGATCTGCGCAAAGGCTTGTTCCAGCCTGGCTTCAATAGTGGCGTCAATGCGGCTGTGCTGGCTTTCCAGACGAAAACCGCCGGGCAATAAATCCGGGTCTTCGCAGATTCGCCAGTGTTCGTTGTGGTGGTCACGAAAGGCTTTAACGGCGGCAAAATCTTGTGCACTGACCCAAAGATGAAGATTGTCCGCACCGATGGGCAGCAGGGATAGCGCCTCGCGCAGCAGCGGCAGGATTTGACTGGAATCCATTTTGAGTTCACGGCGAATCACCGCTTTGCTCAGTTGTTGCAATAAATCCAGCAGGGCGTTTTCAATCTGCTGATCTTGTTCGGCAATCGGCTCAAACAGCGCTTGCATCAAGCTTTGCAGGCTGCTTAGGCGGCTATTCAGCGCCTGCTCTGCTTGTTCCTTGGCTTTTTGCTCGCCTTGCGCAAAACCCTCGCGTTCACCTTGGGTAAAACCTTCTTGATAGGCTTTATCACGCAGCGCTTGCAGTGCTTGCTCGTCGATAACCGGGGCTTTGACCGCTTCTTCGCGCGCGTCTTGGTCACTGATAAGCGCGGTTTCAGCTACGCAAAACTGTGGCAGCGACCAAGACGAAAACGGCTTTGCATCACGCGCGGGGATGGGGGCGAGCGAGTCTTTGAATGCGGACATGACGGCGCGTTACAGCATCTGTTCGGCACCCGCGCCGCCCAGGGTGATTTCTCCAGCATCGGCCATACGGCGGGCAATGGCGACGATTTCTTTTTGCGCCGCTTGCACTTCGGACAGGCGCACTGGGCCGTTGGCGGCGAGGTCTTCACGCAACAGTTCGGCGGCGCGGCGCGACATGTTGTTAAAGATTTTGCCCTTGACCGCCTCATCTGCGCCGCGCAGCGCAATCAGCAGGGTTTGTGGCGGCACTTCGCGCAGCAGTGTTTGAATGCCACGGTCGTCGGCATCGGCGAGGTTGTCGAAGACGAACATTAAATCTTCGAGCTGGGTGTACAGGCTGTTATCGGTCTGGCGCAGGGTATCGAGCAGTTCACTTTCTAAGGAACTGTCCAGACAATTGAGGATATTGGCCGCGCGTTTTACTCCGCCCAAGTGGGTGCGCGAGTTGCCGCTGCTGCCGGCGAACTGTTTTTCCAAAATCTGATTGAGTTCTTTAAGCGCCGTCGGCTGCACGGTCGAGAGCGAGGCGACGCGCTGGATAATATCGAGCCGTACTTTGCTATCGAGATGGCTTAACACTTCGCTCGCTTGGTCGGGGTCAAGATAAGCCACCACAATGGCCTGAATTTGCGGGTGCTCAAAACGAATCACATCGGCTACTGCGCGCGCTTCCATCCATTTAAGGCTGTCCAGCCCGCTGGTATTGCCGCCAATCAAGATGCGGTCAATCAGATTTCCGGCTTTATCTTCGCCCAAGGCTTGGGTCAGCATGCTACGGATGTAATCGTCCGTGCCCAGACCTAAGCTGGTGTGGTCGTTGACGGTATCGATAAATTCAGCGACCACCGCCTCGACCTGTTCGCGGCGCACATTGGCAAGCTGCGCCATGCACAGGCCCACACGCTGCACCTCTTTGGCATCGAGCTGGCGCAGTACGGCGGCCGCATCGGATTCGCCCAAGGACAGCAGCAAAATGGCCGCTTTGTCGATACCGGGCAGGGAGAGTTCCATCATTTAAGGGTTCATCCAGAGTTTGACCACTTGCGCCACGCGGCCGGGGTCATCGGCGACCAGATCGCGAATGGCATCGAGCTGTGCGTTAAAGCCTTCCGTTGCGCCGGGCAGGCGTAGCGGTTTTTCCGCTTTCGGGCTGGGCAGGGCGAGTGGCTCGGCTTCGGGCAACTCACCTTCCAGCGGCTCGCTTTGGTTATCCAGCAGCGCGAGTGCTTTGGACGAACCCGCAGGTTTAAGTAACGGGCGCAGCAGGCCGAATATCAATATCAACAGCACGAGCAGGGCGAGCGCCGGTTTGCCCAATTGCCAGAACCAAGGTTGTTGGTAAAAGGCTATTTCTGGCAGAGGCTCTTCGGCCATGGCGTTAAAGGGTGCGTTGATCACCTGAACCTGATCGCCTCTGGCCGCATCAAAACCTACCGCGCTCTGTACCAGTTCAGTCAATTGCGAAAGCTCTTGGCTTGTCCAGGGCGTTGCGACTAATTCACCTTCGGCGTTTGCCTTCATCTGATGGTCAACCACCAGCGCGACAGAAAGGCGCTTAAGCTGCCCTACGGGTTGCTTGCTGTGCTGGATTTTTCGGTCGAGTTCAAAATTGCGCGTAGCCTGCTCGCGCGTATCAGCAGGGAAGGGCGCGAGCATCGGTTGGCCGCTTTGCGGGTCTTTGATTTGTTCACCGTAGGCATCGACCAGCGGCTGTCCGGCGGCAATCGGCCCGCCTGCGGTGGTCGCGGTGGCGGTCGCTTGCTGCGGGGCGCGGCCTTCAGCCGGCGGCTGATTGGACAGCGCCCCCGGCACGCCTTGCGGCGGCTGGCTGCTTTGCCGCTGTTCGCTGACTTTTTGCTCGCTGCGCAGCGCAGGGGCTGTGGGATTAAAGGTCTCGGAAGTTAATTCTTGAGCGCTAAAGTCAATATCCGCCGTCACCTGTGCCTGAAAACGCTCCATCCCCAGAACCGGCGCGAGCAGGTTATCCAAGCGCTGCTGCAGTGTGGATTCGAGTTTTCGCGTGTAATCGAGTTGTTTGCCGGCCTGTGTTAATTCCGATAATTCCTGCTGGTCGGAGAGTAATCGCCCTTTGTTATCGACCACCGCCACTTGCGCGCTTTCCATTTCCGGCACGCTGGCGGCGACCAGATTAACGATGGCGAGCACTTGTCCGGCTTCTAAACTGCGCCCGGGGTAAAGTTCGACCAGCACCGAGGCGCTGGGCTTTCGCGCATCACGCACAAACACGGCGGTTTTCGGAATTCCAAGGTGCACCCGCGCCTGCTTGACCCCGTTGACTGCGGCAATGGTGCGCGCCAGTTCGCCTTCCAGACCACGGCGATAGTTGGTCTGCTCCATAAACTGGCTGCTGCCCAGGCCCTGTTCGCGGTCGAGCAGTTCAAAGCCGATGCTGGCATCTTGTGGGGCGATATTGGCTTTCGCCAAGGCCAGTCGTGCGCGTGCCAGGTCTTCACTTTTAACCAAGAGCGCGCCGGAATCAGGCTCCAGATGAAAATCAATGCCGGCATTGCCTAAGGTTTCGCTGACTTGCTCGGCATTAACACCGGCGAGCGAAGCCAAAAGCGGGCGGTACTGCGCTTGCTGCGACCACAGCACCAGCGCAAGGCCAATCGCCACACTGGCCGAGAGTCCCACCAGCAGACCCAGTTGGCGCAGCAGGCTGGCCTCACTTAAGTGCTGTAAAAAGGTAAGACCAAACAGCGGTTTTTGGGGTTTTTCCTCGCCCATCTCGGGCAGCATTTCACTAACTACGCTCATATCAAATCGGCATTTGCATAATGTCTTGGTACGCCTGCACCAATTTGTTGCGAACTTGGGTCAACGCGGCAAAAGAGACATTGGCTTTTTGCATGGCAATCATCACGTCGCTCAAGTCGGTATCGCTTTGGCCGATTTCAAAGGCATTGGCAATCTCGCGCGCCGCCTGCTGCTGAGCAGAGGCTTTATCGAGCATATCGCCGAATAACTTGGTAAAGCGGGCGTCTTCGGAAGGCGCAGCAAAAGCGCCTGCACCACTGGCTGCGTTTTGCAGCGCGTGCATCTGCGACAGTAAAGAACTCGCTTCAATCGTTTGGCTCATTAAAACCCCTGCATTTATGTGGTTTTTTTGACGCATGGCAACTACAGGCAAGAGGTTTGGCAAATGCTGTGCCAAGTTTTAAAGAGGCTCTGGGCATGGCGCTCTTTGCGCTACAATCGGCATTTTTATTCGCCGGGATAAGCTCATGGTACAAAGCATGACCGCCTTCGCCAGCGCCACGCGCACCGGCAGCTTCGGTACCTTAAGCTGGGATTTGCGCTCGCTTAATCATCGTTATCTGGAAGTGCAACTGCGTTTGCCGGAAGTGCTGCGCAGTATTGAGGCGCTCTTGCGCGAATCACTAAGGCAAAATCTGCTGCGGGGCAAGGTCGATGGCAGCTTGCGTTTGGATGAGAGCGGCGCTGACAGCAGTTTGCAAATTGATGGCAAACGCGCCGATGAGTTGATCGCTGTCGCTCGCGAAATTGCCGGCCGCTGTCAGCAGGCCGCGCCCATTGACCCACTGCAAGTCCTTGCTTGGCCGGGCGTGCTGAAAACGCGCAGTCAGCATCCGCGAATACTGACCGAGGCCGCATTGGCCGCCTTCGAGCAAGCACTCGCCGAACTGCAAGAAACCCGCGCGCGCGAAGGGGCAGCCCTGGTTCGCCTGCTCGATGAGCGTCTTGATGCGATTGAGACGGAAGTGGCCAAGTTGCGTGAATGCCTTCCGCAGATGCTCTATGACTGGCGACAAAAAGCCAGAGAGCGCTTAAACGAGCTGCAAATCAGCATCGATCATGAACGGCTGGAGCAGGAACTGGCGCTGCTCGCCGTTAAATCCGATGCGAGTGAAGAGCTAGACCGGTTGAGCATTCATACCCAGGAAATACGCCGCGTGCTGCATGGCACCGGTGCGGTCGGCAGAAAGCTCGACTTTTTATTGCAAGAGCTCAACCGTGAGGCCAACACCTTGGCGGCCAAAGCCTTCGACCCGCGCAGCAGCCAGACGGCGGTGAACCTTAAAGTGCTTATCGAGCAGATACGCGAACAAGTGCAAAACATTGAATAAGCTTAAATGAGTTAAGGAAACCTTATGAGCCATCTCTATATTATTTCCGCCCCGTCCGGCGCAGGTAAAACCTCGCTGGTCGCAGCCTTGGTACGCGAATGGCCGGATGTGCAGGTTTGCATCTCGCACACCACCAGGGCCATCCGCCCGGGTGAACAGGACGGCGTTAATTATCACTTTTGCAGCCTGGAAACCTTCGTCGCCATGCAAGGGCGCGGCGAATTTTTGGAAAGCGCCGAAGTGTTCGGCAATTATTACGGCACTTCGCAGCAAAGCGTGCAGCAGATGCTGGATAAAGGCTTGGACGTGGTGCTGGAAATCGACTGGCAGGGCGCGCAACAAGTGCGGCGTTTAATGCCCGAATCGCGTTCGATTTTTATCCTGCCGCCCAGCCGCGCCGCCTTGTTTGAGCGATTGACCACTCGCGGGCAGGACAGCCAAGACACCATCAATCGGCGCATGCAGTCGGCAAGGCTGGAGATAAGCCATTACTGCGAATACGACTATCTGCTGGTCAACGATGACTTTGCCGAGGCGCTGGCTGCACTAAAAGCCATTATTGGCGCAGGTCGCAGCGAGCAAAAGCCGATGCAAAGCCGTTTGCAACCCCTGCTGAACGAATTGTTGGAAGACTAACCATGCTGGACTATCGAGCGCCTGCTGATCTGCTTAAAGACCGCGTGATTTTGATCACGGGTGCCGGTCGTGGCATTGGCGCACAAGCGGCGAAAACCTTTGCCGCACATGGCGCTTGCGTGCTGCTGCTGGGTAAAACAGAAGAAAACCTTAATCAGGTTTACGACCAAATCGAAGCCGCCGGACATCTGCTGCCGGTGGTTATCCCGTTTAATCTGGAAACCGCCGCTCCGCACCAATACGACGAACTGGCCGCAATGGTGGAAAGCCACTTCGGCCGCCTCGACGGCCTGCTGCACAACGCCGCCATCGTCGGCCCGCGCACCCCGTTGCAGCAGCTTAGTGGCGAGCACTTTATGCGCGTGATGCAAGTCAACGTCAGCGCCGCTTTTATGTTGACCCATGCATTGCTGCCGCTGCTGCTGCTGTCAAAAGATGCCTCGGTACTTTTTACCAGCAGCAGCGTAGGGCGCAAAGGTCGCGCTTACTGGGGCGCTTACGGTGTTTCCAAATTCGCTTGCGAAGGACTGATGCAGACGCTGGCGGATGAACTGGACGGCATCAGTAATGTCCGCAGCAACAGCCTCAACCCCGGCGCAACCCGCACCGCCATGCGTGCCCACGCCTATCCAGCGGAAAACCCGGAAAACCTGCCAACCCCCGAAGACATCATGCCCGCCTACCTCTATCTGATGGGACCAGATAGCCAAGGCATTAACGGGCAAGCCTTTAATGCGCAGCAGCCTTAAATCGCCCATTTTCCTGTTGCGGTAGATTTTTTCTTGCCAAAGCGCCAGTGACTGGTGGATAATACGCGCCGCTGCGCCGAAGCAAAGACAAAAAATCTTTTTATATCAATGATATAAAAATGATTAAAGGTGCTTTAAGGTAAAGCAAAGAGGCCGGGTGGCAGAGTGGTCATGCAGCGGATTGCAAATCCGTCCACGCCGGTTCGATTCCGACCTCGGCCTCCAATTATTTTTAATAAAAACAATGATTTAATAGATTGATATGGCCTATTTTGTCAAATCGTTTTTTCGTAACACATCTCTATCAAAACGTTTAGCGTGCGGCCTGCACGGCTGTTAGTGCGATGGTGTAGATAATGTCATCCACCAATGCGCCGCGTGACAGGTCGTTGACCGGTTTGCGCAGTCCTTGCAGCATCGGGCCGACCGACAGGCAGTTGGCGCTGCGCTGTACCGCTTTGTAGGTGGTATTGCCGGTATTTAAGTCGGGGAAGATAAACACCGTGGCGCGTCCGGCGACTTTGCTGTTCGGTGCTTTTTGCTGGCCGACGCTGGCAATGGCGGCGGCATCGTACTGCAACGGGCCGTCAATCAGCAGGTCGGGACGGGCCGCACGGGCGAGCTCGGTGGCCTTGCGCACTTTTTCCACATCCGCACCGCTGCCGGAATGACCGGTGGAATAGCTGAGCATGGCCACGCGCGGTTCAATGCCAAAAGCGGCGGCGGATTCGGCGCTGAGCAGAGCGATTTCGGCGAGTTCTTCGGCCGAAGGGTCGGGATTGACCGCGCAGTCGCCGTAGACCACCACTTGGTCGGGCAGCAGCATAAAAAAGACCGAGGAAACCAGCGCAATGCCGGGCGCGGTTTTTAGCAGTTGCAGGGCAGGGCGGATGGTATTGGCGGTGGTGTGCGCGGCGCCGGAAACCAGACCATCGACATCATCTTGCGCCAGCATCATGGTGCCCAGCGTGACCAGATCATCCAGTTGCGCGCGCGCCATCGGTGCGTTGAGCGACTTGCTTTTGCGCAGTTCGACCATTGGCGCTACGTAGTTTTCACGGATTAAATCCGGGTCGAGGATTTCAAGGTCTGCCGGTAAATCAATGCCTTGAGCGCGGGCGACGGCTTCGACCTCTTCGCGCTTGGCGAGCAGTACGCAGCGGGCAATGCCGCGTGCCTGACAAATCGCTGCCGCCTGCACGGTGCGCGGCTCGCTGCCTTCCGGTAGCACAATGCGCTTGCCCGCCGCTTGCGCACGTTTGACCAGTTGCCAGCGAAAAGCGGGCGGCGACAGGCGTACCTCACGTGGCTGCCCGCAACGTGCGCGCAGCCAATCGCCATCGAGATATTCGGCGACAAAATCGGCGACTTTCTCTGCACGTTCGCGGTCATCTATCGGAATTTCTCGGCTTAATCGATTGAGATTGGTCGCCGTGTCATAGGCTCCCGTCTGTACGGAAAGCACCGGCAGTCCGGCCTGCAATGCGCCGCGGCACAGTTCCATAATCCGCGCATCCGGCGGCAAATCACTACACAGGAGCAGCCCTGCGAGCGGCACGCCGTTCATCGCGGCAAGGCTGGCGGCAATAATAATGTCGGCTCTATCACCGGAAGTGACTATCAGCACGCCGGGTTTAAGCAGATGCACGGTATTGGCGACCGCGCGGGTGCAGAGCACGATTTTTTGCATGCGCCTATGGTGAAAATCCCCGGCATTGATCACCCGCGCGCCCAGCAAATCCGCTACATCGCTGGTGCGCGGCGCGTTCAGTTCGGCCTGCCAGGGAATACAGCCTAAAAGGCGCAGTCCGCCGTTTTTCAGCAGCGGCGCGTGATGTACGGTAAAAGCCGCCGGCTCGCGGACTTTGTTAAGAATCAAGCCAAGCAGCTCGGGGTCATTGGGACCTGCAAAAAGCTGCGCGAGAATCTCAATGCGCTCAAGCAGCTCACTGGAAGGCTCGTCTTCGGCGGCGGAGACCAAAATCACTCCGGCATCCAAACTTTTCGCCAGATGAAAATTCACCCGCGAGGCGTAGCTGGATTGGCGGTTTTGTACCATGCCTTCGACAATCACTACGTCCTTATCCCGTGCCGCTTCCTGATACAGGCTGACGATTTGCTCCAGCAGATGATCCAGAGCGCCATCGGCGAGCAGTTTTTCCACCTCGGCGCGTTGCAGCGGCTGCGGCGAACTTAGCCCGTGCGTGCGCGCTATCAATTCACTGGCGCGCGAAGGGCCGGGCTTTTCACGGCGCACCTGGGCTATCGGTTTGAGATAACCCACGCGCAAACCGGCACGCTCCAACGCACCCACTAAACCTAAGCTGATAGAGGTCAGGCCAACGCCAAAATCCGTTGGCGCGAGGAAAAAAGTCTGCATAACCGATGTCCCGAAAGCCTTTGGCGAAAACCGTGCAGAATAACGGCAAGCGGCAGACTTTGCAGTAAATCGTCTAAACTTTGCGCCCTTTATTTCCTGCAAAGGCCCGTTATGAGCCAGATCCCCGCGCTGCTTGATTTCTTGGATCACTCGCCTACGCCTTTTCACGCCTGTGCCAATATGGTGCAGCGGCTGCAAAGAGCCGGTTTTATCCTGCTGGACGAACGCGAGGCTTGGCAGATTGAGGCGGGCGGGTGTTACTGCATCACCCGCAATGATTCGTCGCTGATTGCCGTACAGCTTGGGCAGCGCCCTGCATTGCAAAGCGGGCTGCGGCTGGTAGGGGCGCATACCGATAGCCCTTGTTTGCGTGTTAAACCAAGTGCTGTGATCAACCGCCACGGCTTTTGCCAACTGGGCGTTGAAGTCTACGGCGGTGCCCTGCTTGCGCCTTGGTTTGACCGCGACCTGTCACTGGCCGGGCGGGTGACTTTTGAGCTAAGCGGCAAAGTTCAAAGCCGTTTAATTGACTTTAAACGCCCGCTGGCGGTTATCCCCAATTTGGCTATTCACTTAAACCGCCAAGCCAATCAAGGCTGGCCGATTAACGCGCAAACCGAACTTTCGCCCATCCTCGCTTTGGCAGGTGACAACCCCTTGGATTTATCTGCCTTATTAACGCAGCAGCTGGCCGCAGAGCAGGGGATTGAATCCGCTCAAATACTGGCCTTTGAGCTGAGTTTTTATGACACGCAAAAAGCCGCACAAATCGGCCTTAACGGCGAATTTATCGCAAGCGCAAGGCTCGATAATCTGCTGTCTTGTTTTGCTGGATTAGAGGCATTACTGGCCGCAAAGACAAGCGGGCAACATTGCGTGTTGGTCTGCACTGACCATGAAGAAGTCGGCTCCGCTTCGGCCTGTGGCGCGGATGGGCCTTTTTTGGAACAAGTGCTGCGCCGTCTATGGGCGCAAAATGAGGCACAATTTGCGCAAATTCTGCAACAATCGTTGCTGATTTCCGCCGACAACGCCCACGGCCTGCACCCCAACTACGCCGATAAACACGACGGCAACCACGCCCCCATGCTGGGCGCAGGACCGGTTATCAAAATCAACAGCAACCAACGCTACGCCACGAACAGCGAAACGGCAGGCTTTTTCCGTCACCTGTGCCAACGCGAAGCGGTACCGCTGCAAAACTTCGTCAGCCGCAGCGACCTAGGCTGCGGCTCGACCATCGGCCCTATCACCGCCAGCCGCCTGGGGGTGCGAACATTGGATATTGGCCTGCCCACCTTTGCCATGCACTCCATCCGCGAACTGGCCGACAGCCGCGACCTTGGCTTTTTAATCCAAGCGCTAAAAGCGTTTTTTGCTTGTGATCAAGTGCTGTAGGCAAAAGATAAGTAGATAGGCAAATCAGAGCAGCCCAAAATGCTCTATAAATTCTTTAAGTTATTGATTTTATGATAATATTTGGTGCCCAGGAGAAGCACCAAAATAAATTATAAAATCAATAGCTTAGATAGTTTGTCGGGGCTTTTTTGGGGCTTACTCAATTTTAGCCTGCACACATTACGC
>NZ_LSZO01000057.1 GCF_001580025.1 Ventosimonas gracilis | reverse complement strand
AAATGCTAAAGAGGCTGGCAGGGACAAGGATAGAAACCAATATAGCGATTAAGGGATATAGAGCGCGGGAAGGCTTTGGTTTGGTTGATTTGTGGAGGGTAGTAGAGCGCGATGGAGATGAGCGAATGGTTGCCGTTGAAGTAACGCTCCCTGAATGGGTATTTGCATCCATTGAATCCATGCAGGTATTAACGCTAGACAGTAATTATTACCGGATACGAAGCGCGTTAGACCGTCGCATTTACGAGCTAGCCCGCAAGCATTGCGGCAAGCAACCAAGCTGGACGGTATCAATGAAAACACTCTATGAGAAAAGCGGCAGCGCCTCGCTAATTAAAAAA
>NZ_LSZO01000056.1 GCF_001580025.1 Ventosimonas gracilis | reverse complement strand
CCCTCCCCATTTTTCACCTTCGCGCACGTTAAGGACCGTGTGAGGTTGCTTCTGGCGGTGTCCGGAACTTTTCGCCCCTCCCCTCCCTTGCTTTCAGCGAGGCTCGACGAAGTTTTGAGCGGGGAATGAAACAAAATTGATGCACTGAAATTTCCTTGGTTCACATTGACATTAATTCGCTTATAAGCGAAAATAAGACATGTTCGAGATAAAGCACTACATCGCCAACGACGGGCGCGACCACTTCGCAGAATGGCGCGATCAGGTGCGCGACACGAAAGCGCGGATTGCCATTGACCGGCGCGTTATGCGCGTTGAGATGGGTAATTTTGGCGATCACAAGCCGTTGCGCGAAGGCGTATGGGAGCTGCGGATAGACGTTGGCGCGGGCTACCGCATCTACTACGCGAAAGCGGGCGCTACCGTCGTACTGCTGTTGTGCGGCGGCGATAAGCGTAAGCAAGACGCCGATATTGAGCGCGCCTGCGCTTACTGGCGTGACTGGAAAACTCGATAGGAGACAGAGCAATGAAAGATCGAGCACATGACGACGCGATGGCCGAAGTCTTCCGCAAAGACCAGGCCTATGCGGTAGAGCTGCTGAACAGCATCCTTGAGGACGGCGACCAGGGCGAGCTACTGATCGCGCTGCGCCAGATGACGAAGGCATTCGGCGGCGTGTCCAAGGTGGCAGAGAAGGCGCAGCTTAACGGCACGCACATCTACCGCACGCTGTCCGCGAAGGGCAACCCCGAGATTCGCAGCCTGTCCGCGATTCTCAAGGCGATGAGCCTGCGCCTCGCGGTGCAGCCCATCCAGCCGGTGGCGTAACTGACTCTCTCTTCACACGCTTTTTATATAGCATGATTTTTTAGAGGTAACGGGGTAACGGTGGTTTCTGGCCGCTAAATCAGGATTGATCAGCCAGCATTTCCCGCAGCCACTTGCTGCCGCCAAGCGCCTTAAGCTTTTCGTGCTCCTGCTGTGTGAGGTAGACAGTCACCTTTTTGCGCTCAATGCCGGATGGTTTCGGCCCGGAATTGGGTCGTGCACCGCCGCGCCCTGAGGTTTTGCCATTTTTCTTTGCGCTGTCAGTCATACCATCCTCCAACCTTTCCAGCTTTTAGCTTTGCCGCCTTTGATATTGAGTATGCCTGCGGTGGCATTGCAGTATTCCCCGCCTGTGCCACGCGCGCCGCCTTGGCGTTTCCACACGACATCGGCGGGCGGAAAAAGGTGCGCATTGGCTCGCACAAACTCATATAGGTTACGCACCTTGTAAGAGTCGCCAGTAGGTGATAGTAGGTGCCAATCTTCCGCGTGGACATTATCAATACCGCGCCCTGCCTTTGGGCTGGCCTTGGCTGCTTGTGTGGCGAGGGGCTGGTTAGCCTTGGATTTTTCCCGCATTTCGGGGGTTTGCAGCCTGGCTATCAACTGTTTCAAATCTTTGCGTGGTGATCGTTGTAGAGCCATCCCGCTCTTGCCAAGCGCTACACGTCTTTTGGCTACGGTGTCATAGGCTTTGCCAGTCTCTGCTGCAATTTGGCTATTTGATTTTGTCCAATCCATAGCCTCCCAGCTTGCCGCCTTGATGCGACGCTTAATCTGGTTGACCATTGCCTGCAATCTCATGCAAATGCTCTGGCACAAGGGATTTAACTTCATCGGGAGCCATCAGGCTGCCGCCTTCGGGGTTGGTTGTTGCATACCGGAGCATTAGTTGCGCCGCCTTGGTGGCCGCCTCAAAAGGGGTAAGGCCGCACTTTGCGCCTTGGTGGCCGCCGCCAAATTGGCCGTGTACGGTGCTGATATAGCCAGCGCCGCGCTTGATAATGATGACTGTGGTTTTCATGATGTTTTAGACCTTTAATGAGTGAGTTTAGTTGCCCCGCTTTCGCGGGGGCTTTTGTTTGAGTTAGTCGGTTTTTGGCTGGTTACTTAACTAAGTAGTACGCAATTTCCCAGTCCAAGTTACTTAAGTCTTCCTCGGCCATCACTACATCGTAGTCTTGCTCATAGATCGCGTAGACAGTCACGGGACAATCAAATTCTGCGCTGTAACCTTTCGCTTCACCAGCAAAGAGATATGTGTTAGTGGTTTTGTCCCACCAGTAGTCGTAAGCATTGTATTGCTCTGCTTGGACAACTGCTTCCAGGCCTGCTTCTTGGATTGCTTGTTCGCGGGTTAAGTATTTCATGGTGTGTTGCCTCTAGATGATTGCAAGACTTTTAGCGCTTGCATGCTTCCGGTGGACTTCCGGGGTTTGTGTTGCGTCCATGTGCCCATTATACGGCTATTTATGATAAATGCAAGGCATTTTTCAAAATAATCCGAAAATAATTCCGGCGGTCATGCCATTATCATCTGCGCATCACTTCTGCCGCGATCACATCGTTGGGGAAGTGTATCTCGACCACATCTAATAAGAGCGCGCCATGAACTTTATTGCCATCGATGTAGAAACCGCCAACCCAGACCTGTCGTCCATCTGCCAAATCGGCGTCGCCATCTTCCGCAATGGCGAGCTACTGAAAAAATGGCAATCCCTGGTCAATCCAGAGGATTATTTTGACCCGATCAATGTGTCCGTGCACGGTATCGAAAAACGCCATGTATTGAACGCACCGCGCTGGCCTACCATCGCACCCAAGCTTGCCAGAGTGCTCGACGGGCATCTGGTTGTTAGCCACTCATCGTTTGATCGCACAGCCCTGCAGCGCGCTTGCCAAAAGTATTCGCTACCCATCCCACAGCTGCGCTGGCTAGATACCACGGGAGTAGTGAGACGCACTTGGCCGCAATTTGCCACCAAAGGATATGGACTCGGCAACGTTGCCAAATTCTGCGGCATAGAATTCCAGCATCATGATGCGCTCGAAGACGCCATAGCCGCCGGTCATATCCTCGTGCATGCACTAAGGCATAGCGGCATGACGCTCGAAGAATGGGAGACGCGCGTAACGCTCCCAATTAACCCACGCCGCGCTGGCCGCACAAAAACCGCTGGGCGCACAAAAACCGCTGGCCCCTTCCAACAAAAATCGCTTACAAAACTTGCTGGAAATCCCGACGGCCATTTATCTGGAGAGACGTTAGTCTTCACCGGGTCATTATCCCTGCCTCGACCAGATGCGGCGCAACTGGCCGCCTCGGTCGGTTGCACCGTAGCGAATAGTGTGACCAAGAAAACGACACTACTCGTCGTGGGAGATCAGGATTTAGATCATCTGAACGGCCACACAAAGAGCAGCAAGCACCGTAAGGCTGAAGACCTGATGGCAAAAGGCCAAGCCATCCGAATCATTTCGGAGACGGACTTTCTGGCCTTGGTGAAGCATACCGGTGCCCGCGCCTGCGGCAAAAGCTTGCCCTCTAGCGAGGCGAAGCGGGCAAAGCGCGGGCCGCCTGCGAAGGTTGCGCGGCAGGCGGTTAGTCCGCTAGAGCGCTATTTTGCTGGTCTCCCGCGGTCGCTTTTTAAGTGGCTTGCAAGGCTATAAAGACCGTTTTGCCCGCCTTAAAACAAAGGGTCTTAGGAAGCAAACATGTTTTTATGGCATGATAACTTCCTGATATGACTGGTAAAAATAGGTACTTCAAACGTTCGAAAAT
>NZ_LSZO01000055.1 GCF_001580025.1 Ventosimonas gracilis | reverse complement strand
AAAGATATTCAAGCCGCTGGATTATTACCCACCCATCAAAAAGGCAAAGAAGCCGACCCTCTGGTCTATGTCGGCGGTTTTGTAGACAAAGACGGCACGTTTTATTACCTGCGCCACAGTGGGCCGGAGCATATCCTCTGTTATGCGCCGACCCGTTCCGGTAAAGGCGTAGGGCTGGTGGTTCCGTCCTTACTGGCCTGGACTAAAAGCGCCGTTATTACCGATTTAAAAGGCGAGCTTTGGGCATTAACCGCAGGCTGGCGACAACAGCGGGCGCTGAACAAAGTACTGCGCTTTGAACCGGCGAGCAGTGATGATGGCGTAGTGCGCTGGAACCCGTTGGATGAAATCCGCTTCGACGATAAAACGGGTTTATTTGATGTCGGCGACGTACAAAATCTCGCCACCTTAATTGTGGATCCCGACGGCAAGGGGCTTGACACGCACTGGCAAAAAACCGCCTGTGCGTTATTGGTAGGCGTTATTTTGCATGCGCTGTATTTAAAGCGGGCAGACCTAAAGTTTAAAGCGAATATCGCCGCCATCGACGCGATGTTATCCAGTCCCGATGGTACGCCTGCCGAACTTTGGGACGCGATGATTAACAACCGCCATAACCCCGGCGGACTTCGTAACGATATTGTCGCGTCTGCCGGTGCCGACATGAAAAATCGCCCGCAAGAAGAAGGCGGCTCTGTTCTTTCAACGGCCAAATCCTATCTTGCGTTATACCGCGACCCAGTGGTTGAGAAAAACACCAACTGTTCCGACTTTTTAATTAAAGACCTGATGCACCATGAAAGTCCGGTCAGTCTTTATATCGTTACCCAACCCAATGACAAAGCGCGCTTGCGTCCATTAGTGCGGATACTGGTCAATATGATTGTCCGCCTGCTCGCCGACAAAATGGAATTTAAAAACGGCAGACCGCAGGCTCATTACAAACACCGCTTACTGATGATGCTGGATGAGTTTCCAAGTCTTGGCAAGCTGGACATCCTGCAAGAATCACTGGCCTTTGTCGCCGGATACGGCATCAAGTGCTATTTGATTTGCCAAGACATCAATCAGCTTAAAAGCCGCGAGACCGGCTATGGGCAAGATGAATCGATCACCTCGAACTGCCATATCCAAAATGCCTACCCGCCGAATCGCATTGAAACCGCCGAGCATTTGTCCAAACTAAGCGGACAAACCACCGCGGTAAAAGCGCAAATCACCACCAGCGGCAAACGTGGCGGTCTGATCATGGGGCAGGTCTCGAAAACCTTCCAAGAAGTGCAGCGCCCGTTATTAACGCCTGATGAGGCGCTACGCATGGCCGGGCCTAAAAAGAACGCGGCAGGTGAAATAGAAGTGGCTGGCGATATGGTCATTTATGCCGCTGGATACCCGGCCATTTATGGCAGGCAGCTACTTTATTTTAAAGACCCGGTGTTGCAAAAACGCGCCGCCATCGTCGCGCCTGCGCGAAGCGATACCTTGCGTACGCCCAAAGAAGACCCGGTAGCGCAGGGACAGGTTAATGCGTTATCAGGAGAGGCGCTGTGCAACGCTTAAGCCCAATAATCGCCAAAACCAGCCTGATACTTCTTGCGTTATTCAGCGGATTGCACTTTGCCGGTGCGCGGTTTAATCCCAGCAAAAGCGTGGCGCAAGGTTTGTATTGGCAAGTTGATCAGCCCATTGAAAAAGGCGCTTATGTGCTGGTCTGCCCGCCGGATACCGATATTTTTAAACTCGCCAAACAACGCGGTTATCTGACCGCCGGTTTTTGCCCAAACAACTACAGCGGCATGATGAAATGGGTAGCCGCCATAACCGGCGATGAAATCCGCATTGATCAAACCGGCATACAGATTAATGGGCAGCGTTTAGCCCATTCCAAAGCCTTAGCCACCGACCCTGGCGGCAGACCCTTACCGAA
>NZ_LSZO01000054.1 GCF_001580025.1 Ventosimonas gracilis | reverse complement strand
TTTTGCCGCGTTTAAATAAGCGGTTAATAAGGCGTCTTCGTCATCATGGTCGATGCGCAGGTGGTGTTTAAGTGGGGTTAAATCGAGCATGGGGTGTTCTCGCGGCGCTTATCGTTAAAATTTGTCTTGACACTATTTATAATTGCCGGTACAATATCGCCATGAAAATCGAATTTGACCCCGCCAAAGATGCGATTAACCGTAACAAGCACGGGATTTCGCTGGGCGAAGCTGCCCGCATCGATTGGGATAACGTCGTGGCTTGGCCTGATCGGCGTTTCGATTACGGCGAAGACCGTATTAGCGGTCTGGGATACCTTGGAGACCGTCTGTACGCGGTGATTTTTGTAGATCGTGGCGACATCAGACGTGTCATCAGCTTGCGCAAAGCCAACAAACGTGAGGAGAAAACTTATGCCCGCGCTTAAGCCTAACCATATTTTTGTGACTGACGAAGAGGACGCGGCCATTACGGCGGCGGCCATGAGTGACCCTGATGCGCTGCCGTGGACGGATGAGCAACTAGAGGCGGCCAGACCTTTTATGCGCATCGGCGTGCGCCCGGTCGGCAGGCCGCCGCTTGAGGTGACGCGCCCGAAAGTGACCTTGCGTCTTGAGCCGCCGGTACTTGAACACTTGCGCGCATCCGGCAAGGGCTGGCAAACGCGCGTCAATGCGTTGTTGCGCGAGGCGGTCGAGCAAGGGCGGATTTGAGCGT
>NZ_LSZO01000053.1 GCF_001580025.1 Ventosimonas gracilis | reverse complement strand
GAACCTGCGGCTGGATCACCTCCTTAACGAAAGCCTTGGCGCGCCGAGTGCTCACACCTATTGCTTGATTTGCATGTAGAACGATTGGGTTTGTCTGTAGTATTAAAGCCGACTTTCCTGAGTAAACGCATTGGGTATCAGGATATTTTGGATGGGCGTAATGAATTGGGTCTGTAGCTCAGCTGGTTAGAGCGCACCCCTGATAAGGGTGAGGTCGGCAGTTCGAGTCTGCCCA
>NZ_LSZO01000052.1 GCF_001580025.1 Ventosimonas gracilis | reverse complement strand
GTATCTTTAAGTTTGCGCGAGAGCAAGCGCAGTTCAACGCGCAGTTTGTTATCAATCCAACGCTTAAGTTCGGGGTCACTGGTCAGTTGTCGTTCTTCGGCGGGGACTTTGCGGGCTCTTTTGGCCTGCATTTCGTCCGCCTTGCAGTAGCAAACCACTTTCCAGTGCGTGCTTGTGCCGCCAAAGGTCAGCGTACCGCGGTTGTACATCGGTCGCCCGTGCCGTGATTTGGCTTTGAATTCGGCGGCGCGCAACCAGGCCTGCACGTCCGAGCGGCTGGGCAGCTCGTACATGCGGTTGTAGTCCAGCCGAGTCAGCCGGTACTGGCCTTTTTTGATGTGATGGCGTTCAAAGTCGGTGGGTTTGAGACTCAGGCGCTCGCAGAGTGCATCAAAGGTATCGATCATTAACTCAAGCAGGTTGTCAGTACCGACAAAGTTATGACCTTGCAGCCATTTGGCGGGGTTGCCTTGAATGTAGAGATGCGAGGCCAGCGGGGGAGCGCTGTAGTCCGGTCTGCCGTTGGCATCGTTCGGCGGCGAGGCGCTGCCGACGCTTTTG
>NZ_LSZO01000051.1 GCF_001580025.1 Ventosimonas gracilis | reverse complement strand
GGCGGCAAAAAAGGCGCAAAAGACGGTTTTTATGTGGCGCATCTGGACGGCAGACCGGCAGGCAGCATCAGCAACAACCGCACCGGCGCGAAAATCAACTGGAAGAGCAACGCAACCATCTTGACCGACGCGCAGCGCGCCAAACTGGCGGTGGAGGCCGCCGAAAACCGCGCGGCGCGGGAAACCGAAAAGCAGCAACTGCAAGCAGAGGCCGCCGAACGCGTCAGCAAGCAGATGCAAAGCCTCAAACCCATCAGCGCGCCTACGCCTTATCTGCAAAGCAAGG
>NZ_LSZO01000050.1 GCF_001580025.1 Ventosimonas gracilis | reverse complement strand
TGCTACTGCCCCTGCTGCTCTTGCTGCACTATCGGCAACCCAAGCGAACAGCAGCGCTAGCAGCGGCAGCGCAGGCAGCGGCAGCGCCGCCGAGCAATCCCTTGCGCTGCAACTGCGCGCCGCGCGCATCCCCTTTGTCCGCGAATACCGCTTTGCCGCTATGGCAACAGGCGGCACCGGCGAAGGGCTGCGCGAGCGCCTCGCCAAGGCCGGTCTCAAAGATTGGCGCTTTGACTTCGCGCTGCCCGCCTACAACCTCGCTATCGAGATCGAGGGCGGCTCATGGACGAACGGCAGGCACACGCGCGGCAAAGGTTTTAGCGAGGACCTGATCAAGTACGATGCCGCCATGCGCCTGGGCTTTAACGTCTACCGCTGCGATTCGCGCATGGTGCAGTCAGGCCAGGCGCTGCAAACCGTGCAGCGATTGATTGAGCGTAGTTAGGCCTAATCAAGACCAGCCCGCCCGCCTGATTTTTGTTTGGGTCTTAGGAAGCAAACGCGATCAAAGCGGCTGTTCACGCAGTAATTTTAGCAAGGCCAGATAGATGTTTTCATGTCGATGATTGA
>NZ_LSZO01000049.1 GCF_001580025.1 Ventosimonas gracilis | reverse complement strand
CCGAAAAGCCCTTGAGTGATCTTTAGGCGCGCAAGGTTTTGATCGACAAGAGAGTATGCGAAGATTTTCGGCGATGTCGCTTCACGGATTGTTTTGACTTCAAAAGCTTTTAAGTGAAATCAGAGACTGATTTTAGCCAAAAGAGCGTTTGGGGTTATAGGGTCAAGTGAAGAAGCGCATACGGTGGATGCCTAGGCAGTCAGAGGCGATGAAAGAC
>NZ_LSZO01000048.1 GCF_001580025.1 Ventosimonas gracilis | reverse complement strand
ACTGCTGGAAAATGCTTCGCTGGAACAGACCTTAACGGCAACCCTAAAGCCCTATGTGGAAGCCAAACACGAACAAATCGAGCGTATTGATGCCAAATTGAGGCAAGTCATCGAACAGCAACAAGCCAAGCTAAAGCAGGTTGGCCAGAACCCGCCCAAGCACAAATGGCTGTTATCAAAGAAAACCAAAGCCGCCAATACCGATGCTTGGCATGACAACAAGAACAAGCACCTGGCCCGATTGCACAGCCTTGATTACCGCAAATACCGTATCGAAAAAATCAAGGAAAGCACCGATAGCCGCTTTCCTACGGTAGACCAACTGGCGACCCAAAAGATGCGCCGCGAGCATCCAGAGCTTGCCGCAAGCTGGGATGCCATGCGCGAGAGCGTGCGCATAAAGCAACAGAAAGAACGTGGGCAGCGCGAAAAGCAAGCACAGCAGCAAACGCAATCCCAAAGCCAATCACAGGGCTTTGGCTTAATCTTGGGGCATAGGCATCGGCCATAAAGAGCATGCCTCCCGCAGCAAGATAACTCCGAAAAAGCCGCAAAGACCCTGTGTTTTTATCGGCCTTAAAACAAAATTAGAGACAGCCGCAGCCCTTCCAGTTCGGGCGCGTCACCAACGCGGCGCGGCGTTCATGCGTGCGCTGGCGGGTGCTGGATGGGCTGCACCGCGAGGCGCAGGCCCATCGTCTTGAGGATCGCCGACAGGCTGCGAATCTCGGGGTTGCCCTTCGCGGACAGCGTACGGTAGATGTGCGTGCCGTTGAGCTGCGCCTTCTCTGCCACCTTCGACACGCCACCGAATGCCTTCGTCATCTGGCGAAGTGCGATCAGTAGCTCGCCTTGGTCGCCGTCTTCAAGGATGCTGTTCAGCAGCTCCACCGCATAGGCCGGGTCTTTGCGGAAGACTTCGGCCATCGCCTCGTCATGTGCTCGATCTTTCATCGCTCTTGCTCCTGTTTCACGTTGCTGCGCTGCCAGTCCTTCCAGTATTCGCACGCCTTCGATATGTCGGCGTCCTGCGAACGCTTGATGCCGCCGCAGAGCAACAAGACCACGGCTTGCCCGGATTGCGCGTAA
>NZ_LSZO01000047.1 GCF_001580025.1 Ventosimonas gracilis | reverse complement strand
TCAATCATCGACATGAAAACATCTATCTGGCCTTGCTAAAATTACTGCGTGAACAGCCGCTTTGATCGCGTTTGCTTCCTAAGACCCAAAGCGATTAAACTCGTGCACTTATCGCACAAATACCTACAACAAAGGAATGCCCTTATGCTGATTTCCCCTCGCACCCTGCTCGCCGCCGCACTCGCCTGCACCGCCCTGCCCGCTTTGGCCGCCGTGGATTTGATTGTGCACAACGGCAAAGTCTACAGCGCCGAACCCGGCCAACCATTGCAACAGGCACTGGCGGTAGAAAACGGCGCGATCCGCGCACTCGGCAGTAATGACCCGATATTGGCTTTACAGGAAGCGGGGACCCGTCTTATCGATTTGGAAGGACGGGTGCTGATGCCGGGCTTTATCGATACCCATGCCCATGTGGTGATGGCCGGATTGGAACTGGTCGGTGCCAATCTTGAAATTCAGTTTCTGCCCTTTGATGAACTCGAACAAAAACTGCGCGCCTGGCGTGACGATGGCACCGCCTGGATGGGCGATATTTTAAGCGTGGGCGGTGTGCCGTCCGACTACTGGGGGCATGTGGATGAATTGGAGCGGCGCTTTAATCAAGGCGAGTGGAAGGATGTGCCGATTGCCTTTTCCGGTTGGGACCATCACACCGGCTGGGCTAATCGCCCGATGCTGGAACGCGCTGGCATTACTGCAGACACAGTGCGTGCGCTGGAAGGCGAAGCACTCGCCACCATCGGTCATCACGAGGACATGCGGCCAAACGGTTTTTTGGTCGATGCCGGTTTCTCCAAAATGCTCGAACAACTGCCGCAGCCAAGCCCGCCCCAACTGGAGCAAGCCGCACTGCGCGCGCAACAGTATCTGCACAGTTTGGGCATTACCGCCTGGATGGATCCACTCTCCAACGCCTATCCGAATGATGCTTTCTACGAATTTAAACCCACGCCAAAAACTTTGGGCGTATTACCCGCTTATAAAGCGCTGTCTGAACGAGGCGAACTTAAAGCGCATGTTGCCGCGTTAATGCTGGCGCATTCTAAAAGTACGCCGGAAGATTTGGAGATTATTGAACAAGTCCGCCAGCAATTTTTAAATGTGCCTAATTTAACGCTGCCCGGCATCAAGATATTTGCCGATGGCGTGGCCGAATATCCGGCGCAAAGCGCAGCAATGATTGAGCCTTATAAAAACTCGCTGAAGTACGGCGAACTGATGATTGACCCCGAGCACTTTGGCGAACTGGTCAGCGCCGCCGATAAACGCGGCTGGCTGGTGCATGTTCATGCCATTGGCGACCGTGCGGTACGCGAGGCATTAAATGGGATTGAACAGGCACGCCAAACCCATCCCAGCGACATACAGCATTCTGTCACCCATTTACAGATGGTTAATCCCAAAGAATTTGCCCGCTTTAAACCGCTCAATGTTATTGCTTCCATGCAGCTTTATTGGGCGATGGCCGATGAAGCCAGTATTGATATGGTGCAGCCTTATATCAGCGCAATGGCCTTTCGGCATCAATATCCGGCGCGTTCGCTGCATAAAGAGGGTGCGACCATTGCCGGTGCCAGCGATTGGCCGGTGACTACGCCTGACCCGTGGAAGGCCATTTACCAAGCCGTTAGCCGCAAAGGCGCTAAAGGGCTGCTCGCCGCCGCCGAAGCCATTGACCGCGAAACCATGTTCGCCGCCTATACCTTAAATGCCGCCAAAGCACTGCGCCTGGAAACCACCATCGGCTCACTCGCGCCCGGCAAACAAGCCGATTTTATTGTGCTAGACCGCGACGTATTTAATGTAGAACCCGAACAACTGCGCGATACCCGCGTACTGCAAACCTTTTTTGCAGGCAACGAGGTTTACCGCGCCGAAGCGCCTTAACTGCCAACAGGAACTTATCTTTATGCGCATTGAAACCCTTGCCGTACATGCCGGTTATTCACCAGATCCGACCACCAAAGCGGTTGCCGTACCTATTTATCAGACCGTGGCTTATGCCTTTGATAACGCGCAGCACGGTGCGGATTTATTTGATTTAAAAGTCCCCGGCAATATCTATACGCGGATAACGAACCCGACCTGCGATGTGTTGGAAAAACGCCTCGCCGCGCTGGAAGGCGGCCTTGCTGCGGTAACCACCGCGTCCGGGATGTCGGCGATTCTCTATGCCATTCAGGCCATTACGGCGGCGGGCGACAATATTGTTTCCGCAAGCACCTTATACGGCGGCACTTACAATCTATTTGCGCATACCTTGCCGCAACAAGGCATTGAAGTACGCCTCGCCGACCCACGAAAACCGGCTGACTTTGCCGCGTTAATTGACGATAAAACCCGTGCGGTATTTATCGAATCCATCGGCAACCCACTGGGCAATGTCTGCGATATTGCCGCGCTCGCCGATGTCGCCCACGCCGCCGGCGTGCCGCTGATTGTCGATAACACGGTACCCAGCCCGTTCCTGCTGCGCCCGATTGAGCACGGCGCGGATATTGTGGTGCACTCCTTGACAAAGTATCTGGGCGGACACGGCAACACGCTAGGCGGGGCGATTATCGATAGTGGAAAATTCCCGTGGACGACGCATAAAACGCGCTTTGCTGCACTCTGCCAACCAGACCCCAGCTACCACGGCGTGGTTTACAGCGAAACTTTTGGTGCGGCGGCCTATATCGCCCGTGTGCGCGTGGTGCCGCTACGCAACACCGGTGCGGCACTTGCCCCGCACAGCGCTTTTTTAATTGTGCAAGGCATTGAAACCTTGCCGCTGCGGATGGAGCGCATCTGCCAAAACGCACTGGCGGTCGCCAAGTATCTGCAAGCACATAACAAGGTGGAGTGGGTGCGCTACGCCGCTTTGCCAGAGCATCCCGACCACGCACTGGCACAAAAATACTTGGCAAGCCGCGCTTCCGGTATTTTGTCCTTTAGCCTTAAAGCAAAAACCGGCGAAGCCCGCGCGGCAGGCGAGCGCTTTTTGGATGCACTGGGGCTTTTTGTGCGCTTGGTCAATATCGGCGATGCCAAATCGTTGGCCACCCACCCCGCCTCCACCACCCACCGACAACTCAGCCCTGCCGAATTGGAAAAAGCCGGGGTTAGCGAAGGCATGGTGCGCCTTTCCATCGGCATTGAGCATATCGATGATTTGCTGGCCGATTTGGAGCAGGCGCTGGCGAAGGTATAAGTGCCTTAATGTGGATTGACCGCGCGTCAATCCACGTCTTGCAGCAGCAGATTGGTAAAGGGGTGGGTATTTTTCCAGCGATAGCCTGAAAAATCGCGTCTGTCGGTAGACAAAATACGGCCTTCGCCGAGCTGTTCGGCCAACAACACCAGCGAAGCATCGGCCAAATCCATCGGCAGGTTGCTGTAGCGGCGCATCAAATAGACCATGCGCATCGGCACCCCATCGGACAATTGAGCCACCGTGCAGGCACCTTGCGCCACAGCATCGATAAAATCCAGCGTTTGCCGAATGCCTATCCGCGCGTTCAGCAAATGGGTGACTTCGGTCAAGACCGGCCATGTGCTGATAAAGCCCTCGTCTGACCAGCGTTCAAGTGCGAAGGCGGCAAAGCCGTGATAACGGTCACGACGGTTGCACAGCGCAATCCAAAAATCGCTGTCGGCCAAAATCATGGTTTTTCTTTCGCGGCACCCGTATACAAAGCGTGCGTTTCATGAACCCGGTATTCGGTATTTAGCTTGTCAGCCAGCTCTTCGCTTAGATAGCGCTTGTATTCAAGCGCTAAATCTTGCGGCCCTTCGCCGGCGGCCACAAAACCCTGCAAGAGCTGCTTTGCACCAAGCTTGGCAGGAAGGCGATTGCGGTAATACTCACGTAGAGCCGCGCGTAACAAATCGGACACAGAGCCGCCGTTTTGCCGCAGAAGCTCTTCAAAGCAAGCCGCATCCTTGCCAGTCAAGCGGGCATTGATGCGAACATCAGCGGTTGTTATGGTTTTAAGCCTTTTAACCCTGAGCAGGAGGCGTCATACCTATGACAAAACACCTAAAACGTCAATCGTTAACCAAAACCATTGGCTTGGAGTGATTAGCTTTTACTTTTGGCAATCCCCCGGCAAGCGGCTTCGGTGATCAGGGTTTTCATCTGCATAACGGCGGGTTTAAAGCCGACAAACAGGGCGTGGGCGACGATGGCGTGGCCGATATTGAGTTCGTTGATACCGGCAATGGCGGCAACCGGTTCTACGTTGTGGTAATTAAGGCCGTGTCCGGCGTTGACGATAAGCCCCAATTCAAGCGCGAAGACGGCGGCCGTTTGCAGGCGGTTTAGTTCCTGTTCGCATTCGGCGGGCGTTGGTGCATCGGCGTAGTGGCCGCTGTGCAGTTCGATAACCGGTGCGCCGCAGCGGGCGGCGGCTTCGATTTGCTTAAGGCTGGGGTCAATAAATAGTGAGACTTCGCAGCCTGCCTGGGTCAGCCGATTAACGGCTGCGGCGATTTTGCTTTCTTGCGCGAGCACATCCAAACCGCCTTCGGTGGTCAGTTCTTCGCGTTTTTCCGGTACCAAGCAGGCGTGTTGCGGCTGAATGCCTTCGGCAATGGCGAGCATTTCGTCTGTCACGGCCAGTTCCAGATTCATCCGCGTTTGCAGTGCGTCTCTAAAACGCACGAGGTCGCTGTCCTTAATATGGCGGCGGTCTTCGCGCAGATGCAGGGTAATACCGTCGGCTCCGGCTTCTTCGGCATCCAGTGCTGCTTTGAGCGGGTCGGGGTAGCGCGTGCCGCGTGCCTGACGCAAGGTGGCGACGTGATCGATATTAACGCCAAGCAAAATGCGGTTGGGTTTAAGCATGAGTAAGAACCTTTGTAATGGGGCGAATAAACAGCCCGCGGCTGGCCAGCGGGCGGCTGCCAAGGTGCGCGGCCAGCGCCTTTCGCATCAGCCGCTTGGCGGTGGGTAGCGCGCCGTTTGCCGACCACTCGCCGCGTGCCAGTGCCAGCAGGCTGTGTCCAGCAAACAGACTGGCGTCTGTGCCGTCGCTGCGCTGCAAGCCCCCTGCTGTATGCAGGCGGTAGTAGCCATCCGCTTGCAGCGGCCGACCGCACTGCTCTTGGTCAAGGGCAAAGCCGTAACCCAGTTCGTTCAGCAACTGCCATTCAAAGCGGCGCAGCACCGGCTCAAGGAGAGCGCCACTTTCGAGCAAGGCAAGGGCGCTTTGGTAGTGCTCAAACAGCAGCGGTTGCGCATCGGCTTGCGGCAGCAGGCGCATCAGCAGTTCATTCAGATAAAGCGCACTAAACAGGCGCTCACCGCTTAACTTAAGCGCTGGGGCGAGTGCTTCCAGTCGGCTTAGGGTTTTCAGCTCGCCGCGTCCACGCAGTTCAATATCGAGCGGGATAAAAGGCTGCGCCACACCGCCAAAAGCCGTGCGGGCGCGGCGCAGTACGGCGCGGATACGCCCCTGTTGTGGACTGAAAATATCCAGCAAGGCGCTGGTTTCTTTGTAGGGGCGGCTGTGCAGGATAAAAGCGGCGCTGCTGGTGGGCTGCCCGCTCGCCCACAACTGTGGGAGGGAGATATTAGTCATAACCTAGCGAGCGCAGGGCGCGTTCGTCGTCGGACCAGCCGCTACGCACTTTGACCCAAAGGCGCAGCATGATTTTGCTTTCAAACAGCGCTTCCAGTTCTTTGCGGGCGGCGCTACCGATGCTTTTTAGCCGCTCGCCCGCTTCACCGATGATGATTTTTTTCTGCCCGTCGCGTTCGACCAAAATCAGCGCGTGGATATGCAGCAGCTTGCCTTCTTGCTTGAACTCTTCGACCTGCACGGCGACCTGATAGGGCAGTTCGTCGCCCAATTGGCGCATGATTTTTTCACGCACCCGTTCGGCCGCGATAAAGCGGCTCGAACGGTCGGTAATCTGGTCATCGGGGAACAGGTGCGCCGTTTGCGGTAACAGCTCACCAATGCGCCGCTCAAGCTGTGCTATGCCTTCCGCTTTAAGCGCGGAAATCGGCAGAATTTCCGCCTTCGGCAGTTCACCGGCAAGAAAAGCCATATGGCTGATTAAGCGGCTTTTGTCCTCAAGGCGGTCGGTTTTGTTGATGGCCAAGAGCAGCGGGCAGGGCAGCGTTTTCAGCCGTTCGGCAACGGCTTGGTCTTGCTCTGTCCAGTGCAGGCGGTCAAGCACAAAAATCACCACATCGACATCTTTTAAGGCGGACTGCGCGTTTTTGTTCATCTGCCGATTAAGCGCCTTGCCAGCGCTTGCATGCAGGCCGGGGGTATCGACATAAATCGCCTGCACCGCACCTTCCGTTTTAATACCCAGCATGTTATGGCGGGTGGTCTGCGGTTTACGCGAGGTGATGGCGAGCTTTTGCCCAAGGATATGGTTAAGCAGGGTGGATTTGCCAACATTCGGCCTGCCGACAATGGCGACAAAACCGCAGCGCGTGCTCTCAGTCATGGGTTTTCTCCAGTCCCAACGCAATCAGAGCGGCACGGGCGGCGAGTTGTTCGGCAATCCGCCGGCTGCCGCCTTGCCCTTGGGTTTTTTCTTTGAGCAAGGCGGCGCTGCACTCGACCACAAAATGGCGTTGGTGCGGCTCGCCCTGCACTTGCAGCACTTGGTATTGCGGCAGTTCGCAGCCGCGCGATTGGAGAAATTCCTGCAAACGGGTTTTTGCATCTTTGTTCGGCGCTTCCAGCGTCAGGCTGGCCAGTTCATCGGCAAACCAAGCCAAGGCGCGCTTACGCGCCGCCACTATGCCGCCGTCTAGGTAGATAGCGCCCAATACCGCCTCCAAACTGTCGGCAAGGATGGATTCGCGCCGAAAGCCGCCGCTTTTCAGCTCGCCACTGCCCAGTTGCAGCCAGTCGCCGAGCGAAAAACGGCGGGCAATCGTTGCCAGGGTCTGCCCTTTGACCAGCTTGGCACGCAATCTGGAAAGCTGCCCTTCGCGGGCACCTGGGAAGCGGCCAAACAAGGCTTCAGCAATCAGAAAACCCAAAATGGAGTCGCCTAAAAACTCCATCCGCTCATTGTTGTGGTGGGAAAAGCTGCGGTGGGTCAGTGCCAAAAGCAGCAGCTTGGGTTGGCTAAAGCAATAACCCAGCTGCTGTTCAAGACGGGAAAGATTTGAAACATTCACGGGACAGGTACACTAAGTTCTTTTTTAAAGTGGGCAATTAAAGAGAGATTTTTAATCATCGGTTCGCGTCTTTCATAGTCGATATAAACGGTAAACTGATTGCCATTGCGCTCGACCTTCATAATATCTTCGGCTTTGACATTCTGGATGGCGTTAATCTGCATGGATTTTTGCATATATTGATAAAACGCCGCCGGTGTTTTAACCGAGCCTGAGGATACGCTGGAAAGCCCTTCAACCGACTTTTCGATAGCCTTGTAGTCCATATAGTGCGGCACCATCTTAAACGCAATGCTTACGACAAAGAGAATAATCACGACGGCCAGTAATATGCCCATCGGGGAGGCGCCTTTTTGCTTACCTGGAAATGCTTGGGTTATGGATTTCATCAGCTTTCCTTGAAATAACGGTTGTATGGGTTAATGGCAGGAAAGCGAACTATACAGGCCGAATGCGGTTTCTGCGAATGGCATATTGCCCCATCCCCTCGCCCATTTATGCGAGGGTAGAGAGCAAAGGCTTAAGAAACCTTCCAGTATGCGATTGCGGCATTTGGGCGACCTGCTCCGGCGTGCCGCTGGCGATAATTTGCCCGCCGCCAGAGCCGCCTTCCGGGCCTAAATCAATCAGCCAGTCGGCGGTTTTAATGACATCCAGATTGTGCTCAATCACCACAACGGTATTGCCGTGGTCGCGCAAGCGGTGCAGCACATCGAGCAGTTGCTTGATGTCGGCAAAGTGCAGGCCGGTGGTCGGTTCATCGAGGATATAAAGGGTATTGCCGGTATCACGGCGCGACAGTTCGCGTGACAGTTTTACGCGCTGCGCTTCGCCGCCGGACAGCGTAGTCGCGCTCTGCCCCAGCTTGATATAGGCCAGCCCAACGTCCATCAGCGTTTGCAGTTTTCGCGCAATCAGCGGTACGGCATCGAAAAATTCCCGCGCCTCTTCCACTGTCATTTCCAGCACTTGGTGGATGGTTTTGCCTTTGTAGCGGACTCCTAGCGTTTCGCGGTTGTAGCGCTTGCCTTGGCATTGGTCGCAAGGGACGTAAATATCGGGCAGAAAGTGCATTTCCACCTTAATCAGCCCGTCGCCTTGGCAAGCCTCGCAGCGCCCGCCCTTGACGTTAAAGGAAAACCGCCCCGGCCCATAGCCACGGGCGCGACTTTCCGGCACGGCGGCAAACAGTTCACGTATCGGCGTAAACAGGCCGGTATAGGTCGCAGGATTAGAGCGCGGCGTGCGGCCAATCGGGCTTTGGTCAATATCAACGACTTTATCCAGCAACTCCAAGCCTGTTATCGCTGCAAAAGGCGCAGCATCCAGACTGGTTGCGCCGTTAAGCGCGGTGGCGGCGAGCGGGTAGAGTGTGTTGTTAATCAGCGTCGATTTGCCCGAGCCGGAAACGCCGGTCACGCAAGTTAAAAGCCCCAGCGGCAGCTTGAGATGAACGTTTTGCAGGTTATTGCCAAGGGCGCCGCTTAAATGCAGGATTTTTTCGGGATCGGGCGCGGTGCGCTGCAGTGGCACGGCGATTTGTTTTGCGCCGCTTAAATATTGGCCGGTCACTGAATCAGCACAGGCCATCACGGTAGCAGGCGTGCCTTCGGCGACCACGCGCCCGCCGTGTACGCCAGCGCCGGGACCGATGTCCAGCACGTGGTCGGCCATGCGAATGGCCTCTTCATCGTGCTCAACCACTATCACCGTGTTGCCCAGGTCACGCAGATGGGTCAGCGTGCCGAGCAGTCGTTCGTTATCACGCTGGTGCAGGCCAATTGAGGGTTCATCGAGGATATACAGCACGCCGACCAGACCCGCACCAATTTGACTGGCCAGACGAATACGCTGCGCCTCGCCGCCGGACAGCGTCTCTGCGCTGCGGCTTAAGGTTAAATAGTCGAGACCCACATTAACCAGAAACTGCAAACGCTCGCGGATTTCTTTAAGGATTTTCGCGGCGATTTCCCCACGCCTGCCGGCGAGCGATAGTTGCTCAAAATAGGCCAGTGCCTGACCAATGGGTAAAGCGGTGACGGCGGCTAAGGTTTTTTCACCGACCCACACGTGCCGAGCTTCTACTTTTAAGCGCGTGCCGTGGCAGTGTGGGCAGGGCGCACTCGATTGCAGGCGGGCGAGTTCCTCACGCACGCTGGCCGATTCAGTTTCTCGGTAGCGCCTGGCCAAACTGGGCAAAATGCCTTCAAAACTGTGGTTGCGGACGATTTTGTCGCCCTTGTCGTTGAAATAGTGAAAGTCGATTTTTTCCTTGCCGCTGCCGTGCAGGATGATTTTTTGCAAGTCTTCTGGCAGCCTGCCAAACGGCTGTTGCAGGCTAAAGCCGTAGTGTTCGGCCAGCGAACTTAATACCTGGAAGTAATAAAAATTGCGCTTGTCCCAGCCGCGAATGGCGCCGTCTTCCAGAGAGCGTTCGGGGTTTACCAGTTTCTTCGGGTCAAAAAACAGTTTCACGCCCAAACCGTCGCAAGTCGGGCAAGCACCTGCGGGATTGTTAAAGGAAAACAGCTTGGGTTCCAACTCGCCAATCGAATAGCCGCAAGTGGGGCAGGCAAAGCGGGCAGAAAAGGTTAGCGACTCACCTGCTTCGCCTTCCATCGGCGCAATCAGCGCGATACCCTCTGCAAGTTTCAGCGCCGTTTCAAAGGATTCGGCGAGGCGCTGCGCCAAATCCTTACGCACCTTAAAGCGGTCTACCACCACATCGATATTGTGCTTTTGCAGCTTGTTGAGCTTCGGCAGTTCGTCCAACTCGTGCAATCTGCCGTCGATACGTGCGCGCACAAAACCCTGCCCGCGCAGTTGCTCAAACAATGCCAGATGCTCGCCCTTGCGTTCGCGCACCACCGGCGCAAGCAGCATCAGCCGCTGCCCTTCGGGCAAAGCCAGCACTTGGTCAACCATTTGGCTAACGGTTTGCGCTTGCAGCGGCAAATCGTGCTCCGGGCAGCGCGGGATGCCGACTCGCGCGTAGAGCAGGCGCAGATAATCGTAAATTTCCGTGATGGTACCGACGGTTGAGCGCGGATTGTGCGAGGTGGATTTCTGCTCAATGGAAATCGCCGGTGACAGCCCGTCGATGCTGTCCACATCGGGTTTTTCCATCATCGACAAAAACTGCCGCGCATAGGCCGATAGCGACTCGACATAGCGCCGCTGCCCTTCGGCATAGAGCGTGTCAAACGCGAGCGAAGATTTGCCGGAACCGGACAGGCCGGTAATCACAATCAACTTGTCACGCGGCAGGTCGAGGTCGATATTTTGCAGATTATGGGTTCGCGCCCCACGTACCCGAATATTCTCTACAGCCATCACAGCCCAGCAAAGGCAAAGCACAAAAGAGGCGCAGTATAAGACGCGGCCAGCGGCGCAGCCAGTGCGCCTTATCCTGCCTTCCCCCGCCCCTTACCCATTGATGTAGAGGGCCGGGAAGAGGGCGTTCAGGCAAGCCCCAATTTATCCAAAGGCGGGCCGGGGAAGTGGCTGTAGTCGGGCGCACCGGCGGGCGTGCCGAGCAAATCACGCACGGCACGAATGCCTTGGTCGAGCGCTGAATGGGCGTAGGCATAAGCGCCGCTGTCGGCATTGGCAATGGCAATGCGCCCCCAAGGTTTACGGGCGCGGAAAATGGGCAGTTCGCCATCCGGCCAGTAATTATCCCAAGGCCGCATATATTCATAGGCGTAGCCGTGCGCCCAGCGGTTAAAGGTAATGGCTTCAATATCCCGCGCGGCATTAAAGCCGCCTGCGCCCAGTGCGCGGTTTAATAAATCGCGGATGGAACGCTCCATCTCGCTAAAACTTAAGTTAAATAACTGCCAACGTGCCAACCTAAACTGTTCACGGGCATTGCCTGCCCCGCTTTGTGCAAAGACTTTGGATAGATGAAGCAATACCGGGTCATTCGGCGATTGAGCAAAACGGTAGTTACCTACCGATACCGGAAAATCAATACCCACACTGCGCCAAAAATGCCCACGGGCGCTAAAGCTGTCAATTTTTAATTTATCAAAAGCTTTCCAGTTGCGAATAAGTACATTGCCATAAATCAGCGGCACTTTTTGCTGGTCATTTAATGCATCAATTTGTGGTCGTGGCAATTCATCGGTTAAATAAGGAATCACTCGATTCCAGCAAGCCAGTATCACATGAGAGGCATTAACGGAAAACAGTTTGCCCTGTTCATCGGCATAACTGACGGTGACTTTATCTGCGTTTTCTGGGCTTCCCTGATGAGCGACTTTAACCGCGCTGGAATGCAAGCGAATACGCACTTTGTTGTGTGGATTATCCAACTGCCCATAATTAAGCCGCGCCAGGCTGATGTCTTCCATCGTATGACCGGGCAGTGCTTGTGGAATTAATTGCCGAACCAATGCACGCGCCACGCCGGCATTGCCTTCGGGGAAGTGATGGATATAAGGGTCGGCGCCTGCAAAATTAACGCGCCCGCTGGGTGCCATGTTTTTATGGACGGCATCGCCCAAATCCATGCCGTCAAAGCCGGGGCTGCCGTTAGTCCAGGCATCCAAAGCGCTAACCGCATCAATACCCGCACCAAAATAAGCCATTGTGCTGCTTTGATAGAGCAAAGCCAGTTCGGCATCGACCTTGGCGTAATTAAGCAAAAATTCTTGGTAAGTGATGTCACTTAATTTTTGCAATTTATCTTCGCGGGAAAGCTCCGCCAGAAAGTCTTTGGGCGCATCAATCAGACTGATTAAATCAGCCTTGGCTTTGCTATTAAGTGGGGTTTGCGAAACCCATTCGGCGGTATTGTCTGTGCGGATAACCAGCTTATCTTGACCCCATTGCTCCTTGCAGAAAAACAGTGCATTTTCGGCAAGACCATGTTCTTTTTGCCAGTTCTGCTCGAACCAAGTTTCAAAGCGCTCCAGATTAATACCCAGATCACGCAATAACTGATGCACTGCGGGGCTAAAGAAACCCGGCGTATCCAGAGATTGTGAACCGCCGTAGCCAATAAGGGCTTTGCCGCTTTTACTGATATATTCATTGCGCTTGGCGTGCCCGCCAAAATCATCCAGCGGGTCAATCAGCAATACGCTTTTATCCGCACCGGCTTGCTGCCGATAAATAAAAGCCGCCGCAAGACCGGAAAGCCCCGCGCCAACCACCACTAAATCATAATGCTCGCCGCTGTTAATGGGTTGGGGTGCGTTATTCCAAAAACTGCCGTCACGTATCGCATGCATAATATTAAATGAGGCATTGGTTTGCCCGGTTAATCCGTTTTTTAATGGCGGATAAATACTGCTTTCTTCAGCCAAGGCATTAAGCGGCATCAATAATTTGGCGGCTGCCAAGGAGCTTGCCGTTATTGCCACACCATCCAGAAAATCCCGACGGGTAATGGGTTTATCCATGCCCAATTGCTTGTCTTGTTTATTCCAGTTCATTGTTATTATCCTGTGGTTATTCCACGGTTATTCCACGGTTATTGCAGGCTAAAGTCCACTTAACGACTTTTTGCATTGTAGCCTTTGCCGTAGTAAGGTCAAGCGACTGTATTCCGCCAGCACATATTGCACTGATACTGTTGTTCAAGTAACTGCATGGGGAGAGCAAGTTTAGGGCATATGAGGTCTTTGCTCGTTGAGCCATATAAGGTAGTCGAGCAGTTTGTCGTTAAAGGCGTCGATATCATCGAAGAGCAGGTCTTTGATTCCGTAACCCTGGGATTTGATGCGCATGACACTGATTCACTTCAGGTGGAGTGCAAGATGTGTCTGGCGGTATGCAGCGACAAGGCCTAGCGCTGTATTTCCAAATCGCGGTCGAGCCGGTAGGGTAAATCCAACAGGTTAAGCGCTGTGCCGTCTGCAAGCTGTAGATGGCTTTGCGCCACGGCGCTTTCGCTCAGCACGGCGAGCAGTTCGCAGCCGTCATCAGCGGGCGCGGCGAGGACGACTTCACCGGCGTTGTCTGCAAGCAGGCTGCCGATCGGGGGGATTTGGCCGGTTTGTGCATGCAGGCGGTACAGGCGACGTTTGTTTTGCCCGCGGTATTGCATGCGCGCGACGATTTCCTGGCCGGTATAGCAGCCTTTTTTAAAGCTGACTCCGCCGACGGCTGGCAGGTTAAGCATCTGCGGAATAAAACGGCCAGAAGTCTGCCCAAACACTTGACCGATACCCGCGCGGATTTGCGCAAGCCGCCAGCTATCTAGCGACAGCTGTAGCCATCCATTGGTGGGTTCGGCGCTATCGGTACGCCGCCAAAGCTCGCTGCGCTGGTTATCGAGGCGAATACTGAATTGCTCGTGACCTTGCATCACTTTGCCTAAGGGTTCTGGCAAGCCGCTGTCTGCACCCAGCAGGCCGAAACGCTGCCACAGCAGGCTTTCGTCAAGCAAAGCGCAGCGGCGGAAAAACTGCGCGTATTTTTTGAGTTCTTCCAATTGCACCGGCACCAGTTCGGCGGCCATTGCCAGTAAAAAGCCGTCGCTTTCGGGCAGGATGCGAAAGGTTGAAATCAGCCGCCCCTTAAGATTGCAGCGCCCGCCCAAACTGCTACTGCCGTCTTTAAGCCAGGCGAGATTACAGGTCAATTGGCCTTGCAGGAATTTTTCTGCATCCGCGCCGCGCACGGCGAGCACGCCTTCGTGGGTGAGCGGGCAAAAGCCGCTTGGCTGGGTCATGGCTGGTTTCCAAGGGAGCAAGCAAGAAGCGGCATCATAGATGCGGGCGCTATACTTTGCCGCCTTGATTTTTCGATAAATAACCCATGACTGAAACCTCTGAACTAAACCGTCTGTTCTGGCACAGCCGCCGTGGCATGTTGGAGTTGGATTTACTGTTGGTGCCTTTTGTGCGCGAGACCTACCCCAAGCTCGACAGTGAAAACAAGGCGCGTTACCACAAGCTGCTCGCCTGTGAAGACCAAGACCTGTTTGCTTGGTTTATGCAGCGCACGCAGCCGGATGATGCGGATTTGCAAGCGATAGTCCAACTGATTTTGCAAAATGCCGCAAAGCATAACGCCGTTTGAATGCTTTTGGCGGCCATCAAGGCGGCTGTTTTGGCTTTACTTCGGATTGTTGCTGCCTGCGTTGGTTGCCTTGTGTCTGGCAAGGCTGCCTGGCTGGGTGCAATTTTTGGCGGCGGCCGCAGTGTTATTGCACGCCATTTGGGTATTGCCAAGGCAGATAGGCTTAAGCCATCCACAGGCGTTTATTGGACTGCGTCACGATGCACAAGGCTTTTCCCTGTTCAGTCGCCAAAACGGCTGGCAGCCCGTGCAGTTGCGGCCGGACAGTTTGGCCTTGCCGCTTTGTGTGGTGCTGCGTTTTCGTCTGCCTGATCAATGGTTTTCGCATGGACTTTGTATTCCTTTTGATGCGCTGCCTTTTGATACGCACCGGCGCCTTCGGGTACGGCTTAAGTTTGCTCGCAAGCGTTTTCAGGAACAATGATGCTGTCTGCTGCCGTCTCAAGCCGCCCGGGATAGTCGAGACTGTAATGCAGACCGCGTGATTCTTTGCGATTTTGTGCACAACGAATCATCAGCTCGGCGACTTGGGCGAGGTTGCGCAGTTCGATTAAATCGCGACTGACCTTGTAGTTACTGTAGAACTCATCAATTTCTGCAAGCAAAAGCTGCACGCGGTGATGGGCGCGCAGCAGGCGTTTGTTGGTGCGCACAATGCCGACGTAATCCCACATAAATCGCCGAAGCTCATCCCAGTTGTGCGAAATGATGATGTCTTCGTCCGAATCGGTGACCTGACTTGCATCCCAACTGGGCAGCGCGGGTGACTCCGCGCTTTGTGCGGCGCAACGTTCGATATCAGCGGCGGCGCGGCGGGCGTAAACAAAGCATTCCAGGAGCGAATTACTGGCCATGCGGTTCGCGCCGTGCAAGCCGGTAAAACTGGTCTCGCCGAGCGCGTAGAGGCCGCTTAAGTCGGTGCGACCACAGTCATCCACCATCACGCCCCCGCAGGTGTAGTGCGCCGCCGGCACGACCGGCATGGGTTCGCGCGTGATGTCGATGGAAAAATCCAGACAGCGGCGGTAGATGGTAGGAAAGTGCGTTTTGATAAAGTCCGCCGATAGATGGCTGATGTCCAGATACACGCAATCGACCCCTAAGCGCTTCATCTCGTGGTCAATAGCGCGGGCGACGATGTCGCGCGGGGCGAGTTCAGCACGTGGGTCAAAGCGCGGCATAAAGCGCTCGCCATTCGGCAATTTAAGCAGTGCGCCCTCGCCACGCAGCGCTTCGCTCAACAAAAAACTCTTGGCTTTGGGATGGTACAGGCAAGTGGGGTGGAACTGGTTGAACTCAAGGTTGGCGACCCGACACCCTGCGCGAAACGCCATAGCAATGCCGTCGCCACTCGCACCATCGGGATTGCTGGTGTAAAGGTAAACCTTGGACGCACCGCCGCAGGCCAGCACGGTAAAACGCGCGGCAAAGGTATCCACATGATCGCGCGTGCCATCTAGCACATAAGCGCCCAAGCAGCGCCTGCCAGGCAGACCGAGTTTGCTGCTGGTAATCAAATCAATCGCCACATGCTGCGCGAGTAACTCAATATTGGGGCGCTTTTGTACCTGTTCGAGCAGGCTTTGCATAATCGCAGCGCCCGTGGCATCCGCCGCGTGGATAATACGGCGGTGACTGTGCCCGCCTTCGCGCGTTAAGTGGTATTCAAAAGCGCACTCTTCTTTATCCGGCGAAGGGTCGCGGGTAAAGGGCACGCCTTGCGCGAGCAGCCAATCAATGGCCTCGCGGCTGTGGCTGACGGTCAGGCGTACGGCGTCTTTATGGCACAAACCGCCACCCGCGCGTAAGGTATCGTCTACGTGTGATTCGATGCTGTCACCGTCATCCAGCACCGCCGCCACGCCGCCTTGCGCCCACCAGGTTGAGCCGCCGCCCTGCGCCAAGTCACCCTTGGCGAGCACGGCAATACTTAATGAAGCCGGTAGCGACAGCGCGAGAGTAAGCCCGGCCGCACCGCTGCCGATAATCAGCACATCGTGGCGAAAATGTCGATTGACTGCACGCATCTGTGTCTCTGCCCATAAAATTGACGTTCTAGCATATAGTGAGCCGGCAAAAACAGGGTTGATTGCTTGAAATCAGGCTTGGGAAAATTCAGTAAAAAGGGAATAAGGAGAGGAACTTTTGTGCCAGAGCGGGGTCTATGCACATGCTGCCGGACGATGACCGCCAGTTGGTCGCCCGGGTTCAGCGCGGGGATAAACGAGCGTTTGATTTATTGGTGCTCAAATATCAGCATCGGATTGTGAGCCTGGCCAGTCACTTTGTCGCGGACTTTCATGAAGCTCAGGATGTCGCGCAAGAAGCCTTTGTCCGCGCTTGGCGGGCACTGGCTGAATTTCGTGGAGACAGTGCGTTTTACACTTGGCTGTACCGTATTACCATCAATACGGCGAAAAATCATCTGGCTTCGCGCGGACGCAGGCCGCCGGGGGCTGATGTCGATATTAACGATACGCAGTTTTATGAGAGCGATCATGCCCTTAAAGATATTGACTCACCGGAGCGGTTGGCTCTACGCGATGAAATCCAAAACGCCACCCAAAAAGCCTTGGCGGAACTGTCCGCTGAATTGCGCACCGCGCTGAGTTTGCGTGAATTTGAGGGCTTAAGTTATGAAGAGATTGCAAGCGTAATGGGGTGCCCGGTCGGTACCGTGCGCTCGCGGCTGTTTCGCGCCCGCGAACTCTTGGATAAAGCCTTGCAACCCTTGTTGCCGGATGCGTAAAGCCTGTTGGGGGAACAGACGATGAACCAAAACACCCTGCACGAGAGCCTGTCGGCCTTGATGGACGGCGAGGCCAGCGAGCTGGAACTACAGCGCCTACTTAAACAATCCGAAAGCCAGGCGCTACGCCAGCAATGGCAGCGCTGGCAAATCGCCCGCGCCGTGCTGCACGGGCAAAAGCAGTCACTCGCGCCGCTTTATTTGGCCGAACGGGTATCCGCCGCTTTGCATGCAGCGCCCAAAGCCTCGCCCATAGCGCAAGGTAAAAGGGTAACCAGGCGCGGCCTGTGGCGCGTTGGCGGACAATGGGCCATGGCCGCGAGCGTCACCTTGGCGGTGCTGGGTGGCGTGCGCTTTTATCAATCCTCCGAGCCGCCGGACAATCTGCCGATGCAGACAGCAGCGCCCGCGCCCTTTAACCTGCCGCTGGCCGAAACGCCGCAATTGGCAGGCTTTGGCAGCAGCGCTGAGCGCACCGAAGCCAAGGCGTCGCCGCAGTGGCCGTCCGAACAGGCGAACTGGCAGCAAACGCAGCGTCTGCGCAACTACCTGCTGCAACACCACCGGCAAAGTGCGCAGCAACAGGGCATTGACGGCATGCTGCCAGATGCACGTGCCGCCAGCTTTAATGAGCGATAACGGCCATGCGCTACCTCTTGTTGCTTGTTTGCCTGCTGCCGCTCAAATTGTTGGCGATTACCCCACTGTCGCCCGTAGATGTACTGCGGCGCATGCAAAGTGCCTACGAGCAGCAAAGTTTTCAAGGCAGCTTCAGCTATCAGCGTGGCGGCGATTTTTCCACCTATCGCATCTGGCATCAGGCCGAAGCGGGCGTTGTCCACGAACGCCTGCTGCGCCTCGATGGTGCTGTGCAGGAAATACTGCGCGAGGGCGATACCACCCGCTGCGCCTCTGCCGCTTTGCAAGAGGCGCTGCCGCTCGCCCGCCATGCCAGGCAGCCGCTCGACCTTGACAGGCTACGCAGTGTCTATGACTTCGGATTTACCCTCTCGCGGGTAGCCGGACGCGAGACCTTTGCGCTGCAACTGATACCACGCGACAGGGATCGCTACGCGATGGAACTGTACGTCGATAGCAAAACCCATGTGCTGCTCAAGACGGTACTTTTGGGCGAACAGGGGCAAACCCTGGAAAGCCTGCAATTTTTGGATTTTAGTCCAGGCTCGCTGCCAGCAGACGCCTTAACCCCCAGCAGCGCCTGCCTGCCCGCTACCGCACAGAGCATAGAAACCGCGCAGCCCGAACCCGCAGGCTCTTGGCAGTTATCCTATCTGCCGGACGGTTTTCGCCTGCTGCAAGTGCAAAAACACGAAAGTTCCAAGGTGACGCAGCTGACTTATGGTGATGGTCTTGCCCGTTTTTCGGTATTTATCGAGCCTTTAAACGCACAGTGGCGGGAAATACCCAGCCGCCTGTTTGGCTCTACCGCCCTGGTATCCAGCCGCCGCCGCTTTGCCGCAGCGGATTGGATGGTGACAGTGGTCGGGGAAATCCCGCCGAGTACCGCCATGATGATTGCTTCCTTCATCACTGACGCAGCACGGTAAATCCACCGAGTTTTGGCACGGCCTGCCTACAGACTGTGCCCGCATCCGTTGTTTTGATGTTTTTCAACCCAAGGAGTTGCCATGTCAAACCTAAGATTCAAACCCTTGCTTTCGTTGATCGCTGCGTTATGGCTGCTAGCCGTATGGCTGCCCGCGCGAGCGCAATTGCCGGACTTTACCCCGTTGGTGGAAGAAGCCGCGCCCGCCGTGGTCAATATCAGCTCAACGCAAAAAGCGCCCAGCCGTGGTGCCATGCCGCCGATGCCCGATTTGGACGACCTGCCGCCGATTTTTCGTGATTTTTTTGAGCGCAGCCTGCCGCGCGAGCCGCGTCCGCGTCAACGCGAGGCACAGTCGCTGGGTTCGGGCTTTATCATCTCTTCTGATGGCTACATTCTGACCAATAACCACGTGGTCGCCGACGCCACGGAAATTATCGTGCGCCTGTCTGACCGCAGTGAACTTAAAGCCGAGCTGATCGGCACTGACCCGCGCAGCGACGTCGCACTGCTCAAAGTCGATGGCAAAAACCTGCCAACGGTGCGCCTTGGCAAGTCCGATGAACTGAAAGTGGGCGAATGGGTACTTGCCATCGGCTCGCCCTTTGGTTTTGACCATTCGGTCACCGCGGGCATTGTCAGCGCCAAAGGCCGCAGCTTGCCGAATGAAAGCTACGTGCCCTTTATCCAGACCGATGTGGCGATTAACCCGGGCAACTCCGGCGGGCCACTGTTTAACCTTAAAGGTGAAGTGGTCGGCATTAACTCGCAGATATTTACCCGTTCCGGCGGCTTTATGGGCTTATCCTTTGCCATCCCGATTGATGTCGCGCTCAATGTCTCCAATCAACTGAAAGCGAGCGGCAAAGTCAGCCGTGGCTGGCTGGGCGTGATGGTACAAGAGGTTAACCGCGACTTGGCCGAATCCTTTGGCCTGGACAAACCCAGCGGTGCACTGGTCGCCGAAGTCCAAGACGACAGCCCAGCCGCCAAGGGCGGATTAAAAGTCGGCGACATCATCCTTGCGCTCAATGGGCAGGGCATCGAATCCTCATCCGACTTGCCGCACCGCGTCGGTGTGCTCAACCCCGGCGATAAAGCACGGCTGGATATTGTCCGCGAAGGCAAACGTCGCACGATAGACATCCAAATTGGCGAGCTGCCCAGCGAAGACGACGCGCTGCTGGCCAAAGGCAGCCAAGGTGAAGCGCGCAGCAATAACCGCTTGGGCGTGACGGTGGCTGAACTTTCCGCCGAACAACGCAAAAGCATGGATACTAGCGGCGGCGTGCTGGTGCGCGAAGTGACCGGCGAGCCTGCCGCCTCCATCGGCCTGCGTCCGGGCGATGTCATCACTCACTTGAATAACCGTTTGGTCGATGGCACCGCCACCTTCAGCAAAATTACCCGCGAACTGCCCGCCGGACGTTCGGTCTCCATGCGCGTCCTGCGTCAAGGCCGCGCAAGCTTTATCACCTTTAGGCTGGATAAATAACCCTCGCCCCACTCCCGCTTGCGGGAGTGGGGCACCTTAAAAGCGCATGGATAAATCCACCGCTTTGATGTCTTTGGTGAGCCTTCCGATGGAGATAAAGTCCACGCCGGTTTCGGCGATTGCGCGCAGATTGTCTTGATTGATACCGCCTGAGGCTTCGATTTTGGCGCGGCCTTGGTTAAGGGCGACGGCTTTTTTCATATCGGCAGCGGACAGTTCATCGAGCATGATAATGTCCGCTCCGGCGTTAAGCGCCTGCTCAAATTCATTGAGGTTTTCTACCTCAACTTCCAGCGGTTTATCCGGCGCTATCTTGCGAGCGGCGGCTACCGCGGCTGCAATACTGCCGCAAGCGGCGATATGGTTTTCCTTGATTAAAAAGGCATCAAACAGACCGATGCGGTGGTTATGGCAGCCACCACAAGTGACCGCATATTTTTGCGCAAGGCGCAGCCCCGGCAGGGTTTTTCGGGTATCGAGCAGGCGCACATGGGTGCCTTCTACCAAGTCCGCATAGCCGCGGGCGCAGGTGGCAACAGCCGATAAGGTCTGCAAAAAATTAAGCATTGCCCGTTCGCCGCTGAGCAGCGCCCGAGCAGGGCCTTGCAAGCTGACAATCGTTTGATTGGCGGCGATACGCTGCCCGTCTTCGGCCTGCCAATGCAAAGTGACGCGGCTATCCAATTGACGGAACACTTCATCCGCCCAAGCACGGCCACAGAGCACCGCGGTCTCACGGCTAATCACCCGCGCACTGGCCTGCTGCTGCTCCGGCACAAGACGCGCGCTGATGTCGCCGCTGCCGATATCCTCAGCCAGCGCCAAACGCACATTGGCCTTAATCTCATCGGCAAGATCGGCCAGCAAAAGGTCAGGCATGGTAAAACTCCGGCAATCAACGGGGCTTGCGATTATAAAGGCGCTTTATTAAGAGGACTATCCATGCAGCTTGACCGCAAAACCGGCTGGTGCCAGGGTGCCTCCCATTGCCCATCGAAGCATTACAACGCAAGACCCGATGGGGAAATTTCGCTGCTGGTTATCCACAATATCAGCCTGCCGCCGGGGCAGTTCGGCACCGGCAAGGTGCAACAGTTTTTTTGCCAAAAACTTAATGCCCACGAACATCCCTACTTTGCCGAAATCGCCGATTTGCGCGTATCAGCGCACTTTCTGATTGAGCGAGATGGCAAGGTGACGCAGTTTGTCTCCTGCCTGCAACGCGCTTGGCACGCCGGCAAGTCTTCCTTTAATGGACGCGAAAACTGCAATGATTTTTCCATCGGCATTGAACTGGAAGGCACAGACGATGCGCCATTTAGCGCGGCGCAGTACCTCGCGCTGGCGCAGCTTTCGTTAGAATTGCAGGCCGCTTGGCCGGCCATCACTGAGGGGCGAATTTGCGGACACAGCGATATTGCCCCGGGGCGCAAAACCGACCCAGGGCCTTGTTTTGACTGGGCGCAGTTTCGCGCCCTGCGCTTGCAACTTAGGGAAGGAAACAGAACATGAGCTTTCTGGTACTGGTGCTACTCGTACTGGTAGAAAAATTCAGTCGGCTGCGCCACGCCGTGCAGCAAGATACGCACTGGTTGGCACTGCTCTATCGTGTGGAGCAAGGCACGCTCGTGCCTTGGCAACAACTGGCGGTGCTGATACTCGCACCACTTTTGCTACTCGCGCTGGTGCTTTTGCTACTGCAACCGATTGCACACGGCTGGCTGGCACTGCCGCTGGATCTTTTGCTACTGCTGTACAGCTTGGGGCGCGGCGACCCGTTCAGTGCTATCGGCTCGTTTCGTGATGCGTTTCGCCGCGGCGATACGCAAGGCGCTTATCTGGCGGCCGAACGCGACCTTGATGTTCCTGCCGCCGATGATAAGCAGAGCCTGCTTGCGCGCGTGCAAAGCTGGCTGCTCTGGCAAGCCTTTAGCGGATGGTTTGTGTTGATTTTCTGGTACGCCCTGCTCGGTCCCATTCCTGCGATTGCCTATCGGCTGCTGCTACTGACCGAACAACGCGCCGAGCAGCCGGGCTTACGCGAACGCGCCACGCTGCTGCGTCATGCGCTGGACTGGCTGCCGCTGCGCGTGCTGGTGCTTTCTTTTGCACTGGTCGGCAATTTCAGTCCGGTACTGCGCGCAGTGATGGATCAATTGCTGGACTGGGAAGCCGGCAGCGAGGCACTGCTGCAACAAGCAGCATTTGCCGCCGAAGACTTGCCCGAGCAGGCGAGTGCTGAACAAGGTGCAGCCAGCCTGGATGCCATCTGGCAACTACTGCTGCGCAGCGCCGTGCTCTGGTACGCCGGTTTTGCGCTCTGGCTGCTGCTTTTATAGGCTTAAGCCCACAAAAAACCGCGCACAAGGCGCGGTTTTTTGCATCACTAATACCTATTCTGCGGTCTCTTCCAGCGCAGAGACCGGCAGACCTTGTGGGCGGTCGACCAGTTCGACATAGGCCATTGGCGCATTGTCGCCGCTGCGAAAGCCGCATTTAAGGATGCGCAGATAGCCACCCGGACGGTCGGCGTAGCGGATGCCCAATTCCTGGAACAGCTTGCCGACGGCCGCTTTTGAGCGGGTGCGCGCAAAAGCGAGACGGCGGTTGGCGACGCTGTCTTGCTTGGCAAGGGTAATCAAAGGTTCAGCGACGCGGCGCAGTTCCTTGGCTTTGGGCAGGGTGGTTTTAATCAGTTCGTGTTCAAACAAAGACACCGCCATGTTCTGGAACATGGCTTTGCGGTGGCTACTGGTGCGGCTTAGGTGACGGCCGCTTTTACGATGACGCATGATGGGATTCCTTAGGCGATTTTTTGAACTTAGCCAAAGATATATTCAGGGCGCTTTAAGCTGGCGGGCGGCCAGTTGTCGAGACGCATACCGAGCGACAGGCCGCGAGTGGCGAGAATATCCTTGATTTCGGTCAAGGATTTTTTGCCAAGGTTCGGCGTTTTCAAAAGCTCCACTTCGGTACGCTGAATCAGGTCGCCGATGTAGTAGATGTTTTCGGCCTTCAGGCAGTTGGCTGAACGCACGGTGAGCTCCAGGTCATCGACCGGACGCAGCAGCAGCGGGTCAATCGCTTCCTCGGCCAGCGAACTACGGGACGGTTCGGCGGCATCGCCTTTTAATTCGACGAACGCACCCAACTGCTGTTGCAAAATGGCAGCGGCTTGGCGGATGGCTTCTTCTGGCTCCAGCGTACCGTTGGTTTCCAGGTCAAGCACCAGCTTGTCCAGGTTGGTGCGCTGTTCGACCCGGGCGCTTTCCACCACGTAAGACACGCGGCGCATCGGGCTGAATGAGGCATCGACTTGCAGCGAGCCGATTTTGCGGCTTTCGTCGTCATCCTGCTGACGCGCATCGGCCGGTTCATAACCGCGGCCAAGGCGCACGGTCAGGCGCATTTTCAGCGAAGCACCGGCGGCCAGGTGAGCAATCACATGGTCTGGGTTGACGATTTCCACATCATGGTCGAGCTTGATGTCGGCGGCTGTAACGGTAGCAGGACCTTCTTTGACCAAGTCCAGCACCACTTCATCACGGCCATGCAGTTTAAGCGCCAAGCCTTTGAGGTTGAGCAGGATTTCAATCACGTCTTCCTGCACGCCTTCAATCGCGCTGTATTCGTGCAGCACGCCGTCGATTTCGGCAGCAACCACCGCCGCACCGGACATGGAGGACAGCAGGATGCGCCGCAGTGCATTGCCCAGCGTGTGGCCGAAACCGCGCTCCAGCGGCTCCAGCGTGATGCGCGCACGCGTCGGGCTGACCGACTGCACATCAATATGGCGCGGGGTCAAAAATTCGTTGGACGGAATTTGCATGAAGTTACCTATTTCTGCGTCCTTACTGTAAGAACTTACTTGGAGTAAAGCTCGACAATCAGGCTTTCGTTGATGTCAGAGGACAGGTCGCTACGCTCCGGTACGCTTTTCAGCAGGCCGGTTTTTTTCTCGCTGTCCACTTCCAGCCATTCGGCACGGCCACGCGAAGCGGCGAGTTCCAGTGCTTGCGCGATGCGCAGTTGGTTTTTCGCTTTTTCACGCACGGCAATCACATCACCAGGCTTGACCTGATAGGACGGAATATTGACGGTTTTGCCGTTAACGCTAATCGCCTTGTGCGAAACCAATTGGCGCGATTCAGCGCGGGTAGAGCCAAAGCCGATGCGGTAGACCAGATTGTCCAGACGGCACTCCAACAGTTGCAACAGATTTTCACCGGTTGCGCCTTTGCGCCGGGCGGCTTCTTTGTAGTAGCCACTGAACTGGCGCTCCAGCACGCCGTAAATGCGGCGAACTTTTTGCTTTTCACGCAACTGGGTGGCGTAGTCGGACAAACGACCGCTGCGACGTGCGCCGTGTTGGCCTGGGGCGGTTTCGATATTGCATTTGCTTTTAAGGTCACGCACGCCGCTTTTTAAGAAAAGGTCAGTACCTTCACGGCGAGACAGTTTGCATTTTGGACCAATATAACGAGCCATTATTCTGTCTCCTCTTACACGCGTCGTTTCTTGGGCGGACGGCAGCCGTTATGCGGAATCGGCGTAACGTCGGTAATGCTGGCGATTTTGTAGCCACAGGCGTTCAGCGCCCGCACAGCGGATTCGCGGCCAGGGCCTGGGCCTTTGACGTTGACGTCGAGGTTTTTCAAACCGTATTCCAGCGCGGCTTGTCCGGCGCGTTCAGCGGCGACCTGCGCGGCAAACGGGGTGCTTTTGCGTGAACCGCGAAAGCCGGAACCGCCGGAGGTGGCCCAAGACAAGGCGTTACCTTGGCGGTCGGTAATGGTGATGATGGTGTTGTTAAACGAAGCGTGGATATGGGCAATGCCATCAACCACGGTTTTTTTGACCTTCTTGCGAGGGCGGGCAGCAGGTTTTGCCATGAGAGGTTTCCTATGAAATTCCGGCGGACTTATTTACGGATGGGTTTGCGCGGGCCTTTGCGGGTACGTGCGTTGGTCTTGGTGCGCTGACCGCGAACCGGCAAGCCACGACGATGACGCAAGCCACGGTAGCAGCCCAAATCCATCAACCGCTTGATGTTCATGTTGACTTCACGGCGCAAGTCACCTTCGACGTGCAGCTTGCCGACTTCGGCACGCAGCGCTTCGAGTTGCTCATCGCTTAAGTCTTTGATTTTTGCTGCCGGATTAACGCCAGCCGCCTCGCACAGATTTTGCGCAGTCTTGCGCCCTACTCCGTAGATGTAGGTCAGCGAGATGACCGCGTGCTTCTGGTCTGGAATATTTACGCCTGCAATACGGGCCATTATGAGAAAAACTCCAATTGACAGCCTTCCACGCCTTGGGAAGTCAGGAAAAAGGCGCGAGAGTTTAGCGCTGTAGTCACCAATAATCAACCCGCCAGCACACTAGCTGGCGGGCGCTTTTTACCCATCACAGCGATCGCCCTGACGCGCCCTCTGTGAACTGCGCCATCAGACACAGGGATTTTTGCTGAAATTAACGAATCCCGCGGCCGTAACCCCGTAGATTGGCTTTTTTCATCAGCGAGTCGTACTGGTGTGAATACAGGTGCGATTGCACTTGCGACATAAAGTCCATCACCACCACCACGACAATCAGCAGCGAAGTGCCGCCCAGATAAAACGGCACTTTGGCGGCCACTTGCAGAAACTGCGGCAGCAAGCAAACCGCCGTCATGTACATCGCACCAAACAAGGTCAGGCGCGTAAGTACCCCGTCAATATGCCGCGCCGATTGTTCACCGGGGCGAATGCCAGGAATAAAAGCACCGGAGCGCTTTAAGTTCTCGGCAACATCTTTGGGGTTAAAGACCAGCGCGGTATAAAAGAAGCAGAAAAAGATAATCCCTGCACTGAATAAAATTAGGTACAACGGATTGCCCGGTGCCAGCGTCTGCGCCACATTTTGCAGCCAGCCCATGTTGTCCGACTGACCGAACCAAGTGGCAATCGAGGCGGGAAACAGCAGCAGGCTACTGGCAAAAATCGCCGGAATAACCCCGGCCATATTCACTTTAAGCGGCAAATGACTGGTTTGCGCCGCGTACTGCTTGCGCCCCTGCTGGCGCTTGGCGTAATGCACGGCAATACGGCGCTGGCCGCGTTCGATAAACACCACAAAGGCGATAATCGCAACGGCCAGCAGGGCAATCACAATCAGCGCAAACGGGTTGATTTCATCACGCCGCGCCAATTCCAGCGACTGGCCGATAGCCGACGGCAATCCGGCGACGATACCGGAAAAAATCAGCATGGAAATGCCGTTGCCCACACCGCGTTCGGTAATTTGCTCACCCAGCCACATCATAAACATGGCACCGGCGACAAAGGTGGTAATGGCGACCAAATGAAAGCCAAAGCCCGGCGCGAAGGTGACGCCTTGCGCGGCGAGACCCAGCGACATACCGAAGGCCTGAATCAGTGCCAGTGCCAAGGCGGCTTGGCGTGTGTACTGGCTGATTTTGCGCCGTCCGGCTTCGCCTTCTTTTTTAAGCTGCTCAAGATGTGGGCTGACCGCCGTCATCAACTGCATGATGATGGAGGCGGAAATGTACGGCATGATGCCGAGCGCAAAAATACTCATGCGTTCCAGCGCACCGCCGGAAAACATGTTGAACAAGGCCAAAATGGTGCCCTCGTTCTGGCGGAACAGTTCGGCAAGCCTTAGCGGGTCAATGCCGGGCACCGGAATATGCGCACCGATGCGATAGACCACGATAGCCAGCAGTAAAAACCGCAGTCTTGCCCAAAGTTCCGACAGACCGCCACCGCCAAGGGCGGAAAGAGCACCTTTTGCAGCCATCGTTGCTTAGTCCTTTTGTGCTTTGGCGGCCACTCGCGCGAGCCGTCCGCTTTGACGCTGCTCGGCTTTGGCGGGCAGTTTTTTCAGCTTGATTTCGGCTTCGAACGCCTCAACCCGTCCGCCTGCCGCTTCAATCGCCGCACGTGCGCCTTTAGTGGCAGCAACGCCTTGCAGCACCAGTGCACGGCTGACTTCGCCGGACAGCATCACCTTAACGCTGTCCACTTGCGCGTTAATCAGACCGGCCTCGCGCAGCGTTTCCAGGCTCACGATGTCGCCAGCCACTTTGTTCAGCTCAGCGGTGCGAATTTCAGCGCGAGAAAAGGCTTTGTGCGAAACAAAACCAAATTTCGGCAAACGACGGTACAGCGGGTTTTGACCGCCTTCAAAGCCCGGCGCGATGCTGCCGCCGGTACGCGAAGTCTGGCCTTTGTGGCCGCGTCCGCAGGTTTTGCCGATACCGCTACCGATGCCGCGACCGACACGCAGCGCACTTTTGCGCGCACCTGGCGCACTGCGCAAATCATTCAGTTGCATTATTCGCCCCCTACTTTGAGCAGGTAACTGACTTTGTTAATCATGCCGCGATTTTCTGGCGTATCCAGCACTTCGACCTGATGGCCGATGCGGCGCAAGCCCAATCCGCGCACACAGGCTTGATGCGCTTTGAGCCGTCCAATGGTGCTTTTTAGCAGTTTGACTTTTACCGTTGCGCTCATCAGAGAATCTCCTGCGCCGTCTTGCCACGCTTGGCGGCGACCGAATCGGGCGACTGCATGGATTTGAGCGCCTTGAAGGTGGCCTGCACCACGTTGACCGGATTGGTCGAGCCGTAGCATTTAGCCAGTACGTTTTGTACGCCAGCGACTTCCATCACCGCACGCATCGCGCCACCGGCAATCACGCCAGTACCTTCAGAGGCCGGCTGCATAAACACTTTGGACGCGCCGTGATGGGCGTTCATCGCGTATTGCAGGGTGTTACCGGCAAGGTCTACCTGAATCATGTTGCGACGCGCTGCTTCCATGGCTTTTTGGATGGCGGCAGGCACTTCGCGCGATTTACCGCGACCAAAACCGACGCGCCCTTTGCCGTCACCCAGCACGGTCAATGCGGTAAAGGTGAAGATGCGGCCACCTTTGACGGTTTTCGCCACACGGTTCACCTGAACCAGTTTTTCAATATAGCCTTCGTCGCGCTCACGCTCGCCGCGGCCTTGCTTTTGCTCGTGATTTGCCATGCTTAAAACTCCAATCCGCCTGCGCGCGCTGCTTCGGCCAGCGCTTTGATGCGCCCGTGGTATTGAAAACCGGAGCGGTCAAAAGCGAGCTTTTGCACTCCAGCGGCCTTGGCGCGTTCGGCAATCAGCTTGCCGACTTCGGTCGCCGCGGCAATATTGCCGGTTGCGCCGCTGCGCAAGGTTTTGTCCAGCGTGGAAGCACTGGCGAGGACTTTGCCGCCATCTTCTGAAATCACCTGGGCATAGATATGCTGGGACGAGCGGTGTACGCACAGGCGCATCACTTCCAGCTCGCGTATTTTCAGGCGCGTCTTGCGCGAACGACGCAGACGGCTTTGCTTTTTCAGGTTCATGTGCGGACCTATTTCTTCTTGGCTTCTTTGCGGCGCACTACTTCATCCGAGTAGCGCACGCCTTTGCCCTTATAGGGTTCAGGACGACGGAAGTCGCGGATTTCTGCTGCGACCTGGCCGACCAGTTGTTTGTCGATACCCTTGAGCAGGATTTCAGTCTGGCTCGGGGTTTCGGCGCTGATACCTTGCGGCAACTCGTAGTCAATCGGGTGCGAATAACCCAGCGCAAGGTTAAGCACCTGGCCTTTGGCCTGTGCACGATAACCGACACCGACCAGTTGCAGGCGACGCTCAAAGCCTTGGCTGACGCCGATGACCATGTTGTTGACCAGCGCCCGGGTGGTACCGGCCATCGCTTGATTCTGCTGTTCACCGCCTTTGGCAGCAAAACGCAGCTCGCCGCTTTCTTGAGTGATTTCCACTTTGGGATGAATCACCAGCGACAAACTGCCTTTAGCGCCTTTGACCGCAAGGTTGCGACCTTCGAGTTTGACTTCAACCCCGGCAGGTACTTTGACCGGGTTTTTGGCTACGCGAGACATAGACCCTTCCTCAAAATACGCTGCATAAAACTTCGCCGCCCACGCCAGCGGCACGAGCAGCACGATCCGTCATCACACCACGATTGGTGGAGACGATGGAAATACCAAGACCGCCTCGCACTTTGCCAAGCTTATCTTTGCCTTTGTACTGGCGAAGGCTGGGGCGGCTAACGCGCTTGATTTCTTCGATGACCGGGCGGCCTTCAAAATATTTAAGGTCGATTAAAAGTTCGGGCTTAACCTCGCCTTCAATCTGGTATCCGCCGATATAGCCTTCGCTTTTGAGTACCTCGGCGACCGCCACCTTCAACTTGGAAGAGGGCATGCGCACGTTGGACTTTTCAGCCATCTGGGCATTACGGATACGAGTCAGCATGTCCGCCAACGGATCCTGCATACTCATGGGCTTATTGCTCCTGAAACAAAAAACGGCCAACAGGCCAAAAATGACAACCGTTTTGCCCATCACCGCACAAAGCAGCAAGACAAAAGGTCGCACATTATAGAGAGCAAAAGGCGGGAAAGCAAATCTTCCCCGCCTTTTGCTTATTTACTTAAAGCCCTACCAGCTAGCCTTGACCAGCCCCGGTACGTCACCGCGCATGGCGGCTTCGCGCAGCTTGTTACGGCCAAGGCCGAACTTGCGGTAAACCCCGTGCGGCCTGCCGGTTACGCGACAGCGGTTGCGCAGGCGGCTGGCGCTGGCGTCACGCGGCTGCTTTTGCAGGGCGATTTGCGCTTCCCAGCGTTGCTCGGCAGAGGTTGCCGGATTTGCAATCAGCGCTTTGAGTTCGGCGCGTTTTTTGGCGAATTTAGCGACCGTCTTGCTGCGCTTTAATTCGCGGTTTTTCATGCTTTTCTTAGCCATTGGCTGTTATCCCTGATTACGGAACGGGAAGCGGAAAGCACGCAGTAATGCACGGCCTTCTTCATCCGAACGGGCGCTGGTGGAAAGACAAATATCCAATCCGCGCAATTTGTCGATTTTGTCGTAGTCGATTTCCGGAAAGATGATCTGCTCGCGCACGCCAAGGCTGTAGTTGCCTTTGCCGTCGAACGATTTAATCGACAGACCCCTGAAGTCGCGCACGCGCGGCAGGGCAATCGACAGCAGACGGTCGAGAAATTCATACATACGCTCGCGGCGCAGGGTGACTTTCACACCAATAGGCCAGCCTTCGCGGATTTTAAAACCGGCGATGGATTTGCGCGCAAAGGTGACGACCGGTTTTTGTCCGGCGATTTTTTCCAGGTCCGACAGCGCGTTTTCGATGACTTTTTTGTCACCCACCGCTTCACCAAGGCCCATATTGAGGGTGATTTTGGTGATGCGCGGCACTTCCATCAGATTGCCGAGCTTTAGCTCGTCTTTGAGTTTCGGTGCCAGCTCGTCGCGGTACAGTTGTTTCAATCGTGCCATGATAGTTTGCCTTTACCTTCAAGCGTCTACGGGCTTTTGCGTGGACTTGAAGATGCGGACTTTTTTGCCGTCTTCAAGAATCCGAAAGCCTACTCGGTCGGCCTTGTGCGTTTCCGGGTTATAGATGGCAACGTTGGAAGCCTGCATTGCCGCTTCTTTTTCCACCACCCCGCCAGCCTGACCTGCCATTGGGTTGGCTTTGGTGTGACGCTTGACCAGATTAACCCCACCCACAATCAAGCGACCATCCGGCAGCACTTTAACGACCTTGCCACGGCGGCTTTTATGCTTGCCGGTGATGACGATAACCTCGTCGTCACGACGAATTTTTTTCATGGAAGTCTCCTTACAACACTTCGGGGGCGAGCGAGACGATTTTCATGAACTTCTCAGAGCGAAGTTCGCGCGTCACCGGCCCGAAGATGCGGGTGCCAATCGGCTCTTGCTTGTTGTTAAGCAGTACCGCCGCGTTGCCGTCAAAACGAATCAACGAGCCATCGGTACGGCGCACGCCATGACGGGTACGCACCACCACAGCGGTCATCACCTGGCCTTTTTTGACCTTGCCGCGCGGGATGGCTTCTTTGACCGTCACTTTGATGATGTCACCAATACCCGCATAACGCCGGTGCGAGCCGCCCAGCACCTTGATGCACATCACGCGACGCGCACCACTGTTGTCGGCCACGTCCAGCATGGATTGAGTCTGAATCATTTAAGTTCTCCTCTGCCTAGACCAGAGCCGCTTGACTGACGATTTCAACCAGCGTCCAAGATTTGGTCTTGGCCAGCGGGCGGGTTTCGCGGATGGAAACGGTATCGCCGATTTTGCACTGGTTGTTTTCGTCGTGCGCGTGCAGCTTGGTCGAGCGCTTGACGTATTTGCCGTAGATCGGGTGCTTGACGCGCCGCTCAATCAGTACGGTGATGGTCTTGTCCATTTTGTCGCTGACGACCTTGCCGATCAGCGTGCGGACGGTTTTTTGCGCTTCAGCCATGATGTTCTACCTGCCCTGCTTTTACCTGTTCACCCAGCAGCGTTCTTACCCGCGCGATGTCACGGCGCACTTGCCTTAGCAAATGGGTTTGCGTCAACTGAGCGGTGGTTTTTTGCATCCGCAAATCAAATTGTTCACGCAGCAGACGCAGCAGCTCCTGTTGCAATTCTTCGCGGGACTTGCCGCGAAAGTCTTTAAGTTTTTCTGCGCTTTTCATTACATTACCGTCCGCTTGACGAAGGAGGTTGCAATCGGAAGTTTGGCGGCGGCCAAGGCAAACGCCTCACGCGCCAGTTCTTCAGAGACCCCTTCGATTTCATAGAGCACGCGACCGGGCTGAATTTGGGCTACCCAGTACTCAACGCTGCCCTTGCCTTTACCCATACGGACTTCCAGCGGTTTTTTGGTAACCGGTTTATCCGGGAATACGCGAATCCAGATTTTTCCGCCACGTTTGACGTGACGGGTCAGGGCGCGACGGGCGGCTTCGATTTGTCGCGCGGTCAAACGACCACGATCGACCGATTTCAATGCGTATTCACCGAAACTGACTTTGCTTCCGCGCTGCGCCAGACCACGGTTGTGGCCGGTCATCTGTTTGCGGAACTTGGTACGCTTAGGTTGCAACATGATGGGCGTACTCCTTATTTATTCGCGGCTTTGCGACGTGGCGCGGGCGTTTGCGGACGGCTTTCCTCAAGCTGGCCACCGATGACCTCGCCTTTGAAAATCCATACCTTGACCCCGATCACACCGTAAGTGGTGTGCGCCTCGTAGGTGGCGTAATCGATGTCGGCACGCAGCGTATGCAGCGGTACGCGACCTTCGCGGTACCATTCGGTACGGGCGATTTCCGCGCCGCCCAAGCGGCCGCTCACTTGAATACGAATGCCTTTGGCACCCAAGCGCATGGTGCTTTGCACCGCACGCTTCATGGCACGGCGGAACATCACGCGCTTTTCCAGTTGTTGCGCTACGCCCTGTGCGACCAACAAACTATCGAGTTCCGGCTTGCGGATTTCTTCGATATTGATATGCACCGGTACGCCCATGCGGGCGGTTAAATCCGCTTTGAGTTTTTCCACGTCCTCGCCTTTTTTACCGATAACGATACCGGGGCGGGCGGTGTGGATGGTCACTTTGGCCGTCTGCGCTGGACGATGAATGTCGATGCGACTGACCGATGCGTTTTTTAATTTGTCTTTGAGATACTCACGAACCTGCAAATCCGCGAACAAGTAGTCCGCATAAGTACGCTTATCGGCGTACCAGACCGAGGTATGCTCTTTGACGATTCCCAGGCGCATGCCTACGGGATGTACTTTCTGACCCATCAATGGACTCCGTTACTTGCCAGCGCTGCGGGTTTTGTCAGCGACCTTGACCGTGATATGGCAGGAACGCTTGACGATGCGGTCTGCACGGCCTTTGGCACGCGGCATGATGCGCTTGAGCGAGCGTCCTTCGTTGACGAATACGGTGGAAACCTTAAGGTCATCCACGTCTTCACCATTGTTATGCTCGGCATTGGCGACAGCGGATTCGAGCAGTTTTTTCATGATGCCTGCTGCTTTTTTGCCGCTGAAGGTGAGCAGATTCAGCGCTTCACCGACATCTTTGCCGCGAATCTGGTCAGCCACCAGCCGCGCTTTCTGTGCCGAAATACGCGCACCACTGAGCACCGCCGGCGTTTGGCCGTCGTCTACTTTCAGTTTCTTTTGCTTTGACATGTCTACCCCTTAGCGCTTGGCTTTCTTGTCGGCGGCATGCCCGCGGTAAGTACGGGTAGCCGCAAACTCGCCGAGTTTGTGACCGACCATGTCTTCGCTAATCAGCACTGGCACATGCTGCCTGCCGTTATGCACAGCAATGGTAAGACCTACCATCTGCGGCAAAATCATCGAGCGGCGCGACCAGGTTTTTACCGGTTTACGGTCGTTCTTGGCGACCGCTGCATCGACTTTCTTCAACAGGTGAAGGTCGATAAACGGGCCTTTTTTCAGAGAACGTGGCACTTTCAAATCCTCAAGTTACTTGCGCCGACGCACAATCATGTTGTCGGTACGTTTGTTCGAGCGCGTCTTGGCACCCTTGGTCGGGAAGCCCCAAGGCGAAACCGGATGACGACCACCGGAAGTACGCCCTTCACCACCACCGTGCGGATGGTCTACCGGGTTCATCGCCACACCACGGACGGTAGGACGAACACCGCGCCAGCGTTTGGCACCGGCCTTGCCCAGCGAGCGCAAGTTGTGTTCGCCGTTGGACACTTCGCCCAAGGTCGCGCGGCATTCGGCCAGCACTTTGCGCATTTCACCGGAACGCAAGCGCAAGGTGACATAAGCACCTTCACGCGCCACCAGCTGCACGGAAGCACCGGCGCTGCGTGCAATCTGTGCGCCTTTACCGGGCTTGAGTTCTACCGCGTGAATGGTCGAACCCAGCGGAATATGACGCAGTTGCAAGCAGTTGCCGACCCGAATGGGTGCCATCATGCCGGACAAAAGCTGCTCGCCAGCGGCGAGGCCTTTCGCTGCGATGATGTAGCGCCGCTCGCCGTCGGCGTATTTAATCAGGGCGATATGTGCGGTGCGGTTAGGGTCGTATTCAATACGCTCAACCACTGCGGGAATATCGTCCTTGTTACGGCGAAAATCGACCAAGCGATAATGCTGCTTGTGTCCACCGCCGACGTGACGGGTAGTAATGCGACCGTTGTTGTTACGACCGCCTTTTTTCGATTGCTTTTCCAAAAGCGGCGCGTGTGGCGCGCCTTTGTGCAGGTTCTGCCCAACGACCTTGACCACAAAGCGGCGGCCTGCGGAGGTTGGCTTGCATTTTACGATGGCCATGACCCTTCCTTATTCCAGTTCGCCAAGAAGCGCGAGCTTGTGGCCTTCAGCCAGCGAAACCACGGCTTTTTTCCAATCCGCCCGCTTGCCTTGCACGCCTTTGGCATTGCGCTTGCTTTTGCCGAGCACGTTGAGCGTGTTGACATTCGCCACTTTGACTTCATACAGGCTTTCAACGGCCTTTTTGATTTCGAGCTTGCTGGCATCGGCGGCGACGTGAAAAATATATTGCTGCGCTACGGCAAGACCTGCGGCCTTATCGGACACACGAGCGCCTTGCAGCACCTGAAACAGACGTTCCTGATTCATCCCAATAGCTCCTCAAATTTCTTAAGCGCGGCAACCGTCACCAGCACTTTCTCGAAGGCAATCAGGCTGACCGGGTCTGCGCCCAGCACATCACGCACATCCACATGCGGCAGATTGCGAGCGGCCAGATACAGGTTTTCATCAATGGACTCGGAAATAATCAGCACGTCGCTTAACTCAAGCGCGCCCAGCTTGCCTAGCAGCGCCTTGGTTTTCGGCACCTCGACAACAAATTCCGGCACCACGACCAAACGCTCATTGCGCACCAGTTCGGACAAAATCGAACGCAGCGCCGCGCGGTACATTTTGCGGTTGAGTTTTTGCTCGTGATTTTGCGGACGCGCGGCAAAGGTCACGCCACCGCCACGCCAAATCGGCCCACGGGTGCTACCGGCACGGGCACGACCGGTACTCTTTTGCCGCCAGGGTTTTTTGCCGCCGCCGGACACTTCGGCGCGGGTTTTCTGCTTTCTGCTGCCTTGACGACCGCCCGCCATATAGGCAACGACGGCTTGATGCACCAGCGTTTCATTAAATTGTGCGGCAAAGGTGATATCGGAAACTTCCAGAGCCTCTGCGCCACTGACGTTCAGTTGCATACTGGCCTCCTTATGCCTTCACGGCTGGACGAACCAGCACATCGCCGCCCGGCGCACCGGGAATCGCGCCTTTGACCAGCAGCAAGTTGCGCTCGGCATCGACACGAACCACCACCAAGGACTGCACGGTTACGCGCTCGGCACCCAAGTGACCGGACATTTTTTTGCCCTTGAACACGCGACCAGGGGTCTGGCATTGGCCAATGGAACCCGGAACGCGGTGGGAGATGGAGTTACCGTGGCTGTTATCCTGCCCACGGAAGTTCCAGCGTTTGATGGTACCGGCAAAGCCTTTACCTTTGGACTGGCCGGTTACATCGACCTTCTGTCCAGCTTCAAACAGGGAAACCCCCAGCGTATCGCCTGCCTTGTATTCGCCATCATTCAGGCGAAACTCGCAGACGGTACGGCCCGCTTCCACCTGGGCTTTAGCAAAGTGGCCTGCCTGCGGCTTGGTCACGCGCGATGCACGCCTTGCACCAACAGTCACCTGAACAGCTTGATAGCCGTCACTTTCTACGGTTTTAAACTGGGTCACGCGATTAGGCTCAACCTCAATCACCGAAACCGGAATCGAGATGCCTTCTTCGGTAAAAATGCGGGTCATCCCGCACTTTCGACCGACTACACCAATAGTCATAGTAAACCTCATGAGTGTACGGGGCTTTCACCCGCTATGGCCGCCCATTGCAGAGCGTTACACAGCCAAAAGCTTCAAATGCTTTTAGCCGAGGCTGATTTGCACTTCCACACCGGCAGCCAAATCAAGCTTCATCAGCGCATCGACCGTTTTATCGGTCGGCTGCACGATGTCCAGCACCCTTTTATGGGTACGGATTTCATACTGGTCACGCGCATCTTTATTGACATGCGGCGAAATCAGCACAGTAAAACGTTCTTTGCGCGTCGGCAAAGGAATCGGACCGCGAACCTGCGCACCTGTGCGCTTGGCGGTTTCCACAATTTCCAGCGTGGATTGATCGATTAGGCGATGGTCAAAAGCCTTCAGCCGAATACGAATTTGTTGGTTTTGCATCTTGACCTCAAGACCTGGGCGATTAGCGTTAAGCAGCCGCAAAAAGGAGCGTAATTGTAGGGATGCAAAAGCAACCTGTCAACTTTATTCAGACAACATAAAAGGCCACTAGTGGCCTTTTATGTGTTGCAGCGATTAGGGTCTGCTACTTAGGCGATGATTTTAGAAACCACACCCGCGCCAACGGTGCGGCCACCTTCGCGGATGGCGAAGCGCAAGCCTTCTTCCATGGCAATCGGGTTAATCAGGGTGACGGTCATTTTGACGTTGTCACCCGGCATCACCATTTCGACGCCTTCCGGCAGTTCGCAGCTTCCGGTCACGTCGGTGGTACGGAAGTAGAACTGCGGGCGGTAGCCTTTGAAGAACGGGGTGTGACGGCCGCCTTCGTCTTTGGACAGGACGTACACTTCGCATTCAAACTGGGTGTGCGGCTTGATCGTGCCGGGCTTGGCGAGAACTTGACCGCGCTCGACTTCATCACGCTTGGTACCACGCAGCAGCACGCCGACGTTTTCACCGGCGCGGCCTTCGTCGAGCAGTTTGCGGAACATTTCCACACCAGTACAGGTGGTTTTGCTAGTCGGGCGAATG
>NZ_LSZO01000046.1 GCF_001580025.1 Ventosimonas gracilis | reverse complement strand
TCAATCATCGACATGAAAACATCTATCTGGCCTTGCTAAAATTACTGCGTGAACAGCCGCTTTGATCGCGTTTGCTTCCTAAGACCCTTCTTTTATGTCCAATAATGCCAGCAAACCCATCTAAAAAATCCTCCCTGAAAACGGCCGTAGTGCGTGACTATATAAATACACTCAGCGCTTTATAAAAAGTGGGCATGCTTATTGCTGGCTTTTTGGCCAGTAACTCAAACTTCAACTTCTCCTTTGCTGAAGCTTAAGTGATTAACTTAAGTGATTAGCATGCAGTTAAACAGGAGTTTTACCATGCAAAGCCAAAAAGGATTCACCCTGATTGAGCTGATGATTGTGGTGGCCATTATTGGTATTCTGGCGGCCATTGCCATTCCACAATATCAGAACTATGTTGCTCGCTCACAATTTTCCAGAGTGATGGGTGAGATGGGGTCTTTAAGAACCCTATGGGAATTTTGCCTTAGCGAAGGGCGCAATATTCCTCAATGGCGCGCTAAGCCAACGAGCGATGATAGATGTGCAATGGGCGAAGTGAAGTCCAATCTAATTAAGGGCCGTCATAATGAGAACGGTTTTCCAACTATTCAAATAAATGGTAACGTCACTATCATGGAGGCTAAATTTACTGGAGCCAGTGCAAAACTCAATGACAAAAGGATATTTTGGACACGTAATGCCCATGGTGGCTGGAAATGCACCAGTGATAAGGAAATTCATGAGTTTGCACCAGTCTCGTGCAGAAACTAAAAGCAAAATAAGTGCTAAATAAACACCGCCCCGCAGTCATGCGCGGCGGTGTTTTGGTGTTTGCTTAATATCAATAGCGCGTTTATTGCAAACACTGCCAGTGCAGCATTAAGCACGCGCTCTGCTGGGGAGTAGGTGCCTTAATCAAGGGCAGCGCCGGGGTCGTCGGTAAATTGGCGACGGCGATCAGTTTGTCTTGGCAATACAGCAGCGGCAGGCGCGGGCGGATAAAGGCAGGCAGACGCTGTTCATTAAGTAGGCGCTTTAAATCGCGCGAGCCGCGGCCGGGCAGTAATAAGCGTTCGCCGCCGCTTCGATAGCGAACCTGCAAAGTGCCAGCGGGTGGCTGGCCGATCAGACGAAGTTCGCCGTTACCCGGCAGCCGCAAAGGCTGCTTGGGGTTATGCCAGGCGGGCGGCGCGGCGGGTGGTTTTAGCCAGTTGCCGGACAGCCACCAGAGGCGGCCAGCGGCGCGGTGCAGTTCGCCGTTTTGCAGTTTCCAGATGGGGTTTGCATCATGAGTGGCGGTTTTGAGTGCTTGCCATCCGGCAAAGTGGCGGCTGTCTGGAAGCCACGTGAGCGGTGCGAGAAAGTGGCGCAGGGCGAGCCGCTGGCGCGCGGCGGATAACGCCAATAAGGGCGCAAGTTCCAACGAGGGCAGTTTAAGCCAGGGCCAAGGGCTTGGCGTTTGCGCGCTGGCGAGGTCGCTTTCGGCCAGTTCCTCAAGCAGCTGCTGCGCTTCGCACAGATGCTCGCTGGCGCGGGCAATGGTTCTGCTCGCGGCAGGCCAATGCTGGCGCAGTGTGGGCAGCACGTTTTGCCGTAGATGATTGCGGGCAAAGCGCGTGTCTTGGTTGGACGGGTCTTCAATCCAGCTTAAGCCTTCGGCTTTGGCGTAATTTTCCAGCATCTGTCGTGAACAGTTCAGCAGCGGGCGCAGCAGATGGCCTTGTCCCAGTGGGCGACTTTTCGGCATGGCGGCAAGGCCGCGCACGCCAGCACCGCGCAGCAGGCGCAGCAATAGCGTTTCGGCCTGGTCGTCTTGATGTTGTGCAAGCAGCAGCAGTTCACCTCTGTTTAACTGCGTCGCAAAAGCGCTGTGACGGGCCTCACGCGCGGCGCGTTCGAGGCTGGCGACGCGGGTATCGACCTTGACCGAAATAATCTGCAAGGGAATGCCCAGCGTCTGGCAAAACCTTTGGCAGTGCCTCGGCCAGTCTTCGGCTTCTTTTTGCAGGCCGTGGGCAATATGGATAGCCGATAACGGCGGGCGTTTTTCTTGGTCGGCCAGTTGCGCCAGCGCGTGCAGCAGTACGGTTGAATCGAGGCCTCCGGAAAAGGCAACGCGCAGCGCTGCGGCATTCGGCCAAAGCGCCAAGTGACGACGGATATGGTTAAGGATAAAGGCAAGGTGGTGCCGTTCCGTCATAGCCAATTTTCTACCGCCAGGCCGTCGCCCAAGTAGGTCGCAAAATCAGCGGGATTATTGGTTACTAGCTTTACCCCGGCAGCAATGGCATGAGCGGCGATCAGACGATCAAAACCACTGGCTCTACCTGGATGCTTGGCTGTGAGCATCCCGTACATGTTCCCCGCAGCGGCATCAAACGCCAAGATGTTGATCAGCTTTTCAACAGGGTCATTGTCTATCTTGAGCCTATGAACACCCGCCGAGTATTCAGCCCATGCAATTGAACTGATGACAATCTCACCTTTCCTGAACGTTGCCAATCGCCCAAGGATTTGTGGCGGGCTGTTCTTTGTCGCGTAAATCAGAATATTGGTGTCGAGCATGGCCTTTATCATGGCCAGCCCCGCTCTGGAAATTCCATTTCAACACGCTCCCACTCCTGCCCCTTGGCCTTTGCTCCGGCCATTTTTAGCCATTCAACGAAACCGCTCAAACTTTCTTCCTTGGGTTCAATGATGATCCTTTCTCCCATGCGGGTAACGGTCAGTTCCGTACCTGGCAAGTAGGCCATCTTTGCCGGAAGGCGTACTGCCTGCGAGTTCCCAACACGAAATTGCCGGGTTTGGAATACGGCGTCCATGGCATAACTCCAGAAAAAATGGAATTCCATGTTATTCCCATTGTCGTGCACTGTGAAGCAGCAAATCCGCCTAGGTAGATTCGTGCTATTTGGAAAGGTTTGTATAGGTATGACGGAACGGCTGCCTGCCCTTTTCAGGGTTCAAACTCTAGAAATCCGGCAAGACCGAACTGATTTTGGAATAAAGCAAGTTTGTGCTTTCGTATCAAGCTACGTTAACGCCACGCACATCCAGCCGAAGCCCGAGGGCACTAATCAGCTTTAGCACCGTGGCATAACGCGGCTGAGCGCCAGAGGCTAACGTCTTGTACAAGCTCTGCCGACCTACCCCTGCCGCTTCGGCTAGCTGAGCTATGCCGCGAGCCTTTGCCACGTTGCCCAACGCCAGCAAAAAAGCGTCGGGGTTTGGGTCTTCCAGGGCGGCGCTGAGGTAAGCGCGAATGGTTTCTTCGTCGTCCAGGTGTGCCGACACGTCAAACGCTTGAATAGCCACGGTTGTTACTCCTTGCCAAGCTCGGCCGCGAGCTTGATTGCCTGTTTAATGTCGCGCTTTTGGCTGGATTTATCCCCGCCTAGCAGCAGCAGATAGACCACACCAGCGCGGCGGGTGAAATACACGCGATAGCCGGGGCCGTAATGCACCCGCATTTCACTAACGCCAGACCCGACCGGCTCGCAGTCGCCAAAGTTGCCCAAGACAGCCGAGTCGAGGCGCTGCAAAATGCGCGCTTTGCCAACCTTGTCTGTGAGGCTGGCCAGCCATCTATCAAACTCTGTGGTGCTTTGAATGGTGTTCATGCGTTATTGTCTCTAATTGGAGACAATAACGCAAGCCATTTAGCATCGCTATTCTCTTTCTTGGCCTGATTTTCACCACGCGAAAAAGAGGGGAGTGAAAGGCCGTCTGCTTGTAAGACAGGTTCAAGCACCGCGCCCTGCGGGTTATCCGCTGATCGCTCCATAGCTCATTAGCCGTTGGTAGCGGCGTTCCAGCAAGGTTTGCGTATCCAGCGATTTAAGGTGCGCAAGTTGTGTACTTAATGCGTTGGCGACATTGGCGGCCATCAGCTCTGGCGCATTGTGTGCGCCGCCTAACGGCTCTTCGATGATGCTGTCCACAATACCCAGATTTTTTAGCCGTTCGGCGGTGATGCCCATGGCTTCGGCGGCTTCGCTGGCTTTTTCGGCGGTGCGCCAGAGGATGGAGGCGCAGCCTTCCGGTGAAATCACCGAATAAGTGGCGTATTGCAACATATTGAGCTGGTCGCACACGCCGATGGCAAGCGCGCCGCCGGAGCCGCCTTCGCCGATAACGGTTGCGATAATCGGGGTTTTTAGCCGCGCCATCACGCGTAAATTCCAGGCAATCGCCTCGCTTTGGCCGCGCTCTTCGGCGTCAATGCCGGGGTAGGCGCCGGGCGTGTCGATAAAGGTGACAATCGGCAGCGAGAAGCGCTCGGCCATTTCCATCAGGCGACAGGCTTTTCTATAGCCTTCTGGCCTTGGCATGCCGAAGTTGCGGCGCACTTTTTCGCGCACTTCGCGCCCTTTTTGATGGCCGATCACCATTACCGGTTCGCCAGAAAGCCGCGCGATGCCGCCGACGATGGCCGCGTCATCGGAAAAATGGCGGTCGCCGTGCAGTTCTTCAAACTCAGTAAACACTTGCCCGATATAGTCAAGCGTGTAGGGTCTGCGCGGGTGCCGCGCGAGTTTGGCAATCTGCCAACTGGTTAAATTGCCAAAGATGCTGAGCGTCAGAGCGCGGCTTTTTTCTTCAAGGCGCGCGATTTCTTCGCCGATATTTAAATCGTTGCTGCCGTCTACCAAGCGCAGTTCTTCGATTTTCGCCTGCAAGTCGGCAATGGGTTGTTCAAAATCCAGAAAGTTAGGGTTCATGGGCAGAGTCTTTTATGAGTCATTGAGTTTATCGGTAATGCAGGGAAACTTGGGTTTTGCCAAATTGCGTGCGTAAGCTGCGCAGTAGATTTTCACAAGGTTCGATACGCCAGTTTTCACCAAAGCGCAAGCGGGCGCGGGCATTTTTGCCGCGAAAATCCACGGTGACCGGGCAGCTTCCCGGGTACTTTCGGCATAGTTCGGCCAGTTGCGGCAGGTATTTTGGCATGAGTGTTTCGTTGCACGCCTGTACACAGAGGCTTTGAACTTGGCTACTTCGCATCTGCGCAAGGCTCATCAGTTTGGAGCTGCGCAGGCGCAGGCCGCCGTTAAAGTCGTCCTGGCTGACTTCGCCTTCAACCACCAGCAATGCGCCGCTGTGCAGCAGGTCTTGGTGTTCGCTAAATTGCTCGCCAAATAGCGAGGCTTCGATACGCGCTGAGCGGTCATCCAGGGTGATAAAGGCCATTTTTTCGCCTTTTTTGTTTTTCGTCACACGCAGGCTAAGCAGTAGCCCTGCCACTTTTTGTGTGTCACGCGAGGGTTTCAGGCGGGCGATACGCTCTGGCGCAAAGCGGCGGATTTCCGCCTCGTATTCGTCGATCGGATGGCCGGTGAGGTACAAGCCAAGGCAGTCTTTTTCGCCTTCAAGGCGCTGGCTTATGGAAAGCGGCGGCGCTTTGCGGGCGTTTTGGTACACATCCGCCGCCGACTCGCTGAGCAGGCTGCCAAACAGGTCTTGATGGCCACTCTCACGGGAGCGCGCGCTTTGTTCGGCGGCTTGTACGGCTTCATCCATGCTGGCGAGCAGGATGGCGCGGCCTTGATCGAGATCTGTTTTATCCGGCGCTAAAGCGTCGAGCGCGCCTGAGCGAATTAACGCTTCGAGTGTGCGCTTGTTGAGCGAACGTCGGTCAATACGTTGGCAAAAGTCGAATAAATCCTTGAATTCGCCATCTTTGGCGCGACTGTTCTGGATGCTAAGTACCGGCCCTTCGCCAACGCCTTTAATCGCGCCTAAACCGTAAACAATCTGGCCTTGCTCGTTGACGGTGAATTGATAATCCGAGCGGTTGACATTGGGCGGCTCGATGACGAGCTTCATGCTGCGGCACTCTTCAATCATGATGACCACCTTGTCGGTGTTGTGCATCTCGGCTGAGAGTACCGCTGCCATAAAGGGCGCGGGGTAGTGTGCCTTGAGCCAGGCGGTTTGGTAGGCGACTAAACCATAGGCTGCCGAGTGGGATTTGTTAAAGCCGTAACCTGCGAATTTCTCTACCAGATCGAAGATGTTGGCCGCCAGATTACCGTCAATACCGTTTTTAGCGCAGCCTTCGATAAAGCCGCCGCGCTGCTTGGCCATTTCCTCCGGTTTTTTCTTGCCCATGGCACGGCGCAGCATGTCCGCACCGCCCAGGCTGTAACCGGCCATGACTTGGGCAATCTGCATCACCTGCTCTTGGTAGAGGATGATGCCGTAGGTCGATTCCAAAACCGGCTTTAAGCCTTGGTATTGGTAGTCTGGATGGGGGTAAGCGAGCGGTGCTTTACCGTGTTTGCGGTTGATAAAGTCATCCACCATGCCCGACTGCAAGGGGCCGGGACGAAACAGCGCGACCAAGGCAATCAAATCGTCCAGACAGTCGGGTTTGAGTTTTTTGACTAGCTCGCGCATGCCGCGCGATTCAAGCTGGAATACGGCCGTGGTTTCGCCCCTTTGCAGCATGGCAAAGGTTTTTGCGTCATCCAGCGGGATTTTTTCGATATTGACCCAATCGGCCTCAGGTACGCCTTGTTTTTTTTGCTCGCGGTGGATGGTCGAAAGCGCCCATTTGATGATGGTTAAGGTGCGCAGTCCCAAAAAGTCGAACTTGACCAGTCCGGCGGCTTCGACATCGTCCTTGTCGAATTGGGTAATCAGGCCGCTGCCGTCTTCATCACAGGTCAGCGGGGTAAAGTCGGTCAGTTTGGTTGGCGCAATCACCACGCCGCCGGCGTGCTTGCCGGTGCCGCGCGTGATGCCTTCCAGTTGCAGCGACATTTCCCAGATTTCGGCGGCTTCTTCGTCCTTTTCGAGAAACTCGCGCAGGGGTTCTTCTTGGGCGCGGGCTTTTTCCAGCGTGATGCCGATTTCAAAGGGAATCATCTTCGACAGACGGTCGGCCAGACCATAGGACTTGCCCTGCACCCGCGCCACATCGCGCACCACCGCTTTGGCGGCCATGCTGCCGAAGGTGACAATCTGGCTGACCGCCTCGCGCCCGTATTTGTTCGCCACGTATTCAATCACGCGGTCGCGGCCATCCATGCAAAAGTCCACGTCAAAGTCCGGCATGGACACCCGCTCGGGGTTTAAAAAGCGCTCAAACAGCAGGTCATAGGCCAGCGGGTCAAGGTCGGTAATGCCAAGCACCCAGGCCACCAAGCTGCCCGCGCCGGAACCACGCCCAGGACCTACCGGCACTTCGTGGTTTTTCGCCCACTGGATAAAGTCCGCCACAATCAAAAAGTAACCGGCAAAACCCATCTGGATAATGGTGGCGAGTTCAAATTCCAGCCGTTCGTCGTAGGCTTGCTGCGGACGACCACCCGTGCCATGAGCCGCCAAGCGCTGTAGCAAACCTTCTTTGGCGCTGTGGCGCAGAAACTCGTCCATGCTCATGCCATTGGGCGTGGGGAAGTCCGGCAGCACCGCTTTGCCCAGCCTGAGCTCAAGATTACAGCGCTTGGCAATCTCTACCGTGTTGGCGAGCGCTTCCGGCAAGTCGGCAAACAGCTCGGCCATTTCTTCGGGCGTTTTCAGGTATTGCTGGTCGCAATAAGGGCGCGGCCTTTGCGGGTCATCCAGAATGCGCCCTTCGCCGATACAAACCCGCGCTTCGTGCGCTTCAAACTCATCTTGGCGTAAAAAACGCACATCACAGGTCGCCACCAACGGCACCGCCGTGCGTTCAGCCAGCGAGGCGGCGGCGTGTAGATGGTCTTCATCGCCATCCCGCCCGCTGCGCTGTACTTCCAGATAAAAGCGCCCAGGAAATAGCGCCTGCCAATATTTGAGTAATGTTTCAGCCGCCGTTTCATCCGCTGTGCGAAGTGCTGCGGCAATGTCCCCTTCACGCGAGCAGGACAGCGCAATCAGCCCATCGGTAGCGCCTTGCAGCCAATCGCGCTGAGTGACGGCGATACCCTCTTGCTGCCCTTTAAGCCAGCTTTGCGAAAGCAGTTCGGTCAAATTGCGGTAGCCGGTCTGGTTCATCACCAGCAGCGTTAATTTGGATAATGCGCCGTCATCCGTCGCTGCCGAAAGCCAAATATCCGCCCCGACAATCGGCTTGATCCCCAGCTTGTGTGTGGCCTTGTAGAACTTGATTAACCCATGCAGATTGCTCTGGTCGGTCACCGCCACAGCGGGCATACCCGCCTTGGCGACAGCCTCTGCCAGCGCAGCCACGCGCACCAAGCCATCATTAAGTGAAAATTCGCTATGCAGACGCAGGTGTACAAAAGTGGCAGACATAACCGGTCGGGCAGATTTTAAGGAAAGGCGCGAATTGTAACAGCCGCTTGCCGGTTCGTCTGGCGTGTCAATCCTTTCCTTTTAACTGGTCGATAAACACAAACTCAGCGCTTTATGTAAAAGCGCCTTGATGTTCATGGCATCCTTTCCTTTGCATTAAAGCGCTTTAACGCGCAGTTCGCGCGGCAGGGTAAAGCGGATGCTTTCAGTTTCTCCGGATAATTCACGCGCATCACGAGCGCCCCATTGATGCAGGCGTTCGATGACTTTTTTAACCAACACTTCCGGCGCGGAAGCGCCTGCGGTAATACCGATATGTTGGCCTTGTTTAAACCAGCCTGGCTGTAAATCATCCGCACCGTCAATTAAATAAGCTGGAGTGCCGCTGCGCTGCGCAAGTTCTCGTAGACGGTTGGAGTTGGAGCTATTGGGGCTGCCGACGACCAGCACCAGATCGCAATCTTCGGCCAGTTTGCGCACGGCGTCCTGGCGGTTTTGCGTGGCGTAGCAGATGTCATCTTTACGCGGACTTGCGATTTGCGGGAAGCGCTCGCGCAATGCATCGATAATGCGGCTGGTGTCATCCAGCGATAAGGTGGTCTGCGTGACAAAGGCAAGGCGCTGCGGTTCGCGGATGGACAGGCTTTGCACGTCTTTGGCATTTTCTACCAAATAAATCGCCCCGCCACGGCTGCTATCGTATTGCCCCATGGTGCCTTCGACTTCGGGATGTCCGGCGTGACCAATCAAGATGCACTCGCGGCCTTCGCGGCTGTAGCGCAGCACTTCCATATGCACTTTGGTGACCAGCGGGCAGGTCGCGTCGAAGATTTTAAGGCCGCGTGCGCTCGCCTGTTCGCGCACCGCCCGTGATACGCCGTGGGCGCTGAAAATCAAGATGCTGTTATCCGGCACTTGGTGGATTTCTTCCACAAATATCGCACCGCGTGCCCTTAAATCATCCACCACAAAACGATTGTGTACCACTTCATGACGGACATGAATGGGCGCACCGAACAATTCAAGCGCCCGTTCAACAATAGCGATGGCGCGGTCAACCCCGGCGCAAAAGCCGCGCGGGTTGGCAAGGGTAATCTGCATGCAAGGTTCTATGGGTTTAAACAAGGCAGCAAGGATAACCTAAGTGAATGTGTGGGTTGCCAAGAGATTGGACAAAACACCTTGGTCGGTCTACAACAGGATTAGTTTTGCTGGGCTGATATAAATAATTGACTATAAAATAAGGGTCTTAGGAAGCAAACGCGATCAAAGCGGCTGTTCACGCAGTAATTTTAGCAAGGCCAGATAGATGTTTTCATGTCGATGATTG
>NZ_LSZO01000045.1 GCF_001580025.1 Ventosimonas gracilis | reverse complement strand
CGTGCTGCCGTCCGACTTGCATGTGTTAGGCCTGCCGCCAGCGTTCAATCTGAGCCATGATCAAACTCTTCAGTTCAATCTTGAAAAACATTCAAAAGTAGATAACCACTTAAGAATGCTTAAATCATGCCCAGTCATCGCAATCAACATCTGAATTAACAGGTGTTTGCTTGAAATTCACTGGATAAACTTGTCACCCAGCGCACCAAGCACCCACACCTATTGCTTGATTTATCTGTTAAAGAACAAGTGCTTCAAGGCAAAGAAAGAGGCTTTAAAAACCCTTCCAGACCGCCCGTTTCCGGCGCCGCCTCAAGCGAGGTGCGCATTCTACAGATACCAAAA
>NZ_LSZO01000044.1 GCF_001580025.1 Ventosimonas gracilis | reverse complement strand
GATTTTCGAACGTTTGAAGTACCTATTTTTACCAGTCATATCAGGAAGTTATCATGCCATAAAAACATGTTTGCTTCCTAAGACCCTAAGCAAAAACCAAAACACCGCCCCGCATAACTGCGGGGCGGTGTTTTAACTTAACTTACTTTGCTTTTCAGCTCTGCAAGATTAGACAAGGAAAGAAACTGGCATTTATACTCTGCAAGAGGTGGGCGCAAACTTACGAATTGCCGGCATACTTATGCATTTCCAGCCACCATCCTCATCACGAACCCAAACTAGCCAGCCTTTATTGAGTTTCGTATGAGCCCCCTTAAATGTAGCATGCACTAAAACCCCGCCACCCTGATTAATAGTAACATCTGGACGCCCCTGATCTAACAAATTTGACTTGATATCACCTAATGCGCATCTGTCATCGCTCGTTGGCACACTTTGCCAATCAACACCAGCATCGCGTCCTTCGATAAGACAATCTTCCAAGATAGTCTTTAAGGAACCCGTCTCACCCATCACTCGGGAAAATTGTGAGCGAGCAACGTGGTTCTGATATTGCGGGATGGCGACAGCGACCAGAATGCCTATAATGGTCACCACAACCATTAGCTCAATTAGTGTAAATCCTTTTTGTGCTTGCATGGCAAATCCCTTCTTTAAACAAGCCGCCACGCATTACTGCTGCGAGGCGGCGTTTTAACTTACTTTGCTTTTCCGCTCTGCAAGATTAGGATCGGCAAGAGGTTGGCGCAAACTCCTGAACTTCTGTAGAACTGGTGCATTTCCAACCACCATTGGTATCACGATCCCATTGTAGCGTTCCGCCATTGATTTTTGCACTGGCTCCAGTAAATGTAGCCTTAATTTGAGCTACGCCGTTATTCCCGATCGGATCCGGAGTAACATCTGGATGACCGCCAACCATTAGGTTTGAGTCAATTGCGCCCAATGCACATTTATCATCGGCCGATGGTACAGATACCCAGTCAACCGAGGTACGCCCTTCCATAAGACAAACTTCCAAGATGGTCTTTAAAGAGCCTGTCTCACCCATCACTCTGGAAACTTGTGTGCGCGCAATATAGTTCTGATATTGCGGAATGGCAATGGCTGCCAGAATACCAATAATGGCCACCACAATCATCAGCTCAATCAGGGTGAATCCTTTTTGTGCTTGCATGGTAAAACTCCCGTTTAGTGTATGCGAAGTGAATAACTTAAGCTTCAGCCAGAGAGGATGTTGAAGTTTGAGTTACTTGCCAAAATAGAGATAGCACGGAGCATGCCAAGTTTTTCCAACTCTCTCCAACTTTTTGTAAGGCACTGAGTGTATTGATATAATCACGCACTACGGCCGCTTTCAGAGAGATTTTTAGATGGGTTTGCTGGCATTGTTGGACATAAAAGGAAAAAAGCTGACCTTTATTGTCAGCACCGCTCGCAAGCCATCAGCCAACAGGAAGCGGTCAATTGCCAAGCTTAAATAACTTAAATACAGACAACATGGAAGCGCAGTTGTCTGCGCAACCCAATCGCTTGCTGCTGCGTATTTATCACTGCTACCGCGTGATTATCAGCCTGCTTTTGCAGTTGATCGTCATCGGCGGTTGGCAGCATGTGCTGTGGGGAACGTCGCCCAATCTTGCCTTTGTGGCGAGCAGTTGGCTGTATTTACTGGTTAATGTGTTGCTGGCCATCGGCCTGCCACGGCCAAAACACATGCTGTCGGTATTGGTACTGGCACTTTCCGATGTGCTTTTGCTCAGTTTGCTCAATTACACCGCAGGGGGCGTCGCCAGTGGTATTGGCAATTTTTTGGTGGTATCGGTCGGGGTGGCCAATATCCTGCTGCACGGGCGTATTGGCCTGTTTATCGCCGCCATTGCCGCGCTGGGGCTGTTGCTGCCCAATGTTTACCTCTATCTGCAGACCGATGCCGCAGTTTCTGGATGGCTGCAAGCGGGCAGTCTGGGAGGATTATGCTTTGCGGCTGCGCTGCTGGCGCAGTGGCTCAGCAAAAGATCGAGCTTAAGTGAGCGCCTTGCCGTACAACATGCCAAGTCGGTCGCCCGTCTTGAAGCGCTCAATGCGCACATTTTGCAACGTATGCACACCGGCATTTTGCTGTTTGACGAGCAGTGCAACATCTTGCTTGCCAATGCGGAAAGCCAGCGGCTGTTTGCTTCGCCGGAACTGGTTGGGCGCTCTATTGATCATTTAAGCGCTGAGCTGGTTGATTGTTTTAAGCAATGGCAAGCCAATCCCAGCCTGCGTCCACCGAGCATAAAACTTCAGCAAGACGGCCCGTTGTTGCAACTGGGGTTTATGTCGATTGAATACGGCGGCAAGCAGCACCGTTTGGTTTTCCTCGAAGACCTCGCTAAAACCCTGCAACAGGCGCAGCAAATCAAACTGGTGGCGCTTGGCAGACTGTCGGCTGCCATTGCTCATGAGATCAGAAATCCCCTGGCGGCCATTAGCCATGCGGCGCAACTGCTGCAAGAAAGCGACTGCCTGCAAAATGAAGACGCGCACTTTGTGCGCATTATTGACCAACAAGCAGGACGGCTTAATCAGATAGTCGAAAATGTCCTGCAACTGTCGCGCCCGCGAACGCTTCAGGGCGAGGCAAGCTTGATTGAGCTTGGCGCCTGGCTTTCGCAGTTTGTCCTTGAATACCAAAGCCATCTGCCGCCAGAGCAGCGCCTGCACCTTAAGCGCTGCCAAGATAAGCTGCACACACAGATGGAAGCGTCCCAGCTTAGGCAGGTATTGACCAATCTGCTGCAAAACGGCCTGCGCTACAGCGCCCGCAAAAATAACGGCAAGGGGCAAGTCTGGCTTAAGTTGTACCGACGTGAAGACAGCCAGCAGCCGGTGCTGGATATACTGGACGATGGCGAAGGCGTGCCAGAAACGATCGCCGCGCACCTGTTTGAACCCTTTAACAGCAGCGAAAGCCAAGGTACCGGCCTTGGCCTTTATGTTTCCCGCGAGCTGTGCGAGCTGAACCGCGCCCGCCTTAACTATCTACCGCGTCCGGAGGGTGGCAGTTGCATGCGTATTGCTTTCGCTTATATCAAGACTTGACATCCTCCCCTTGCTAAAGAGGCTGTCGCAAAAGGCTCCGTTATCGGATTTCTGCTGCGGATTGGTTTTATTTATATCAATAAAATCATGTGGTTAAAAATTTAAATTCAGAATAAAATAAGATCTCTGCCCTTTTGCGACACCCTCTTCAGGGCGTGGCTTGTCGCGCTAATTGGTAAAAACCATGAATGAAGCACAAAACGTACTGATTGTTGACGATGAGCAAGATATCCGTGAGCTGCTGCAAATCACGCTAAAACGCATGAAACTTGCCAGCAAAAGCGCCGAAAATTTAAATCAAGCGCAAAAGCTTTTGGAGCGCGAACGCTTTGATTTATGCATCACCGACATGCGCCTGCCCGACGGCAGCGGGCTGGATTTAGTTAAACACATCGTTTGCCACCACCCGCAAACGCCGGTCGCCATGCTGACCGCCTACGGCAGCGTAGACCTTGCCATTGATGCACTTAAAGCCGGTGCTTTTGATTTTTTAACCAAGCCGGTAGACCTTGCCCGCCTGCGCGAACTGATCCATAACGCGCTGCGCCTTGCTGAGGCGGCTCCGGCAAAAGCTGAAAGCGGCGCACTGCTCGGCCAATCCAAACCCATGCAGGAGCTTGCCAAACAAATCGAAAAACTCAGCCGAAGCCAAGCGCCGGTCTATATCAGCGGCGAATCCGGTAGCGGCAAGGAAGTGGTCGCAAGGCAAATTCACGCTGGCGGCACGCGCCGCGACAAACCCTTTGTGCCAGTTAACTGCGGCGCCATTCCCTCAGAACTGATGGAAAGCGAATTTTTCGGCCACAAAAAAGGCAGCTTCACTGGTGCCACCTGCGACAAACAAGGGCTGTTTCAAGCGGCGCAGGGCGGCACTTTGTTTTTGGACGAAGTCGCCGACCTGCCGCTTGCCATGCAAGTGAAACTGCTGCGCGCCATACAGGAAAAAGCCGTGCGCGCGGTCGGCGACCAGCAGGAAGAAAAAGTCGATGTCCGCTTGCTAAGCGCAACGCACAAAGACTTGGCCGGCGAAGTGGCCGCTGGGCGCTTTCGCCAAGACCTCTACTATCGCCTTAACGTGATCGAACTGCGCGTACCGCCACTGCGCGAGAGGCGTGAAGACATCCCATTGCTGGCTTCAGCCATCCTTGCGCGCCTCGCCGAAGCCAGCGGGCAAAGCATCACGCTCAGCACCGAGGCGCTCGCCAAACTGCAAAGCTACCGCTTCCCCGGCAACGTGCGCGAGCTGGAAAACCTGCTTGAACGCGCCAGCACCCTCTGTGAAGGCAGGCAAATTGAGCCGCACGACCTGCAACTGGCCGAAACGCCCGCAGCAATCCGTGAAACCAGTGACAGCAACAAGCCAATCGACAACCTTGACGACTATCTGGAAGAAACTGAACGCAACCTGCTGATAAAAGCCCTTGAAGAAACCCGCTGGAACCGCACCGCCGCCGCCAAACGCTTAGGCATCACCTTCCGCTCGCTGCGTCATCGGCTAAAAAAGTTGGGGATTGGGGATTAGTGCAATGTATTGGCGCAATTGCGGCAGCTACACACAGAAACGAGCGCCTGGCGGCTGGCCATCAGCAGCGGATCTAACCCGCCCACTACTCGGGACGGGGACGTCGCGCGGTTAAGCGGCCTCGGCATAGACCATTAAGCGCCTGCCCAATTTGCCAAGCGCTTGCTCTAACGTACTGATTTTCGACGGGTGCAGAAAGTCAACCAAGCGGTCGCCTTGTGGCGGACTAATCCCCAGCAATCGGCATAAGTCCGCTTTGCGCATGCCTTGTTCTTGCATGGCATTCCATAGCTCAATCTTGGCAACGGTCGCTACCGGTAGATAAATCGCTTGCTCGCCTGCTCTGGCAGCGCTGGCTTGTGGAATGACGCGGCGCTGGTCTACGTAGATTGATAGCGTGGTTTCTATCGCGTCCACCGCCTCTTGCAGGGCGTGCTCAATATCCTTGCCGTAGCTGGTCAGTTCCGGCAGGTCGCGGCAGAACACGGCAATCCCCGCCTCTGTCTGCTCAAATCGTAGCGCGTAGTGGTACATGGCGTTCCTCTCAATTCAAGCCAAGCTGCTTAATAATGGCCTTTCGTGCGGGCTCTGGCAGTTCCGCGCTGCCGTGGTCTGCAAAGACGCTTCTATTGCCATTCGGTGCAGTCAATTTGAAGTGGCTGCCTCTGCCTTTTTGGAAAGTCACGCCTTGGCTTAGCAACCACCGCCTGAATTCGCTGCACTTCATGGCTTGTCTCTATTCACTGGATCAAGGCGCATAATACAACAAAAAAGATAACAATGCATCAATTTTGTTTAATTCTCTAATAAACTTCGCCTAACTCCACCGAAAACAAGGCATGAGAGGCGAAAATAACCCCCGCGCTGATTTTTGTGCATAAAAGTTGAAAATGAGGCTGGGTCTGACTTGACAGTAAAGCGGGGAAGGCATAAGCAATAAATCAAGCCTCTCCCACCGCCTTCAGCGCAGCGGCGATCAGCGCCGGGGCAATGCGGTAGCCGTTGGCCCGCATTTGTTGCAACAGCGGAGCCAGCGCTTCGATGCGCTCCAGTCTGCGCGCTTGCACCAGCACGCCCAGCACCCCGAACAGCGGCAGGTTCAGGCTGCGCGCCGCAGCGCGACCCCGGCGTTCATCTATCAACACGCCGCATTGCAAGGCGTGGGCGAGGCTGATGGCTTGGGATTCGCCTTCATCCAGGCCGGTGATGAGCCGCGTGTAGATGGCGTCGTGCCGGTCGGCATAAACCTGTGCGTGCTGCTGCACAAAGCTGGCAATAGCGCGGGCACCGGGACGTTCGGGGTCGGTGGTGGTTTCGGCCAGTACGGCGTGCGGCAAGTGGAGTGCGTTGAACAGCTCGGTGAGCAGCGTCAAGCAGTTGCAGCCCGCCAGCGCGATCAGCGGGCCGGAATCAGCCACGACGATGAGGCGCACGGGTCAGCCCGGCCGCTGAGCGGCGGCATCGAATGCGGCCAGCTCGTCATCCAACTCGGCGGGGTCGTAGTCCACGACGGCGATGCCCTGTGCGCTGACGTAGGCCAAAAAGTCGGCCAGTTTCATGCCCGCGAGCTTGGCGGCGCGACCCGGCGGCAGGTCGCCGCTTTGGAACAGCCGGGCTGCCATTGCTACATGCACCCCGGCGCGCAGCAGGTCTTCGGTGAAGGGAACACTGACAAACAGCGGCTGGCCGTGCCGGGTGACGAGCGACAACTCGCCTTGCTCGGCGGCGCGGCTGAGGTCGCCCGAGCGTTCGCGCAGTTCGCGGATGCTGAAGGTTTGCACGGCAGCCCCCTTAATTTGTGTACACATATTGTAGATCAAATCAACAGTTTCGCCATTCCCAGGCCGAGGGCGTGTCAGTGATAAGCACAATACATCGGTTTGAGTTAATCCCCCTGCTCCCTTAAACTATGCCCCCGTCTTTATCGGCTGCCTTTGGGCTTTTCCGTGTCTTACTCGCTGCCTTCCCTTGGCACATTCCCTTAGCACAATGCAGTCACAACGCAGATTTACGGAATTTTTTATGACGCGCTATATCTTCGTCACCGGCGGAGTGGTTTCTTCATTGGGCAAGGGCATTGCGGCGGCGTCCCTGGCGGCGATTTTGGAGGCTCGCGGGCTTAAGGTGACGCTGCTTAAGCTCGATCCTTACATCAACGTAGACCCCGGCACCATGAGCCCGTTCCAGCACGGCGAGGTGTTTGTCACCGCCGATGGCGCGGAGACCGACCTTGACCTTGGCCACTACGAGCGTTTTGTACGCACCACCATGAGCCAGGGCAACAGTTTTACCGCTGGCCGTGTGTATGCCGATGTGCTGCGCAAGGAGCGGCGCGGCGATTATCTCGGCGCGACCATTCAGGTCATCCCGCATATTACGGATGAGATTAAACAGCGCATTATCAAGGGTGCGGCGGGTGCGGATGTGGCGTTAGTCGAGATTGGCGGCACAGTGGGCGACATCGAATCGCAGCCGTTTTTGGAAGCCATCCGCCAGCTTCGGGTCGAAGTCGGCGCGCGCCGCGCCATGCTGATGCACCTGACTTTGCTGCCCTATATCGCAACGGCCGGCGAGACTAAAACCAAGCCCACGCAGCATTCGGTTAAAGAACTGCGCTCGATTGGCCTGCAACCGGACGTGCTGATTTGCCGCAGCGACCATCCGGTCGATGAAGCCTCAAGGCGCAAAATCGCGCTGTTTACCAATGTGGAAGAACGCGCCGTGATCGGCCTGCAAGATGTCGATACCATCTACAAAATCCCCGCCGTGCTTAATGCGCAGGGGCTTGATGACTGGGTGGTGGAACGTTTCGCGCTCACTTGTCCGCCGGCCAATCTGGACGAATGGGACAAAGTGGTCGATGCCAAGCAAAACCCCGAGCGCGAAGTGAGCATTGCCATGGTCGGCAAATATATGGAGCTGCTCGATGCCTATAAATCGCTGATTGAGGCGATTAGCCACGCCGGCATTCAAAGTCGCACCAAGGTCAATGTCCGTTATATCGATTCGGAAGATATTGAAACCGAGGGCTTATCGTTACTGGCCGAGGTAGACGCGGTGCTGGTGCCCGGCGGCTTTGGCCTGCGCGGGGTGGAGGGCAAGATCCAGGCGGTGCAATACGCCCGCGAGCAGGGCATTCCCTATTTCGGCATTTGTTTGGGTATGCAGGTCGCCGTGATCGAATACGCGCGCAACGTGCTGGGCTGGACGGATGCGCATTCCACCGAATTTGACGGCAAAACCACGCACCCGGTGATTGGCTTGATTACCGAATGGCGCGATGCCTCCGGTGAAGCCGTGCAGCGCAGCGATGCATCGGACCTCGGCGGCACCATGCGTTTGGGAGCCCAGGATTGCTTGCTGCAAGCCGGTTCACAAGTGCATGCCTGTTATGGCAAGGAGCGCATTGTCGAACGTCATCGGCATCGTTACGAGGTCAACAATAACCTGTTGGCAGAACTGGAAAGCGCCGGACTTCGCGTCACCGGCCGCTCCGCCGATGAAGCGCTGGTCGAAGTGGTGGAAGTGCCGGGGCATCCTTGGTTTGTCGCCTGCCAGTTCCACCCCGAATTTACCTCCACCCCGCGTGACGGCCATCCGCTGTTTTCTGGCTTTATTGAGGCCGCACTTATCCATCAAGCGCAGCGGGAGCAGGCCGCATGAATAAAACCATTCAAGTGGGCGCTGTTGAAATTGCCAATAACCGCCCGATGGTGCTGTTTGGCGGCATGAATGTGCTCGAATCGCGCGATTTGGCACTGCGCGTTTGCGAGCACTACGTTAAGGTTACGCAGAAACTCGCCATTCCCTATGTATTCAAGGCAAGTTTTGATAAGGCCAATCGCTCCTCATTAACGTCTTTTCGCGGCCCGGGTCTGGATGAAGGCTTGCGTATTTTTGAAGACATTAAACAAGCCTTTGGCGTGCCGCTGTTAACCGATATTCACGAACCCTGGCAGGCCGCGCCGGTCGCTGAGGTGTGCGAGATTATCCAGCTTCCGGCCTTTCTCTCAAGGCAGACCGACTTGGTACAGGCCGCGGCAAAAACCGGCGCGGTGATCAACATCAAAAAAGCGCAGTTTCTAAGCCCCAAGGAAATGCGCCATATCCTCCACAAATGCGAACAAGCCGGTAATGAGCGGCTGATTTTGTGCGAGCGCGGCAGCAGCTTTGGTTACAACAATCTCGTCGTCGATATGCTGGGCTTTGGTCTGATGAAAGCCTTTGGCTATCCGGTGTTTTTTGACGTGACCCACGCGCTACAAATGCCCGGTGCCGGGGAAAGCAGCGCCGGTGGAAGGCGTGGGCAGATTGTGGATTTGGCGCGCGCCGGTATCAGCCAGGGTATTGCCGGATTGTTTTTAGAAGCGCACCCCAATCCCGAACAGGCCAAATGCGACGGCCCTTGTGCGCTGCGTCTTGAGCTTCTTGAAGACTTTTTAGCGCAACTTAAGGCGCTCGATACTTTGGTTAAACAGTTTGCCGAATTGGCAACGGCTTGATTTTTCTTTCCTCTCCCCCAAGTGGCGAGGGCGCTTTTTAGGAGTTGCGCAAAAGTGGCAAAAATTATCGATATTAAAGGGCGCGAAGTGCTCGACTCGCGCGGCAATCCCACGGTAGAGGCCGAGGTGGTGCTACAAGGCGGTTTTATCGGCCGCGCCTGTGCGCCGTCCGGCGCATCCACCGGCTCACGTGAAGCGCTGGAGTTACGTGACGCCGACCTTAACCGTTATCTAGGCAAAGGCACGCTTAAAGCAACCCAGCATATCAATAGCGAACTACGCCAAGCACTGTTAGGCCAAAATGCCTTCGAACAACAGGCGCTGGATCAGCGGATGCTGGATCTCGATGGCAGCGAGAACAAGGCCAAGTTGGGCGCCAATGCCATTTTGGCGCTGTCACTGGCGACGGCTAAGGCCGCGGCTAAAGCCAAGGGCATACCGCTGTATGCGCATATCGCCGAACTGTTTGGAACGCCAGGGCAGTTCAGCCTGCCGCTGCCGATGATGAATATCATCAACGGCGGTGCACATGCCAACAATAATGTGGATATTCAAGAGTTTATGATTCAGCCGGTAGGCGCTGCCAGCTTTGCTGACGGGCTACGCATGGGGGTGGAAATTTTCCACCAGCTTAAAGCGCTGCTGAACCAACAAGGCATGAGCACGGCGGTGGGCGATGAAGGCGGTTTTGCGCCGGATTTTTCCTCCAACGAACAGGCGCTTGCAGCGATTAGCGAGGCGGTTGCCAAGGCGGGCTATACGCTGGGCAAAGACGTGCTGCTGGCGCTCGACTGCGCCGCCAGCGAGTTTTACCTGGAGGGCGCTTATCAGCTTAAAGGTGAAGGCAAAACCTTTGACGCGGCGGGCTTTAGCGATTATCTGGCTGACTTTTGCGAGCGCTACCCGATTGCCTCGATTGAAGACGGTATGGACGAATCCGATTGGGCGGGCTGGAAGGTTTTAACCGATAAGCTGGGTCAAAAAGTGCAATTAGTCGGTGATGACCTGTTTGTCACCAACAGTCAAATCTTAAAACAAGGCATCGAGCAAGGCATTGGCAATGCCATTTTGATTAAACCGAACCAAATCGGCAGCTTAAGCGAGACGCTGGATACCATTCGCATGGCCACCGCGGCGGGCTACCGCTGCGTGATTTCGCACCGCAGCGGCGAGACCGAAGACTGCTTTATCGCTGATCTTGCCGTCGGCACGGCGGCCGGGCAAATCAAAACCGGTTCGCTGTGCCGCTCTGAGCGTGTAGCGAAATACAACCAATTGCTGCGCATTGCCGAAAACCTGCCGCAAGCGGCCTTTGCGGGCCGCGCCGCGCTTAATCTTGCTGCTCGCTAAGCTGCGTTTCGCCGCCTTTTTCGCCGCCTTGTGTCTCGATAGGCGGCTCATCATTGTTTGGCAGCGGTGGACTTTGTACCGGCGCATCATTCATCCAGCGCAGAATGTCGTAGTAGCGGCGCACACTGCGCACAAAATGCAGGGTTTCCCCGCCGCGGGCGGAGCCGTAGCGGGTTTTCTGGTACCACTGTTTTTGGCTAAGGCGCGGCAGTAGCGGCCTGACCTCGGCCCATAGGTTGGGGTTAAGCCCTTCGTCCTGTGCCAGTGTACGCACGTCTTCCAAGTGACCGAGGCCGATGTTGTAAGCGGCCAGCGCAAACCAGGTGCGGTCAGGCTCCTCAATGCTCGGCGGCAGACGGCTTTTAATTTGTGCCAGATATTGGCTGCCGCCCTTAATGCTTTGCGCCGCATTTAAACGATTGACAACGCCCATTTCTTCGGCGGTATTAAGGGTTAGCATCATCAGGCCGCGCACACCGGTTTTGGAGGTGGCCTCGGGCTGCCAGAGCGATTCCTGATAACCGACGGCGGCAAGCAATCGCCAGTCAAGGCCGGTTTGTTCGCCGGCTTTGCGAAAATAAGCCTGATAACGCGGCAGCCTTTGCTCAAGGTGACGGGCAAAACGCAGTGCCCCGACATAGCCCAACACATCAATATGGCCGAAATAGCGGTTTTTCAGTTTTTCCAACAGGCCGTTTGCTTCGGCTTGCTGTAGAAACTGATTGACTGCCGCCAATAAGCTGCCGTCATCACGGTTGCCCACCGCCCAGCCAAGCTGTCCATCGCCGCCTTCAAGCTCAAAGGCCACGCGCACTTTGGGAAAGTACACCTGATGAATGGCCAGGCTGTTGGAGCTGACCAAGGTCAGATCAAGCTGCCCTTCATCCACCATGCGCAGTAAATCGCCTACTTCCAGTGCAGTGAATTGCTCAAACGAAAGGTTCGGCAACTGTTCTTGCAGCACACTTAACCGTTCGGCCTGATGACTGTTTTGAATAACCCCGATGCGTTTGCCGGGTAAATCCTCCGGCCGTTTGGGCGGCGCGTCACCTCGCCGGTAAACGACTTGGGTGGAAATAGGCAGATAAGGCACCGAAAAGCGCACCCGCGCTTGCCGCGGTTCACTGATGACCAAGCCCGCCGCCGCCAGCATCGGGCCGTTTGCGCGATCTAAGCTATCCAGCAGTTGCTGCAAATTGCCTGCGCTTTGCATGGAAAGGCGCACGCCCAAGTGTTCGGCAAAGGCTTTGGCGAGTTCGTATTCAAACCCGTGGTCGCCGTCTTGGTCTTGAAACCAGGTGGATGGGCTATTACGGCTGATAACGCTGAGTACGCCCGATCGATGGATTTGTTCAAGTGTACTGAGTGGTTTGCTGGTGGATAACAAGCCCATGGCAACGAAGGGCCACCAGTAGCGTATAGCGCGTTGAAGTTGAGCGCACCGGGCGCGATCTACGCCCCACTGCGCCATTCGCTTAAAGACCATCAAGCGAATGGCAGTCAGGATTAGCTCAGCCGTTTTTCCCATTCTTTGGCTTCTTTTTTCGACACGCCGCCTAAGCATTCAATGGCTTTGCGCAGACGAAAGCGGGTTAAATCTGCGCCTAAAATCGCCATCGCATCCAGCACTGATACGGAACTGGCCGCGCCACTAATGGCCGGGAATATCAGCGGCATTAAATCGCGCAGTTTAAGCGAAAGGCTGGCGGCGACCTGTTCGATACAGGCGGTGATAGTCTCTTTTTGCCAGTCGCGCAGCGCTTCCAGTCGCCACAATATCAGTTGTAGTGCTTGGCGCACCTCATCGGCCTTAAGCTTTTTATGCGTAAACAGTTCTGCCGAAAGTGGCACTTCGCCGCTAAAAAAGAAGCTGGCAAGCGGGGCGATTTGGCTAAAGGTTTCCACCCTGCCCTGCACCAGCGGCGCGATTTGCAGCAGGTAATCGGGATTGAGCGCCCACTTTTGCACGGCTTCAGCAAAGCGCAAAAGTGGCAGTTCGCGCAGCCATTGGCCGTTGAGCCAGGAGAGTTTTTCCAAATCAAAAATCGGCCCGCCCAAGGACACGCGCGACAGGTCAAACTGTTCGATCATCTCGGCGAGTGAGAATTTTTCCCGCTCATCCGGCATTGACCAGCCCATGCGGCCTAGATAGTTGAGCATGGCTTCGGGTAAAAAACCCATACGCTGGTAAAAGGTGATGGAAGTCGGGTTTTTGCGTTTGGATAGCTTGCTTTTGTCGGGATTACGCAAAAGCGGCATATAGCAAAGCTGCGGCGGCTGCCAGCCGAAATACTGATAAAGCAAGATCAGTTTGGGCGCAGAAGGCAGCCATTCCTCGCCGCGCAGCACGTGGGTAATACCCATTAAATGGTCATCGACCACGTTGGCGAGAAAGTAAGTCGGCAGGCGGTCGGCTTTCATCAGCACCTGCATATCCATCCTGTCCCAGGGGATTTCCACCGTGCCACGCAGCATGTCCGGCACCTTGCAGATGCCCTCTGTGGGTACTTTCATACGGATAACGTGCGACTCTCCCGCGGCCATCCGGCGTTTGCCTTCTTGCGCCGGGATATGCAGGCAGTGGCCGTCATAGCGCGGGGTTTGCTTATGCTCCATCTGCTCGCGGCGTACCTGCTGCAAACGCTCAGCAGAACAAAAACAGGGAAAGGCATGGCCTTTTTCCACCAATTGAGCGGCGTGTTTTTGGTAAATCTCAGCGCGTTCACTTTGCCGATACGGACCATTCGGGCCGCCAACATCAGGGCCTTCGTCCCATTCAATCCCCAGCCAGCGCAGCGCATCAAAAATTTTTTGCTCGGATTCGCGCGAGGAGCGCAGTTGGTCGGTATCTTCAATCCTCAGCACAAACTTGCCGCCGTGCGCACGCGCAAAGCACAGGTTAAACAAGGCGATATAGGCCGTGCCGACATGCGGGTCACCGGTCGGCGACGGCGCAATGCGCGTGCGAACAACAGTCATGGAAGGTTTCTCTAGCGGCTAAAGCGGATGCGCGATTTTAGCAGGTGATTGAGCCAACAGCGGATTTTGCGCCGCAAAAAGTCGTCAGTCTCGCTTAGTTCATCGTTATAATCGCGCCCATTTTTGAAAATTTGTGCGGCCACAAGCGCACAGATTAACCGGCGGCAACTTCACAAGAGTGCGGTAAAACATGGATAACCTGAACAGAGTCAGTAGCCTTGCAGATGTTCTCCTTGGCATGGGAGTGGCGCGATGACGCAGCCAAACGAAAGCGTTGATGCGCTGTTAGTTGGCGCGGGGATTATGAGTGCGACCTTGGGCGTACTGCTCAAAGCGCTTGACCCTGCCATCAAACTTGAAATCGTTGAACTGCAAGCCAGCGGCGCGGTGGAAAGCTCCAACCCCTGGAACAACGCCGGTACCGGTCATGCCGGTCTGTGCGAGCTGAACTATACTCCGCAAGCCGCCGATGGCTCCGTGGATATTCAAAAAGCCGTGCTGATTAACAGCCAGTTTGAGGTCTCCAAACAACTTTGGCGTTGGCTGGCCGAAAGCGGCGCGTTGGCTTCGCCCAAGGACTTTATCAACCCCATCCCGCATTTGAGTTTTGTCCAGGGTGATGGGCATGTCGCTTTCTTAAAAACGCGCTTTGAAGCACTGCGCGGGCAACACGCCTTTACTTCGATGGCCTATAGCGAAGATTTTGCCCGCTTGCGCGAGTGGATGCCGCTGATGATGCAAGGCCGCGAAGGCAATGAGCGCCTCGCGGCGACTTATATGGCCGGCGGCACTGATGTGAATTTCGGCGCATTGACCGCCAAATTGCTTAAGTGGCTGGAAGGTCAAGACAACGCCCGCTTGCTCTGCCTGCAAAAAGTGACCGGCCTTGCGCGCAGTGGGGATGGCTGGAAGGTCAATATCCGCAACACACAAAACGGCAGCGAGCGGCAGGTTAAGGCAAGGTTTGTGTTTTTGGGCGGCGGCGGTGGCGCATTGCCGCTGCTGCAATTGTCCGGCATCGCGGAAGGTCATGGCTATGGCGGGTTTCCGGTCAGCGGGCAGTGGCTGCGCTGCGACAACCCACAAGTGGTTCAGCAGCACCAAGCCAAGGTCTACAGCATGGCCGCGGTGGGTGCGCCGCCGATGTCGGTGCCGCATCTCGATACCCGCGTTATCGACGGGCAAACCTCTTTGTTGTTTGGCCCTTACGCGGGCTTTAGCACCAAGTTTTTAAAGCACGGCTCCTGTTTGGACTTGCCGCTGTCGATACGCCCCGGCAACCTGTGGCCGATGCTCGCGGTTGGGCGCAGTAATCTGGATTTAACCCGTTACCTCATCCAGCAATCCATGCAGTCACAAGAACAGCGCCTTAATGTGCTGCGCCGCTTTTATCCAACGCTAAACGCTGATGATTGGCGGCTGGAAGTCGCCGGGCAGCGCGTGCAAATCATTAAAAAAGACCCGCACAAAGGCGGTATTTTGCAGTTCGGCACGGAGCTGGTCAGTGCCGCGGACGGCTCTTTAGCCGCGCTACTCGGCGCATCCCCGGGCGCCTCGGTGGCGGTATCGATCATGCTGCAATTGCTCGAACGCTGCTTTGCCGAACGCCTCAATGGCTGGCAAGGGAAGCTCGATGAAATCTTCCCCGCGCGCGAAACAGCGCTGCAACAAGATGCCGCCGTCTGGCGCAAAGTGACCGCGCGCAGCAACGAAGTATTGGGGCTTGAGGCCTAGGGTCTATTCCCGTTTCAAACGGGAATAGACCCTAATAAGCGCAATAAAACAGTTTTATAAAATATGGCAAAAACAAAACTGTACTGCCAGGAAAACCCGCTTGCCTGCTCAAGGCTGCGGCTGGATGCAGGTCAAATACGCCCGCAAGCAGCACAGATAACGCGCTGCCAAGCAGTACAGTTGAGCGATAACATTACAGAAATCACGCAACTTGTGCCCATCTGTGACTGGTGAAAAAGCGCGGCGAAACGCATCATGTACACCGTCAAATCTATTTCATCCCGCCACAAGCGGAAAGGAGCACTACCATGGAACGTACCTTAGATTCCAACCTGAACTTCGCCGAGCAATCCTCGGTTCAATACGGCCACTTACCGGTTCGCCTGTTCTCCAACTTTATGCTCTGGCAGCGCCGCATCAATACCCGCCGCGAACTCGCCCGCTTGGACGACCGCCTGCTGGCCGATGCCGGTATCAGCGAAGCCCAGCGCCAGCGCGAACTGAAAAAACCCTTCTGGCGTTAATCTAAATGCCAGTCACACAAACCCCGCCATCGTGCGGGGTTTGTTGTTTATGTTTAGCGCAAATACGCGCACTGGCGGCCAAAAAAAGCGCAGGGAGCGTTAGATAACGCCCTACACTCGCCCTTGCTCCACGGCCTCGCGCAGCAGCGCATCAATGCGCGTTTGCCAGCCGCGACCCGTCGCACGGAAAGCGTCTATGACTTCGGGCGATAGCCGGATGGTGGTGGGTCGCTTGGGATTTGCCACCGGTGGGCGTCCCGTGCGCTTTTGTCTGGCACGGTCTTGTTCGTCCGTGACTAGCGTGATCGTGGCGGGTTTGCTCTTGTCGGTCAGCGCCGCATATACGGCGGGCGGCAGCACCTCGCGAGCGGGGCGGGCATTGCGCCAAAACGCCTCATCCAGTGGTGGATTATCAGGGTCTGCCAGTGCTGCCGCATGGATGGCCGCGTCTTCTTCGTCGGTGGGGCTGATATGGTTAGGCTTAAGCTTTGGCATAACGTCGTTCCTCGTATTTTTCAGCGCGGCGCAAACTGATAGCGCGAGGAGTATCGCCGCGCATACAAAAAATCAGCACATACAGGCGCTGCCCGATATATCCGGTAGCCTTAAAGCGCTGTTCGTCGTAATACTCGCTGCGGTCTTCCTCAATCTGCGCAGTATCCCACTCAAAATCAGAGGCGAGCATCAGCGACAGCTTGTGCTTGTCACGGTTAATCGCATCTTTGGCGGGGTCGAATTCAATCAGCATAAATTAATTGTATTGACTTTTGCTCAAAAATAGCCAGAAAACGGCATTTCTTAGCCTGTTACCTCTAAAAATACATTCCTATAAGAAATTTTAGCGATAAAAAAGAGGCACGCACTGCGCACCTCTCCACTGGCTTACTGGGCTGTCTGGCTAAGTGGGATTGCCCTTTTTATTCTGTTGTTGGGGCTTGTGAGGCTTGCGAAAATGCAGCTTGACGGTCGCCCCGGCGTAAGGCGCAATCTGTTGTTCTTGAACAACATTATCTTTGGACTTAAGCGCGATACGGTTATAGCGATAGGGCGATAAATGGGGTACCAGGGCGTAACCGTTACGATCAATGCGACTTTGTGGATAGCCGTCTATCTGCGCTCCTTTTGCGCCTTTGGCTTTGACCAGGGCAAAGGTATCGCTAAGCGGAGGACCAAAGGTCAGGCCGCCGCTGTGCAGCGTGACAGCGCCTTGCAGGTCGCTGGAAAGCTGCCAGTAATCTTGCCCGCGGCTGCCTGCAAGTTGCCAATTCACGCCAGCAAAGTCCTGCTGCAACTTGGCGTTTAACACCGGCCTTCGCTGCTGCTCGCTATGACTGCTGCCCAGGTTGTAGCGCGAATATTCGCTGAACTGGCCCAAAAGCTCGGTATCGTATTGAGCGCCGTTACTGGTGCTGTGCTGAAAGCCACTGTGCACACGGGTTTTGCCACTGCTGCCCAAGGGGATCGAGACGGATAAGCTGGTTACGGTTTCCTCGCGCCCGCTCTTATCTTTCACTGTACCGCTGTACTGGCGCAGCAGTGACAGACCAAGGCTAATGCCGTTTCCCCAAGTTTTGCGGTAACCCAATTGCCATTGCTGGTCATCGGTTGCGCTGCCGCGCCAGTCTTTGCGCACAGCCGCAATAAAGACTTCGCCGTAGTCACCCAGACTCTGGTTGAGATTGACTTCCAGCCTTGAGCGCTGTTGCTGCAAGTCCTGTGTTTGCCTTGGCTTTCGGCCACGAGCCGCCGCCCGTTCGGCCTGTACTTGCGGCAGTTCGCGGTAGCCTTCAGTGGAGTAGCGATAGCCGGCAATGGCAACGCGCGTATTGCTCTTGGCAAAGGTGCGGCTGTAGCTAAGCCCGGCCAACCAGCCGCTGCGTTGCTGATCATTGGGCAGATGGGCACGGCTGTGACTTAAGTTAAGGTCAAACGCGCCCAAGGCATTGCTGTAGACGGTATCGACGACCAGCCGCCCATAGCCTTCAGCCAAGCGCAGCCCGCTGCCGACGCTTAGGTTATTACGCAGTCCGTATTGATAGATCGCATCGGCAAACAGGCTATTGGCCGCGCTATCACGGGTACGCCCGAGCGCCAAGTTATAGCTGGAATGCCCCATACGCAAGGATTGCGGCAGGGCGGCAAACGGCAGGCTGAAGCGCTTGACCGAACCATCGGCTTCCTCGACCGTGACCTCCAGGTCGCCGTTGTAGCTGGTCGGCGACAGGTCATCAATCACAAAAGTCCCGGCGGATACCGAAGTTTGGTAAATCTCGCGCCCGTTCTGACTGATCAATACCCGCGCATTGCTCTGCGCCACGCCTTGCACCACCGGCGCATAACCGCGCTGATTGTCACTTAGCATGCGCTCATCGGAAGCCAGCTCAATGCCGTTATAGGCAAGGGCGGGGAACAAGCGTCCGCTGCTATAAAGCTCGCCGACCGAAAGCTCGCTGCCGATGCCCACCAGCGGCCTTTGCAGATAGCGTTGCAGACTATGCCAATGCACGCTGTCGCCTTGTACTTTGGCCAGATTGCCCTGCTGGCGAAACTGCCACAGCCCCAGATTAAAACCGCCCTGTAGCGATAAAAATGCCGAATCCTGCCGACTGTTCTGCTCGCCGCTGCGCTGCGCATGCCAGTAGTTGCCCTTGTAGTTGGCAAATAGCAGACGAGTGCCTGCGTCCAACTGCTGCGGCGCCAAAGCGGCCGCTTTTACATAAACCGGGGCGATCAATGCCAGCGTGAATAAGCGCTTAACTGTGGTTCGTGGCAAATCTTAAGATCCCGCTTAAATTCCAGGGGCTGTTCCCGTTTCAAACGCGGCCGCGACGGAGGCAGATTTTTCGCGCGGCAAGGCGCGAGAAGCGAAGTTTGCTCATGCAAATGAGCGACGAGTAACGCAGCGGCGCGAAAAATCTGCCCCGTCCCTTCGGGCTGCGCCCAAAATTTCGCCATACGTCGTTGCAGCATTTGCCAAGGTTGTACACATTGGCTGCATGCTGCGCCTAGTCTGGCGAAATTTTGAGCAGCAGCGCGGCTCGCGTTTGAAACGGGAACAGCCCTAGGATTTCGGCGGGAATGGGCAAAACTTTAGAACTCAACCACCACATCCGTCAGCGGCTTGCTGCAACAGGAGAGAATGTAACCTTCGGCGAGGTCTTCATCGGTAATGCCGCCGTTGTGCTCCATCTCCACCTCGCCGGATTTTTTGAGCACTTTGCATGTGCCGCAGATGCCCATGCCGCAGGCTTTGGGAATATGCAGGCCGAGTTTGGCGGCGGCGCTGTGGATGGTTTCAGAAGGTGCAATCGCAACGCTTTTACCGCTTTCACTAAACTCGATTTTGCAGTGCTCTTCGCTTGGCTGTGCATCCAGCGCCAGCGCCTCGCTGTTTTGCTCACGCACTTCTTCTTGAATATCCGCCGGGGTAGGACCGAAGGCTTCTTCGTGATAACGGTTTAAATCAAAGCCGTTTGTTTGCAACAGATGTTTAACCGCCTTCATATAGGGCGTAGGGCCGCAGCAGAACACTTCGCGCTCTTGATAATCCGGCGCGATCAACTCCAGCATGGCTTGGCTTAAATAGCCGCGATAGCCCGCCCAGGTTTCGCCTATCTCATAACGCTCACAAATTAAATGCAGTTTAAAGTTACTGATGCGCGAGGCCATATGCCGTAGTTCGCGGTGGAAGATAATGTCTTTCGGCGTGCGTGCACTATGCACAAAGACCATATCCACATTGCCATTGGTATCAAAAAACCAGCGAGCCATCGACATCACCGGGGTAATGCCCACACCGCCGGATAAAAACAATACCTTTTCCGCCGGAAAATCCATCGCATTAAAGTTGCCGACCGGCCCGTGTACCGCCAGTGTGTCGCCTTCTTTTAAATGATCGTGCAGCCAGTTGGAGACCTTGCCGCCCGGCACGCGCTTAATGGTTAAAGAAAAACTGTAAGGCACCGAAGGCGCACTGGAAATAGTGTACGAACGCATCACTGGCTCGCCGTTAATTTCCAGTTCCAGCGTCACAAACTGGCCGGGTTTAAAGAAAAACAACATCGGCTGGTCGGCGGAAAAACAAAAGGTGCGCACATCGTGGGTTTCTGCAATCACCTTGACGCAGCGCACCGGATGGCGGCCATTGCTCCAAGTCTGGGTAGAAACCGGCTGCATCGCCGCCGGGTTAAAGACATTGTTATTCATTGAAATGGCTCCGCACGGACAGAATTTATTTAGCCGCTATTTTGCGCCGCTGGGCGCGGCGGATATTTACCTGCCAGCGACCTATATCTGCACTATTCACCACAAAGTCGGAAAAAGTCTTTCGGCAGGTCGCCTGCAAGCAAGGTTACTTTCGCGTGTTTATCCACACTACAGGCTCCAAGAAAGCCTGCATAACAATGAGGAATGCATGATGAGCCACCATAGCAACCTGGTCGATACCCTGCAAAATGCCCGTCAAGCCACGGCCGCCATGCTTAAAGAGCGCGACCATAACTTCTCTCTGCCGCAGCCGTTTTATTGTGATGACCGACTGTTTGATATCGACATGCAGGAGATTTTCGGTAAGGAATGGCTGATTGCCGGAATGACCTGTGAAATCCCGGCCAAGGGTCACTTTATCTCGCTACAAATCGGCAAAAACCCGATTGTGGTGGTGCGCGGCGCAGAAGGGAAAATCCACGCCTTCCACAACGTTTGCCGTCACCGTGGCTCGCGCCTGTGCGTGACCGACAAGGGTAAGGTCGCCAAACTGGTCTGCCCCTATCACCAATGGACTTACGAACTCGACGGCCGCCTGCTATTTGCCGGAACCGAAATGGGCGCGGACTTTGACATGGCGCAGTACGGCCTTAAACCGGTTAATGTGAAAAGCGCAGGCGGCTATATTTTTGTCTCGCTCGCCGAAAATCCGCCCGCCATCGATGATTTTCTGCGCACCTTGGAGCACTACATGGAGCCGTATGACATGGAAAATACCAAGGTCGCGGTCGAATCCAGGCTGATCGAGCAGGCCAACTGGAAGCTGGTCATGGAAAACAACCGCGAGTGCTACCACTGCAACGGCTCGCATCCCGAACTGTTGAAAACCCTGCTGGAATGGGACGACGTTACCGACCCACGGGCGAGCCAAGCCTTTAAAGACCAAGTCGCCGCCTGCACCAAACGCTGGGACGCGGACAAAATCCCTTACGCGCATGCGAGCTTTGGCCTGCGCAATCGCATTGTGCGCATGCCGCTACTGGACGGCACGGTTTCCATGACGCTGGACGGCAAGCCCGGCTGCAACAAACTGATGGGGCGAATTAAAGACCCAGATTTAGGCTCGATGCGCATCCTGCATCTGCCGCATGCCTGGAACCACTGCATGGCCGACCATATGATTGTGTTTACCGTATGGCCGATTAGTGCGCAGGAAAGCCTGGTCATTACCAAATGGTTGGTGCATAAAGACGCGGTAGAAGGCCAGGACTACGACCCGCAGCGGCTGCGCGAAGTCTGGGATGCCACTAACGTGCAAGACCGTCGTCTCGCTGAGGAGAACCAACGCGGTATCAATTCCACCGCCTACCAGCCCGGCCCGTACTCAAAAACCTATGAGTTCGGCGTCATCAACTTCCTCGACTGGTATAGCGAACGCATGCTGCACCATCTGGACGGCACGCCCTCACAAGTGCCGCAGCTACGTCAAGTGGCTTAACGCGGTTCCCTCCCCTCGCCCATTGATGGGAGAGGGGCATGGGCGAGGATAGCGTTTAACGGATGAGGATTTTTTCCACGATGGCGGTGGTGGAGCTGTTTTCGACCAATCCCAGCACTTTAACTTCGCCGCCGTAAGCACGAACGATGTCCGCGCCGACTACGCCATCCAGACTGTAATCGCCGCCTTTGACCAGCACATCCGGGCGGATTTGCTCCAGCAGCCTACAGGGGTTGTCTTCGCTAAAGCTCACTACCCAATCCACCGCTTCCAAGCCGGCCAGTACCGCCATGCGTCGTTCGACCGCGTTAATCGGCCTGCCTGCGCCTTTTAGGCGGGTGGTGGAGGCATCGTCGTTGACGGCAAGAACCAAACGATCGCCCAAGGCGCGGGCTTGCTCCAGATAGGCGACGTGTCCGGCGTGCAGGATGTCAAAGCAGCCGTTGGTAAAGACAATTTTCTCGCCAGCCGCGCGCGCGTCCTCGATGCAGGCGAGCAGTTGCTGCGTGCCTAGAACGCCGCGTTCACTGCCAGTCTCGCGTTGCAAGGCGCGGCGTAGTTCCGGCGCACTGATGGCGGCTGTGCCGAGTTTACCGACAACAATTCCAGCGGCGAGATTAGCCAGTTTGACCGCTTGCGGCAGTGCCTCGCCCGCCGCCAGTGCGCAGGCCAAGGTGGAAATCACCGTATCGCCCGCGCCGGTGACGTCAAACACTTCGTGCGCCCGAGCGGGTAGATGCATGGGTGCGAAAGCATTGCTAAACAGTGTCATGCCCTGTTCGCCACGGGTAATCAGCAGTGCGTCCAGATTAAGTTCAGCAAGCAGCGCGGTGCCTTTGCTTAAAAGCTGCCGCTCATCGGCGCAGTGGCCGACGATGGCTTCAAATTCGGCCAAATTCGGCGTGAGTAGTGTTGCGCCTTGATAGATGGAAAAGTCGCGCCCTTTGGGGTCGGCCAATACGGCTATGCCACGAGCGCGGGCAAGGGCAATCAGTTGTTGATGATTTTGCAAGGTGCCTTTGCCGTAGTCCGATAGCACCAGTACGCAGCAGTCGTCCAGATGGCTGGCGATTTGTTCGGTCAAGGCGCGGCTATCGGTCGCAAAGGGCTGCTCAAAATCCAGCCGCAGCAGTTGCTGATGACGGCTGATCACGCGCAGCTTGACCAAGGTCGGCTGCGTGGCAATCGGCTGAAAGTGCGTTTCGACCCCGGCACTTTGCAGGCTGGTGGCGAGCGTTTGCGCCGCCTCATCCACGCCGGTAACGCCGACCAAACGCACGCTCGCGCCAAGAGCCGCCAGATTAAGTGCCACGTTGGCAGCCCCCCCGGGGCGCTCTTCGCACTGCTCAACCTTGACCACCGGCACTGGCGCTTCTGGCGAGATACGGCAGGTGCTGCCGTGCCAGTAGCGATCGAGCATGACATCACCTGCGACCAGCACGCGGGCAGCGGCAAAGTTGGGCATTACAGGTTGCACGATTTGTTCCTTTAAGGCGAGGAAAACAGCGAAGTCTAGCCAGTTGGCAGAATGACTGCCAATGTTTTAACGCGCTTTTAACGTTCTTTGGTCACTTGTGGGGCGAGCCTATCAATCACGCAGTCCCAATAGATAAAGGCCATACAGCGGCACGCCGCTAACCGCATGCAACAGGCCGCGCACCAGGCGCTGCGGCAGGTGGCCGTATCCCGCCATCGGCTCGCCGATGTTAAGCAGCTTAAGGCGCGGGTGTGGCGCGGTGAGTTCGCTAAGCCTGCGCGGCCCCCACTGAAACAGTGCTCCGCTGCGCCGTACTGAGGGATTGTATTGCCTGCGTCCGGCGGCCAGAGCACAACTGGCATCGAAAGCAAGCTGCGAGCCGCTGGGCGCGTATTCGGCAAAGGTTCGCAAAATGGCGGCGACCGCGTTCGGCGGCAGGTACATCAGCACGCCTTCGCAGAGTAGAAACAGTGGCTGGCTGCTTTTGTTCGGCAACTCAAGCGCAGTCCACCAGTCGGCGGCGGTTAAGTCACACGCAGCCAGACGGCAGCGTGCATCGGTCGTTGGCAGAATGCGGCGGCGCAGCGCGATAACTTCGGCCAAATCGGCAGCCACCGTCTGCATGCGGCCATTATCCAGCCACTGGCGATAGTCGCTTAAGCCACAGCCCAGGTTGACCAGCAACGCATCGGGAAAGCGCTGCAAAAAGTGCCCAGCCTGCTTACGAAACCAGTGCGTGCGCCGCAAAATTCCATATACGGTGCGCGGGTCTTGCAGCAGGCTTTTGCCGTCCTCGCCCAAGGCGTGCAATGCGTTTTTGGCATGGCGGTCATCGACGGCCAGATGCGGGAACAGCTTCCCGCCCAGCGCCCGTGCCGCCAGCGGAATGCACAGCGTTGAGGAGACGGGCGGCAGTTTATTCATGCGTTAGGCAAAAACCTTAAAGCGCACCGCGTCTTCGATATAGGATTTTTGCGGGAAGTCACCTTCATGCGAGCCAAATGGCATTTGCGCGCGCAGTTGCCAACTGGACGGAATGCCCCACTGCTGCCTGACCTGTTCATCCACTATCGGGTTGTAATGTTGCAGGCTCGCGCCAATGCCCGCTTCGGCCAGCGCCGTCCATACGGCAAATTGCGCCATGCCGTTGCTGTGCTCGCCCCACAGCGGGAAGTTATCAGCGTACAACGGGTAGTCCGCCTGCTGCTTTGCGATAGTCTCGCTATCAACAAAAAACAGCACAGTCCCGACACCAGCGGCAAAACTCGCCAGCTTGTTTTCGGTCGCGGAAAACGCCTCAGCGGGCACCAGCGGGCGCAGCGCCTCTTTGACCAAATCCCAAAAACGCACACTGTGCTCGCCGTACAAAATCACTGCGCGGTTGGGCTGCGAATTAAAGGAAGAAGGCACTTCACGCACCGCGTGTTGAATCAGTTCGGTCAGCGCTTGCTGTTTATGCTTAAGATTGCGACCCAAGGCGTATTGGCTGCGGCGTTTTTGAAACAGGGCAATGGCGGGTGTATTCATGGCAGTTCCATTAAGTAAGTCGGTACAGGGAGTGGCAATTTAGCAATAAATCCGCCGCAAAAACCATTTTACCGAGTTGCGCAGAAAGCCACGTCCTGAAGAGGCTGTCGCAAAAGGCTCCGCTACCGGATTTCTGCTACGAATTTTATTGGTTTATATCAATAAAATCATGTGGTTAAAAATTTAAATCCAGAATAAAAATGAGTTCTCTGTCCCTTTTGCGACACCCTCTTCAGGGCGTGGATGGATAGCGCGGACGGCGCAGCCGTCCTTGCAGCGTAACGATTCAGTGTGGTGTTTTTTTGCTGTTCGATGAACTGCCGGATGATGTTGATGGACGTACCGCCACAGCTACCCGCGAAGTAGGACGGCGACCAGAGGGTATTGCCCCATCGTTTTTTTTCGGATGCTTGGGTGTTTTCTTGCGCAGCAGTGGCTAGTACGCCATTGAGGCTGTTCACCAAGGAAGAGATGGCAACCTATACTGTCAGGCATGCAACGTCTGCAAGCCTATAAATACGAACTGATGCCGGGCGGCCAGCAAAAGCGCGATATGAGCCGCTTTGCCGGTTCGTGCCGGTTTGTCTATAACAAGGCGCTGGCGTTGCAAAAGGAGCGCTACGAGTCACAGGGCAAAAAACACAGCTACTCGGCGTTGTGCAAGCTGCTGACACAATGGCGGGCAAGTTTTGAAACCCCGTGGCTTTGCGACAGTCCATCCCAAGCGTTGCAGCAATCGCTCAAAGACCTTGAGCGGGCGTATGCCAATTTCTTTGCCAAACGGGCGGAATTTCCACGGTTCAAAAGGAAGGGCGTGCGCGACAGCTTCCGCTATCCGCAGTCGCAGCAAATCAAACTGGACGAAGCGAACGGGCGGATATTTCTGCCCAAGCTGGGCTGGATGCGCTATCGCAACAGCAGAAATATTCAGGGTCAAGTACGCAATGCCACGGTGTCGCTGCGGGCGGGCAAGTGGTTTGTATCGATACAGACCGAGCGGGAAGTGGATCAGCCATTGCCCGAAGCCACCAGCGCCATTGGTATTGATGTTGGTATTGCCCGTTTTGCTACGCTCTCGGACGGCAGCTACCTTGCGCCGCTCAACAGCTTCAAACGGCATGAAACGGCGCTGAGAAAAGCGCAACAGTCATTGAGCCGAAAGGAGAAATTCAGCAGCAATTGGAGGAAAGCCAAGCGCAAAGTTCAGCGCCTGCATGCCCGCATCGGTAATGCCCGCCACGATTACCTGCACAAAGCCACAACCACGATCAGCCAAAACCACGCGATGGTGTGTATTGAGGATTTGCAGGTACGCAATATGTCGAAATCGGCGGGGCGCAATGTCCGTGCCAAGTCTGGCCTGAACAAGGCCATACTCGACCAAGGTTGGTTTGAGTTCCGTCGGCAGTTGCAATACAAGCTGGACTGGAACGGCGGGATGCTGATAGCGGTGCCGCCGCAAAATACCAGCCGAACCTGTCCCGCATGCGGGCATGTATCGAAAGATAACCGCCGGACGCAAGCGCATTTCGCGTGTGTCGAATGCGGCTACGAAAACAACGCCGACATGGTCGGCGCGATCAACATATTAAGGGCAGGACATGCCCGGTTAGCCTGTGAAGTGAATCCTGATGTAGGGATCAGCAGCAGGAACCCGCCGAGGTGATCCAGCAAAGCGACAACGCTTCGCTGGACGCGGTAGGAGCCCCTTTGTTTTAGCAAGGGGAGGATGTCAAAGGCGTTGCCAAAGATAACGAGCGGCGGCTTTGATACGTTCGCTGCGTGTGCGCCCTTCTGGATCGGGCGGCCAATCGAGCAGCAAGCGACGCGGCACGGTGGCTTGCCAGTGGCCGTCCTGCCAACGCGCAACGACAAAATTAAAGTTGTAATTGGGTTCTAATCCCATCCTAAGGTCGCTTAATACCAGCTCGCCGTTTTCCACCCGCGCGCGCATAAAGCCGCGGTTAAACCAGTTCAGTTCGCGCACCGCGGGAATATCCGCCGCCGCCCGCAGCGCGGCGGTGTCGGACGGGTAGTGGGTAAAGCGCATGGCTCCCTTATCCGATAACAGCGAGCGGTCGCCGATTAGATAGCCGTCCTCGCGCATTACCACCACGCGCCAAAGCAAGGTCGATAAAGGCAGCGGCACGGAAAAACGCGGCGCTTCGGCAAGTCCCATTGGGCGCAGCGCTTGTTCGGCGGCTTGCTCGACTTGGTATTTGGCCATGAGCGACCAACCCAAATAAGCGCTGCTAAGCAGTAATCCACCGACCAGCATGCGCTGCACCAAAATCCGCTTAGAACACCACCAAGCCATAAGACAGGCAATCAATAGCCACAGGGTATATAACGGGTCGATCACAAACACCGAAGACCACATCACCGGATGCCCGCCAAACGGCCAAAAAAGTTGTGTGCCATAAACGGTGAAAGCATCTAGCACGGGATGCGTGACCAGCGCCAGCACGATGGCAATCCACCAGCGCCAAGGATGAGCCTTCACCCGTCCATTGCCAAAGCGCCAAAACAGCCAAGTGATCAGACTGCCGAAAAGCGCCAGTAGCGGCAGTGAATGGCTGATGCTGCGATGCGCCGTCATCTGTATCACCGGATTGTCGGCAAGCCAGATCAAAGGCAGACCGTCCAAATCCGGCAGCGTGCCAAGCGCCGCTCCCGCGAGCAATGCGGCGCGGCGCTCAGACGCTGGCACAATGGCCGCAACCAGCGCCCCACCCAAAACGATTTGCGTTAATGAATCCATCCATTTAATCCCAAGGAGAATAACAGTGCCGTGCAGCCTTTTATGGTACGACTATGAAACCACCGGTATTGACCCACGCCGCGATCGCCCGCTGCAAGTAGCCGCCATTCGCACCGATGAAGCATTCAATGAAATAGGCGAACCGCTTAACCTGTATTGCCAGTTGGCGGACGACATTCTGCCGCATCCAAAGGCTTGTTTGGTCACTGGCATTAGCCCAGAGCAATTAAAAGAACAGGGTTTGCCTGAGGCTGAATTTATCCAAAAACTGCACGAACAAATGGCCGTGCCTGGTACTTGCACGGCGGGTTACAACAATCTGCGTTTTGACGATGAATTAACCCGTCATAGCTTATGGCGCAATTTTTATGACCCCTATGCCCGAGAATGGCAAAACGGTAACAGCCGCTGGGATTTAATTGACCTGTTGCGTGCAGCCTATGCACTGCGCCCGCAAGGTATTGAGTGGCCAGAAGAAGACGGCCAAGTCAGTTTGCGTTTGGAGCTTATCAGCGCGGCCAATGGTTTATTGCATAGCCAAGCGCACGATGCACTGTCCGATGTCCGCGCGACCATTGAACTGGCAAGACTGATAAAACAAAAACAACCGAAACTCTATGACTATTGTTACCGACTGCGCAGCAAGCACGAAGTACAGCGGCAGATTAAGTTATTGCAACCCATGCTGCATGTCTCCGGTCGTTTTGCTGCGCAGCGGCATTATCTTGCGGCGGTATTACCGCTGGCTTGGCATCCGCATAATCGCAATGCGCTGATTGTCTATGACCTGCATTATGACCCGACACCTTTGTTGCACGAAGAAGTGGACACGCTAAAACAACGGCTCTACACCAAGCGGGTGGATTTAATCGAAGGGCAATTGCCGCTGGCATTAAAGTTGCTGCATATCAATCGCTGTCCACTGGTCGCGCCGCTGTCTGTATTGCGTGAGCAAGATCATCAACGTTTGCAACTTGACATGACCTGCTATCAACAGCGGGCGGCCGAGTTGATACAAACACAATCCATCTGGCAAGACAAACTGCAAACACTTTACAGCGAGGAACTAAAAAATAGCAGCCAAGACCCGGAACAACAACTCTACGGCGGATTTTTATCGCAAGCGGACAGGCACTTATGCGAACAGATACGGCGGATGGAGCCTGCTCAGTTGGCTGGGCATTATCTGCCTTTTAAGGATGAGCGTTTGCAGAAGTTATTGTTTCGTTACCGTGCGCGCAACTTCCCGCAAAGCTTGACAGAAGATGAAAAGCAGCAATGGCAGCGTTTTTGTCAGAACCGACTCAGTCTTGATGAGTATGGAGCGCCCAATACCTTGGCTGATTTTCGCAGTGCATTAAATAGCTCATGGGAAGCTGCCAGCGAAATGCAGCAGAGCCTATTACTCAAATGGCAAAGCTATGTGGATAGTTTGGCGGCTCGTTTTTGCCTTTAAATAATCGCCCAATAAAAAAGCGCTTGCTTTGGCAAGCGCTTTGCTTGATTTAAGTCAAGCGCGGTGCTTAACCAAGCAGAGTGCCCCAGCTTTCTACTACATCACCACCCCATTTTTGTTTCCACTCTTTCAGGATGCGATGGTTGCCACCGCGGGTTTCAATCACATCACCGGTATGCGGGTTTTTGTATTGTTTCAATTTACGTTGACGCTTGCTGCCAAATGCCGGACGACCTGCCACGCGTGCTTTTAATGTACGCGAGCTGGGGTCAAGAATGGCATTGATGTCGCGCAGTGATTTGCCGTAATCATCCATCAGCTTGCGCAGTTGCTTTTCAAAATCCAATTCTTTTTGCAGATTGGAGTCTTCAGCGAGGTTTTTTAGACGGTTCTGAAGTTCTTCAATGGCTTCTTTGGTAGAGCGGTATTCATTGATAAGGGACATGGTTTTTACCTTTTCCTTTTCGATTATTGGGAAGATGTGTTACATCGTCGCAGATAATAGTCGGCTATTTTTTACAAGTAAAGTCGTTTGGCATTTTTTGGCACAATTTTAATGGCTTTTTTTCTTTAAGCCGGGATGCCGCGAAAGGTTTCGATAAGCCAGGCAATTAACGGCTTGGCCAAAAAGGCAAACAAACACAGTCCCAGTCCCAAAAACAAAATAGCGGTACCCAAGCGACCGGCTTTGGACTTTTTGGCGAGATCCCAGATAATAAAGGCCATAAAAGCAATCAAACCGCCAATCAGGCTGTACATCATCAGACTTTCAAGCTGCTCGGGTTCCATAAAATTCCTTGGGTTATTTAAGCATTCTCAGCAACTGGGCCACTTCTGCGCGGATCGGGTAAATGGGTCAGTGGCAGTTCGGTGCTTGCCGTAATTTGATCCAGTACAAAGCTCGAACGCACAATGGAAACACCTTCAATGCGTGTTAACGTGCCGAGCAACCATTGTTGATAGTGTTCCATATCCGGCACTATCACTTTAAGCTGATAGTCGGCGTCCATACCTGTGACCAATGCGCACTCCACCACTTCGGGGCACTTACGGATGACTGATTGAAAGTGTTCAAAGCGTTCCGGCGTATGCCGGTCCATACCAATCAACACAAAAGCGGTGAGCGACAGCCCCAGTTTTTTACGATTAAGCAAGGCCACTTGGCGGACGATATAACCTTCATCTTGCAGTTGTTTAACCCGTCTGGAACAAGGCGAAGGCGACAGGCCAATACGTTCGGCCAGCTGCTGATTGGAAAGCCCCGCATCACGCTGCAATTCGGCGAGGATTTTCAGGTCGTAGCGGTCAAGTCGGCTCATATCAATACAGTGCTTGATAGAGTTTGCGGCGATAATCCACGACCAATGGATGCTCGCTGCCGAGTAGTTCAAATACTTGCAGCAGGATTTTATGCGCGGGATTTTCGGCAGGTTTAGGTTTTTTTAAAAATAGCCCGAATAACGCAGGTAGTGCGGTTTCGTATTGCCCGCGGGCCAGTTGGTAAATGGCCAGTTGCGTTGTCGCTTCATCATCGGCTGGATTTTGCGCCAAACGGCTTTTTAGCAGCGCCGCTTCCGGCAAATCTTTGCTCTGCTTTAAAAAGGCAAGAGCCGCCAGTGCTGCGGCCCGTTCTTTTTTATATGTGTCGTCGGTGACTTCATTGAGGATGCGCTGAGCTTCATCCAGTTCATCACGTTCTGCCAAACAACGGGCATATAAAATATGAGCCGCTGCATTATTACTGTCTTCTGCCAGTAGCGCGGCAAGGCGGTTTTCTGCCTCAGCAAAGTGGCCTTGGTTAAATAAGTCCTGTGCTTGTTGCAGCGGGTCTTCGCAGGTCTCAGCTGGAGGCGGCAGATGCGTTTGCAGTAATTCACGGATAACCGATTCGGGTTGTGCGCCGCTAAAGCCATCCACCGGCTGACCGTCTTTAAATAAAACGACGGTAGGCAGGCTGCGAATACCAAATTGAGCGACGATGCTTTGCTCGGCATCACAATCAATCCGCGCCAAATGCAATTGACCGCGAAACTCAGCGGTGATTTTTTCCAGTAGTGGCAGCAATGCTTTACAGGGAGCGCACCACTGCGCCCAAAAGTCCACCAGTACTGGCTGATTAAAGGAGCTTTCCAGTACGCGCTGCTGAAAATCAGCCAGGCCAGATACATCAAAACTGTAGGGGGTTGTGTTCATCACTTTCTCAAGTTGCTTCGGTTATTGTGGCGTGTCACGTAAAAAGACCAAGCGGTTTTCGCTCGAAAGCCCTTTCGAGAAATAATAGCCTTCGGCGTTGAAGGCTTTGAGTGCATCAAGTTGACGCACCCGTTGTTTAATCACAAAACGCGCCATCAAGCCGCGCGCTTTTTTGGCGTAGAAGCTGATGATTTTGTACTGACCGTTTTTCAGGTCACGAAATTCCGTATCGATAATCTGCGCATTCAATGCCTCTTTTTTAACGGCGCTGAAATACTCGCTGGAGGCCAGATTAAGCAGCAGATTATCGCCCTGCTGCGCGAGCGCCTGGTTAAGCCACTGGCTGATTTGCGTGCCCCAAAAGGCATACAGGTCTTTGCCCCGCTGGTTTGCCAGACGCGTACCCATTTCCAATCGATAAGGCTGCATTAAATCGAGCGGACGCAACAGGCCGTACAAGCCAGAGAGTATGCGCAGATGATTTTGCGCAAAGGCAAAGTCTTGTTCGCTAAAATCCTCCGCAGCAAGGCCGGTATAAACATCTCCTTTAAAAGCGAGCAACGCTTGTTTGGCGTTATCCAAGCTAAAAGGCGGCTGCCAACTGGCGTAACGCGCAACATTAAGACCGGCGAGTTTATCGGACAGTTGCATCAATTCACTGATTTGTGCGGGCGTCATCTCGCGCAGTAGCGCAATCAACTGCGCCGATTGTGCTAAATATTCGGGCTGGCTGAATGTTTGTGTGACGGGCTTTGTTGTGTAGTCCAGCGTTTTGGCTGGAGAAATAACCATTAGCATAAAAGGGCTTTCGTTAAATCAGGCGCAAAGAATGCGTAGATTATAGCGAAAGCCGCCTAAGGTTTGCCGAAAACTGTTAGCGCAGCACTTATTTGGCTTACCGATTACCCGCTAAAGCGACTTCATCAGCGGCGACTTCAGGAAAGCCGCTAATACGCCATTGGTTCATCTCGGTCATGGAATACTTTTTTTCGTACTTTTTCCGAGCAATGAAAAACTTGAATGCCAGGTGATGCCTAAACTTTTACAGCTGAACGAACTGCCATGTGCTTTCTCCTGACCTAAGCGTACGACGGAGTCAATGGTTTCAAAAACAGGGTCTGGTCAAGCGCATTGTGCATGATACTTTTTGTTACAATAGCCGTGCCCAATGGATCACTCAATTATCATTATCAAATGATTTTATCAGGAAATTATTTATACAGTTATGCCCTGCGCGCTTGTGCTTGGCTACTTTGCTCGCTCCTGCCTGCTGTCTTCATCCCTGCGCAAGCAGCCGAGCTGGTGCACTACCCCCGTCACAGTAGCGATGCCAATCCAGAGCGCTATGCCACTGAGCTACTGAACCAAGCGTTAAAGCGCGGCGGTGAAGCGTTCAGCTTGCAGCCCTCGCCACTGCCAATGTCACCGGCGCGGGCGATGTACTCGCTGCAACATAACGATGGAAAAATCCAAGTGCTTTGGGCGATGAGTGCCGATCAACGTACTAAAGCTTTACAAGCCGTCAGCATCCCTATTTATCGGGATTTAATCGGCTGGCGTGTGCTGCTGGTACGCAGCAAAGATAAGCCGCGCCTGGCTTCAATTAACACACTAAGCGAGCTTGCTCATCTGCGTTTTGGTCAGCGCAGCGAATGGTCTGATGTCGATATTCTGCGTGCCAATGGGCTGCGCGTACAAACCAGCAACGCCTATCCCAGCCTGTTTTCCATGCTCAATGCCGGTCGCTTCGATTTGCTGCCGCTGGAAATTCTGGTCGCCGCCGAAGAGCAGCAGCGTTTTGCCGCACTGGGTTTGGATTTAGCCTTGGATGACCACCTGTTGCTGCATTATCCCAGCACTTATTACTACTTCACCTCCAAACAAAACCCCAAGTTGGCTGCCGCCATCCGCCGTGGTCTTGAGGCCATGTTGGCCGATGGCAGCTTTGACCGGTTGTTTAACGAAAACTTTGCCGTATCCCTACGTGCGCTTAATTTGGAAAATCGGCAAGTGATTGAACTGAGCAATCCCCTATTGCCAGAAGTCCCCAGCGAACAGCAAAAACGGCATGACCTTTTGTGGCAAAAACGCTTGCCCTCCACCCGTCAAGCAGCGACTGCTCAAGACAGCCAATAAAGGGCTGTGTATTTCATGACATTTGCCCACTGATGGACTACAGTCACTGGCGCTGAATGACTTGTGCAAGGCAGGGTGTATAACCCCGCCTTAAAATAAGTCGAAGTCTCTGCACAAAACCAATATCAAAGCGGAGCACCAACCCCATGCGTATGATCCATTTATTTTATACTTTATTGCTACTGCCCATTATTGCTCAGGGGTTTGATGGTAATGGGAATTATATTTACCGTGAAAATGACAATACCTTTATGCAACTGAGCTTTAAATCAGGCGGTGAAGTTGATTTTAATATCGTCTCGCTAACACGCAACGGCTCGGCTTCTGGCCGTTTTGTGCAGCAAGGGGAAATACTGACCGTCACTTTTCCCGATGCCATGAAAAAATACCCCGAATTAAAATCCGCCTTTCCCGAACGCAAATCAGGACAACTGGAAGGCCGACTTTTTATTGAGCAAGACGGCTCGCTTTCGGTTGAAGGCATGTGGGCATTACAGTTTAAACCTGTCGCTCATTAATACCTATCTTGATTATTTGCCATCGACTCGATTTAAACAAAAAGGTTATTGCCTGCGAGCTGATCAATCAAGCTGACGGGCAATAATCCAAGTGGGCACACAAACAATATCGATAATGAGAATGTATATCAATCAAGCCACTACCCTGTAATCCCAAGCAAAATACTCTGTTATTTTTTAATCCAGCCGTTTTGCTTTCCTTATCGGGGCAGCATAAAATACGTGGCGCTGGATTTGAGCTTATAATTTTTCATTTTGCGGCCACCTTAATTATTACGCCGCCGTTTCCCGCCAGGATTTGACTATGTCTTCCGCCACTGCCGCCACACTCTCGCACAACATTGCTTTTACCATCTTTGTGCTGGGGGTCTTTGGGCTGTGTGCCTTTATGCTGGGTGTTTCCAGCCTGCTCGGCAGCCGCGCGGTTGGGCGCAGCAAGCATGAACCTTTTGAATCCGGCATGCTGCCGGTCGGCAGCGCCCGTCTGCGCTTTTCCGCCAAATTCTATTTGGTGGCGATGCTGTTTGTTATCTTCGATGTCGAAGTCCTCTTTCTTTACGCCTGGGCGGTATCAGCACGCGAAAGCGGCTGGTTCGGCCTTGGCGGTGCTGCGATTTTTATTACCATTCTGTTCGCAGGTCTTGTCTACGAGGGAGCCATCGGTGCGCTGGATTGGGCACCCATGGCTCGCAAAAAAGCGAAGGCGAGGCACGCACAATGAGGCTTTGGCAATGCAATACACCCTTACCCGGGTTGACCCCGAGGCAGATAATGCGCAGTACCCCATAGGCAGCCGCGAGCGGGTAGACGACCCGCTTGAGACGCAAGTACACCGCAATGTGTTTCTCGGCAAACTCACCGATGTGCTGACTAAAACGGTTAACTGGGGGCGTAAAAACTCCCTGTGGCCGTACAACTTTGGTCTGTCCTGCTGCTATGTGGAGATGACCACGGCTTTTACCGCGCCGCATGATATTGCGCGTTTTGGTGCGGAAGTCATTCGTGCGTCCCCACGGCAGGCCGATTTTATGGTGGTGGCCGGCACTTGTTTTATCAAAATGGCACCGATTATCCAGCGCCTGTACGAGCAGATGCTTGAACCCAAGTGGGTGATTTGCATGGGTGCCTGCGCCAATTCCGGCGGCATGTACGACATTTATTCGGTGGTGCAGGGGGTGGACAAATTCCTGCCGGTGGATGTCTATGTCCCCGGCTGCCCGCCGCGTCCTGAAGCCTTTTTGCAGGCGCTGATGCTATTGCAGGATTCGATTGCCGAAGAGCGTCGCCCGCTCTCTTGGGTGGTCGGCGATCAAGGTATTTACCGCGCCGAAATGCCTGCGCAGCGCGAAGTTAAAAAAGCGCAGCGCATTGCTGTCACTAATCTGCGCAGCCCGGATGAGGTGTAAGGCCAAACCATGACCCCGATCGCCGAACTGCAAACCGCCGATTACGCCATTATCAACACCTTGCGGCTGCGCTTTGCTGAAGACGCCGTTAACGTGCAACAAACCCGCACCGGTATGCCGGTGCTTTGGGTGGCTCGTGAAAAACTGATTGAGATACTGCGCTTTTTGCGCGAAGTCCCGCAGCCTTACAGCATGCTGTATGACCTGCACGGGGTGGACGAGCGCTTGCGCGTGCAACGCAGCGGCTTGCCCGATGCGGATTTTTCGGTGTTCTACCATCTGCTGTCGATTGAGCGTAACAGTGATGTACTGATTAAAGTCGCGCTCAGTGAAAACGACCTCAATCTGCCGAGTGCAACCGGCATTTGGCCGAATGCCAACTGGTACGAGCGCGAAGTGTGGGACATGTTCGGCATTAGCTTTGACGGCCATCCGCACTTATCGCGCATTCTGATGCCGCCGACCTGGCAGGGTCATCCGCTGCGCAAGGACTATCCCGCTCGTGCCACTGAGTTTGACCCGTTCGCGCTAAGCCAGGCCAAGCGCGAGATAGAAGAAGAAGCCGCGCGCTTTAACCCCGAGGCTTGGGGCATGCGCCGTCATGGCGAGAATGAGGACTATATGTTCCTCAACTTAGGGCCGAACCACCCGTCGGCGCACGGTGCGTTTCGCATTATTTTGCAGCTCGACGGCGAGGAAATTCTCGACTGCGTGCCGGATATCGGCTACCACCATCGTGGCGCGGAAAAAATGGCCGAGCGCCAGTCTTGGCACAGCTTTATTCCCTATACCGACCGTATCGACTATTTGGGCGGGGTGATGAACAACCTGCCCTACGTGCTGGCGGTGGAAAAACTCGCCGGTATTAAAGTCCCCGATCGCGTGGATGTTATCCGCGTGATGCTGGCAGAGTTTTTCCGTATTACCAGTCACTTACTGTTTTTGGGCACTTATATCCAAGACGTTGGCGCCATGACGCCGGTCTTTTTCACCTTTACCGACCGCCAACGCGCCTACAAAGTCATCGAGGCGATCACCGGCTTTCGCTTGCATCCGGCTTGGTATCGCATCGGTGGCGTGGCACACGACCTGCCGCGCGGCTGGGATGCCTTGGTGAAGGAATTTGTCGATTGGCTACCGCGGCGCCTTGATGAATACGAAAAAGCCGCGCTGCAAAACAGCATTCTAAAAGGGCGCACCATAGGCGTTGCCGCCTACAACACCAAAGAAGCGCTGGCATGGGGCGTAACCGGTGCCGGGCTACGCGCGACCGGCTGTAATTTTGATTTGCGCAAGGCGCGGCCTTATTCCGGCTATCAGCATTTTGATTTTGAAGTGCCGCTCGCGGTCAATGGCGATGCTTACGACCGCTGCATCGTGCGTGTGGAAGAAATGCGCCAGAGCATTCGCATTATCGAGCAATGCCTGAAAAACATGCCCGAAGGGCCGTACAAAGCCGACCACCCGCTGACCACGCCACCGCCGAAAGAGCGCACCTTGCAACATATCGAAACGCTGATTACCCACTTTTTGCAGGTCTCCTGGGGGCCGGTCATGCCCGCGAACGAAGCCTTCCAGATGATTGAAGCGACCAAAGGCGCCAACAGTTATTACCTTTTCAGCGATGGCGGCACCATGAGTTACCGCACGCGCATTCGCACGCCCAGCTACGCGCATTTGCAGCAGATACCTTCGGTGATTCGCGGGCAAATGGTGGCGGATTTGATTGCCTATCTAGGCAGCATTGATTTTGTGATGGCCGATGTGGACCGCTAAAACATGAGCCAGACAACCCTGATCCAAACCGACCGCTTTGCTCTGTCTGAACAAGAGCGCAGCGCGATTGAACACGAAATGCAGCACTACGAGGACAGCCGCGCGGCCTCCATTGAGGCACTGAAAATCGTGCAAAAACAGCGCGGCTGGGTGCCCGATGGCGCGATTGATGCCATTGCCGAAGTGCTTGGCATTCCCGCTTCCGATGTCGAAGGCGTGGCGACTTTTTACAGCCAGATTTTCCGCCAGCCGGTTGGGCGGCACATTATCCGTGTGTGCGACAGCATGGTTTGCTATATCGGCGGGCATGAATCGGTGCTATCGGCCATTCAAAATCAGCTAGGCATTGGTCTTGGGCAAACCACGGCGGACGACCGTTTTACCCTGCTGCCGGTCTGCTGCCTTGGCAACTGTGACAAAGCCCCCGCTTTAATGATTGACGACGACACTTACGGCAATATCACGCCCGCGCAAGTGGCCGAACTACTGGAGAGCTACCCATGACCCGCCCGCTGACCTCCATTGGCCCGATTAACCGAAGCCTGCGTAGCGAACAAACCCACCCGCTAACCTTTCGCCTGCGCGAAGACGGCGCGCCGGTTTGGCTTGCCGAGTACCACTCCAAAGGCGGCTACGCTGCAGCGAAAAAAGCGCTTCTTCAGATGAGCGCCGATGAGATCGTAGAGCAAGTTAAAGACTCCGGCCTTAAAGGGCGCGGCGGCGCGGGTTTCCCCACCGGCGTTAAATGGTCGTTAATGCCCAAAGACGAATCCATAAACATCCGCTATCTGCTCTGTAATGCCGATGAAATGGAGCCGAACACCTGGAAAGACCGCCTGCTGATGGAGCAACTGCCGCATCAGCTGATTGAAGGCATGTTGATTAGCGCCAAAGCGCTTAAAGCCTTTCGCGGCTATATCTTTTTGCGCGGAGAATACGTCGATGCCGCCGCCAACCTTAACCAGGCCATAGGCGAGGCCAAAGCCGCCGGATGGCTGGGCAAAAACATCCAGGGCAGCGGTTTTGACTTTGAACTTTTTGTGCATACCGGTGCCGGTCGCTATATCTGCGGCGAAGAAACCGCACTGATCAACTCGCTCGAAGGCCGCCGCGCCAATCCACGTTCCAAACCGCCGTTCCCGGCCGCCGTCGGCGTTTGGGGCAAGCCCACCTGTGTCAATAACGTCGAAACCCTAAGCAATGTTCCGGCGATTATTGTAGGCGGCGTTAACTGGTACAAAAGCCTCGCCCGTCAAGGCAGCGAGGACATGGGAACCAAACTGATGGGCTTTTCCGGCAAGGTAAAAAGCCCGGGCATTTGGGAAGTCCCCTTTGGCATTACCGCACGGGAACTTTTCGAGGACTACGCCGGCGGCATGCAAGACGGCTTTTCGCTGAAATGCTGGCAACCTGGCGGCGCCGGAACCGGCTTTTTACTGCCCGAACATTTAGACGCACGGATGACCAGCGCCGCTATCGGCGCAGTCGGCACGCGCATGGGTACCGGCCTTGCAATGGCGGTTGATAACCGCATCAATATGGTTTCCCTGCTACGAAATATGGAAGCCTTTTTCGCCCGCGAATCCTGCGGCTGGTGCACCCCCTGCCGCGACGGCCTGCCGTGGAGTCTAAAAATCCTGACCGCCCTGGAACAAGGCAAAGGCCAGCCTGGCGACATCGAAACCCTGCTGCAACTGGTTAAAAACTTGGGGCCGGGGCTCACCTTCTGCGCCCACGCCCCCGGTGCGATAGAACCCTTGGACAGCGCAATTAACTATTTTCGTGATGAATTTGAATCCGGCATTGCCAAAACGCCTGTTCCTGCCGCCACGCGGATAAAAGAAATGGAGGCAGCTTGATGGAGCGCAATAAGTCCTATTCATCAAACAAAGAAAATCACAAAGAAAGTCGCGCATTGTTTTTATGTCTTTCTTTTATGCTATTGACTTTATTTTATGCTTATAAAGGCTCTTATACTCCAAACCTTAATGGAGCCTATCTATTTAAAAACAACGGCAAAGTAGCCGTTCAATCTATGGGCATGGTAACTGCCTATGACTTTATAAGCCCATCACCCCTTTTATTTTATGCAACCCGAATTTCTCTAAAAGACTTAAAGCACAATGGCCACTATCCATATTGACGGCAAAGCCTACGAGGTAGACGGCGCAGACAACCTGCTGCAAGCCTGCCTGTCGCTTGGGCTGGATATACCTTACTTTTGCTGGCATCCGGCGCTGGGCAGCGTGGGCGCTTGCCGCCAGTGTGCGGTCAAGCAATATGCGGACGAAAACGACAAGCGCGGGCGGCTGGTCATGTCCTGCATGACCCCGGTTGCCGATAACAAAACCTGGATTGCCATTGAGGACGAAGAGGCCAAAGCCTTCCGCCAAAGCGTGGTGGAATGGCTGATGACCAACCACCCGCACGACTGCCCGGTGTGTGAAGAAGGCGGCCACTGCCATTTGCAGGACATGACGGTCATGACCGGCCACCGCGAGCGGCGCTACCGCTTTAGCAAGCGTACCCACAAAAACCAAGAGCTAGGGCCGTTTATCGCGCACGAGATGAACCGCTGCATCGCCTGCTACCGCTGCGTGCGCTTTTATAAGGACTACGCCGGTGGCACCGATTTGGGCGTCTACGGCGCACACGACAACGTTTATTTTGGCCGCGTGCAAGACGGCACGCTGGAAAGCGAGTTTTCCGGCAACCTGACCGAAGTCTGCCCCACCGGCGTATTTACCGACAAAACCCATTCGGCGCGTTACAACCGCAAATGGGACATGCAGTTTGCCCCGAGCATCTGCCACGGCTGTTCCTCCGGTTGCAATATCAGCCCCGGCGAGCGCTACGGCGAACTGCGTCGTATCGAAAACCGCTACAACGGCTCTGTCAATCGCTACTTTTTATGCGACCGTGGCCGCTTTGGCTACGGCTATGTCAACAGGGGCGACCGCCCACGCCAGCCGCTGCTGATCAACGAAGGCAGCGAATGGCCGCTCACCTTGGACGCGGCACTGGATACCGCCGCCGAACGCTTAAGCGGCAAACGCCTGATTGGAATTGGCTCAGCACGTGCCAGTTTGGAAAGCAACCACGCACTGCGTGAACTGGTCGGCAAGGACAATTTCTATTGCGGTTTGCCCGCAAACGAGTGGGCGAACCTGCAACAGGCGCTTTCCATCTTGCAAAACAGCCCGCTGCCGATTCCTTCCATCCGCGAGATCGAAGCGCACGATGCCATCTTTATCTTGGGCGAGGATTTAACGCAAACCGCCGCCCGCCTGGCGCTTGCCGTACGCCAAGCGGTACGCAGCAAAGGCGCGCAACTCGCGGCCAATATGAATGTGCAGCCTTGGCTGGATGCCGCCGTGCGTACCATTGCGCAAGACGCGGCGCACCCCTTGTTTATTGCCAGCCTCTCGACGACCAAGCTGGACGATATCGCAGAAAGCTGCCTGCACGGCGCGCCGGACGACCTCGCCCGCTTGGGCTTTGCCGTCGCCCATGCCATTGATGACAGCGCCCCGGCGGTTGCCGATTTGGACGAAGCTACCGCTGCACTTTCCGCACGCATTGCCGCTGCCTTGCAACAGGCCAAGCGCCCGTTAGTCATCGGCGGCATGTCCCTTGGTAGCAAAGCGCTATTGCAAGCGAGCAGTAATATCGCCAAAGCGCTGCACAAACAAGGCAAAAACGGCTCGCTCAGTCTGGTAGTGCCGGAGGCCAACAGTCTGGGACTGGCGATGCTCGCGGCCGATGACCACAAACATCTGGACAGCGCACTGGACGCGCTTGCCAGCGGCGAGGCGCAGGCCGTACTGGTGCTGGAAAACGACCTGTATCGCCGCGCCGCCAAGTCCAAGGTAGACCGCGCCCTAAACCAAGCCGAACTGATTATCCACTGCGACCATCAACGCAGCAAAACCAGCGAACGCGCCCATTTGCTGCTGCCAGCCGCAAGCTTTGCCGAAGGCGATGGCACGCTGGTCAGTCAGGAAGGCCGCGCGCAGCGCTTCTTTCAAGTCTTTGAGCCGTCCTACTACGACCCCGCCGTGCTTATTCGCGAAAGCTGGCGCTGGCTGCACGCACTGCACTGCACCTTGCAGGGCAAAACGGTGGACTGGACGCTGCTTGACCAAGCCACAGCCGCTTGCGCGGCCAGTAATCCACAGCTTGCGGCGATAGTCGATGCCGCACCTTCGGCTTCATTTCGTATCAAAGGATTGAAACTCGCACGCGAGCCGCTGCGCTACAGCGGGCGCACCTCCATGCGAGCCCACTTAAGCGTACACGAGCCGCGTCAACCGCAAGACCCGGATTCGCCCTTTGCCTACTCGATGGAAGGCTATTCCGGCGCAAAAGAAGACCGTCAACAGATTCCCTTTGCCTGGTCGCCAGGCTGGAACTCGCCGCAAGCCTGGAACAAATTCCAGGACGAAGTCGGCGGCCACTTACGCGCCGGTGACCCCGGCGTTCGCCTGATTGAGCCAGAAGACGACAATCTCGACTGGATCGACAGCATTCCCAGCGCGTTTGTAGCAGGTAGCGATGCACAGCGCTTGCTGATCGTGCCCAAACATCATCTGTTCGGCAGTGAAGAAACCAGTGCCCGCGCCGCGCCTATCGCCAAACGCATGGATGCGCCCAGCGCCAGCCTAAGCCCCGCTTGCGCCGCGCGTTTGGGACTTTGCGAAGGCGAACTGCTCGAACTTTCCAGCGAAAACGGCCTATATCTGCGCCTGCCGCTTAAGCTCGACCCGGCGCTGGCCGACGGCCTGCTCGCGCTGCCCGCCGGATTCGATGGCATGCCGATTTTGGCGGCCGACCAATGCACCCAAGTGCAAGCCGCGGCAAAGACTGAGGAGGCGCTGTCATGAGTTGGCTCAGCCCCGAAGTCATCGACATTCTGCTGGCCGTGATTAGAGCCATCGTGATCCTGCTCACCGTAGTCGTTTGCGGCGCGCTACTGTCTTGGGTTGAACGTCGCCTGCTCGGCTGGTGGCAAGACCGTTATGGGCCAAACCGCGTGGGGCCGTTTGGCGCGTTTCAGCTTGGCGCAGACATGATCAAGATGTTCTTTAAAGAGGACTGGATACCGCGCTTTGCCGATAAATCGATTTTTATTATCGCGCCCATTGTCGCCATGAGCGCCATGCTACTGGCCTTTGTCATTATCCCGATTACCCCCACCTGGGGCGTGGCGGATTTAAATATTGGCCTGCTGTTTTTTATGGCAATGGCCGGGCTTTCTGTTTACGCGGTGCTATTTGCCGGTTGGTCAAGTGCCAATAAATATGCCCTGCTCGGCGCATTAAGAGCTTCGGCGCAAACCGTCTCTTATGAAGTCTTTATGGGTGTTGCCTTAATGGGCGTGGTACTGCAAGCCGGTTCGTTTAATCTGCGCGATATTGTCGAATATCAGGCACAAAATTTTTGGTTTATTATTCCGCAGTTCTTTGGCTTTTGTACCTTCTTTATCGCCGCCATTGCCGTTACCCACCGTCACCCGTTTGACCAACCGGAAGCCGAACAGGAACTCGCCGATGGTTATCATATTGAATACGCCGGCATGAAATGGGGCATGTTCTTTGTCGGCGAATACGTTGCCATTGTATTTATTTCCGCGTTATTAACTACCTTATTCTTTGGCGGCTGGCACGGCCCGTTTGGATTATTCCCGCAAATTCCCTTTATCTGGTTTGCGCTGAAAACGTCCTTTTTTATTATGATATTTATCCTGCTGCGTGCCTCGGTACCACGTCCGCGTTACGACCAGGTAATGAGTTTTAGCTGGAAGTTCTGCCTGCCGCTGACTTTAATCAATCTGCTCATTACTGGCGTTTTAGTTGTGGCGGCAGGCTAAAGGAACAGACCATGATCAAGCAACTGATTAACTACATTATCCACGTACTGCACGGCACTTATACACAACTGCGCAGCGTAGTGATGATCTTCGGCCACGGCTTTCGCAAGCGCGATACTTTGCAATATCCGGAAGAGCCGGTTTATTTGCCGCCGCGTTATCGCGGGCGCATTGTCTTAACCCGCGACCCGGACGGCGAAGAGCGCTGCGTTGCCTGTAACCTCTGCGCAGTCGCTTGCCCGGTCGGTTGCATCTCGCTGCAAAAAGCGGAAAAAGACGACGGGCGCTGGTTTCCTGAGTTTTTCCGCATTAACTTTTCACGCTGCATTTTTTGTGGCCTGTGTGAAGAAGCCTGCCCAACTACCGCCATTCAATTAACCCCCGACTTTGAAATGGCCGAATATAAACGCCAAGACTTGGTCTATGAAAAAGAGCATCTGTTGATTTCCGGCACCGGTAAAAATCCAGATTATAACTTCTACCGTATTGCCGGTATGGAAATTGCCGGCAAAGCCAAAGGCGCGGCAGAAAACGAAGCCGAGCCGATTAATGTAAAAGGTCTGCTGCCATGATTATTATGCTAAAACCGCAAATCAAACAGACTATTGCCCAGGTGGAACAGTGGCTTGCCCAACATGCCGCAGGAAAACCCGCACCGCTGTCCACCCCTACACTTAAATCGGTACACTTTCAACTGAATAAAATGCTGGTTTGCATGAGCCCCAAACTCTATCGCCCCACTTACCCAAAATTTTTAATTGATTGCTGGCAGGATAACGAGATAAACCAGCAAGCGGTTAATACTCTAAATACGTTGGCTGGCAACTATAACCAGATTAACCATTAAAAAGGAGCAGTATCATGGCGGACGAAAAAGACGACTTGTTTTTTAGCGAAGAAGACTTTGAAGATAAAGCCGAATGGCTGGAATATTCCAAGCATGTGCATAAAGAAGAAGAAGAACGCGAGAAGAAAGAGCAAGAATTTCTGCGCACTCATCCGGGCGCAAGCCATGCCGACTATCTTGCCGCTAAAGAGGCTGCCAAAAAATGATTAAAGGAGGCGCAATAAAGCCATGCCGATAGCCTTTTACTTGGCCGCCGGTGCTGCGGTATTTGCAACGCTTAGGGTCATTACTGGCAGCAATCCGGTGCATGCATTGCTGTATTTGGTGATTTCCTTAATTGCCGTGGCCATGTGTTTTTTCTGCCTGGGTGCACCACTGGCCGGAGCGCTGGAAATTATCGTTTACGCCGGTGCCATTATGGTGCTGTTTGTATTTGTGGTAATGATGCTCAATTTAGGTGCGCAAGTGCTCCAGCAGGAAAAAAAATGGCTGCGCCCACAAATCTGGATTGGCCCATCCATCTTGGCCTTATTGCTGCTGGCTGAATTACTCTATGTATTATTGGTATCCGGCCAAAATACGGCGATTGGACTTGAAACCGTCGATGGCAAAGCCATTGGCATCAGTTTATTTGGCCCATTTATATTGGTCGTGGAACTTTCCGCGCTGTTGCTATTGGCGGCGCTGGTGGCGGCTTTCCACTTGGGTCGCCAAGAAGCCAAGGAGTCATAAATGCAGGCCGTAGCACTGGAACACGCGCTGATGCTCTCGGCGATACTCTTTTGTTTGGGACTTTGCGGGCTGTTAATGCGCCGCAATATTCTATTTATCCTGATGAGCCTTGAAGTAATGATGAATGCGGCAGCACTGGCTTTTGTCGCTGCCGGCAGTCGCTGGGTAGCCGCAGATGGGCAAGTGATGTTTATTTTAATATTAACCTTGGCCGCCGCCGAAGCCTCCATTGGCCTTGCCCTATTACTGCAACTGTACCGCCGTTTTCATACCATGGATATTGACGCGGCCAGCGAGATGCACGGATGAATACTTTGTTTTTATGCCTGTTATTTCCGCTGTTGGGCTGGGCAATACTAGCCTTTTCTCGTGGGCGTTTATCAGAAAAGCTAAGCGCCGTCATTGGCGTGGGCAGTGTCGGCTTATCAGCGCTATTTGCCTTTTGGATTATTGTCCAATTTAATTTAAATCCGCCGCAAAATGGCGTATTTATTCAGCATCTGTGGAACTGGGTAAGCGTCGCTGATTTTACCCCGGGCATTACCCTGTATCTCGATGGATTATCTTTAACGCTGCTCGGCGTAGTCACCGGCGTAGGCTTTTTAATTCATCTATTTGCCTCTTGGTATATGCGCGGTGAAAACGGCTACTCGCGCTTTTTTGCCTATACCAATTTATTTATCTTTAGCATGCTGCTGCTGATATTGGGTGACAGCCTGCCGCTATTATATTTTGGCTGGGAAGGCGTAGGGCTTTGTTCTTATTTATTGATTGGCTTTTATTACAGCGAACGTAAAAACGGCAATGCCGCGATGAAAGCCTTTATCGTCACCCGTATCGGTGACGTATTTATGGCGATTGGCCTGTTTATTCTGTTTGCCCAATTAGGCACGCTCAATATCCAGCAACTGTTAATACTCGCTCCGCAACGCTTCGCCGCGGGCGATTTTTGGATTGAACTCGCCTGCTTGATGCTGCTCGGCGGTGCCGTCGGCAAATCCGCGCAACTGCCGCTGCAAACCTGGCTGGCCGATGCCATGGCAGGCCCCACGCCGGTTTCTGCGTTAATCCACGCAGCGACTATGGTCACTGCCGGGGTTTACTTGATTGCCCGCTGCCACGGCCTGTTTAGCTTGGCACCGGAAACCTTGGAGCTGGTCGGTATCGTCGGCGCGGCCACCTTGGTCATGGCCGGATTTGCCGCGCTGGTACAGACCGACATCAAGCGCATTCTGGCTTATTCGACCATGAGCCAACTCGGCTACATGTTTTTGGCGCTCGGCGTAGGCGGCTGGAGCGCGGCGATTTTCCACCTGATGACCCATGCGTTTTTCAAAGCGCTACTGTTTTTGGCCTCAGGCTCAGTGATTATCGCCTGCCATCATGAGCAAAATATTTTCAAAATGGGCGGGCTGTGGAAGAAATTACCACTCGCCTATGCCTCGTTTATCGTCGGCGGCTGCGCACTGGCCGCCTTGCCGTTGCTTACTGCGGGCTTTTACTCCAAGGATGAAATCCTCTGGGAGGCGTTTGCCAGCGGTCACAGCAGCTTGCTCTATGCCGGTTTGCTTGGCGCGTTTATGACCTCGCTCTACAGCTTTCGGTTAATTTTTATTGCCTTCCACGGGCAGGCGAAAACCGACGCGCACGCGCCCAAAGGATTGGCGCATGGACTGCCACTGCTCACGCTGCTGGTTTTATCGACCTTTATTGGCGCACTGATTAGCCCGCCGCTCGCGCAGGTACTGCCGCAAAGCCCCGGCCAGGGTTTGCAGGCGGGCAAGCACGCGCTGGAGATTACCTCCGGATCCATTGCGCTCGCCGGTATTGTGCTGGCTGCGCTGCTATTTTTACTGCGCCCTGATCTTTCGCAAAAAATCGCACAAAGTGCGCTCGGACGTTTTTTGTCTGCCTGGTGGTTTGCCGCCTTTGGTTTTGACTGGCTGTACGACAAGCTGTTGGTAAAACCCTACCTTTTCATCAGCTACGGACTGCGAGCCGACCCGGTCAATAGCGGCATTGGCGTGATCCCCAAGCTGGCGCGACGGCTTAACCAAGCGGCCAGCCTTTCGCAAAACGGCAAGCTGCGCTGGTACGCCGCCGCCATGACCGCCGGTGCCATCGCTCTCTTGGCCGTATTGGTGCTACTGCCGTGATGATGCTAAGGGTGCCCGCTTGCGCGATAGAGGGCGAGACCAGGCGCAAACCGCATTTTTGTAACCCACTGATTTTTTTTACGGACTGATAGACCACCATGATTTTGCCCTGGCTTATTCTCATTCCCTTTATCGGCGGGCTGCTGTGCTGGCAGGGCGAGCGCTTTGGCAACCGCTTGCCGCGCTTGATTGCCTTAATCAGCATGGCGCTGCTGTTTTTCCTTAGCCTTTGGCTGTGGGCGGCGGCGGATTTTTCACTCGCGCCCGCACCGGGCGAGCTGCGTTGGGCGAGCGAGTTCAGGCTGCCTTGGATTAGCCGTTTTGGCATTGATTTTCATCTGGCGCTCGATGGCCTTTCCGTGCTGATGGTGGTGCTAACCGGCCTTTTGGGTGTGCTCTCAGTGCTTTGTTCGTGGAGCGAGGTGCAGCGGCGCGTGGGCTTTTTCCACCTAAACCTGTTGTGGATTTTGGGCGGCGTGGTCGGCGTATTTTTAGCGATTGACTTGTTTTTGTTCTTCTTCTTTTGGGAAATGATGCTGGTTCCCATGTATTTTTTGATTGCGCTCTGGGGGCATTCCGGCAGCAGCGGCAAAACCCGCATCAACGCAGCGACCAAGTTTTTTATCTACACCCAGGCCAGCGGTTTGGTGATGCTGGTCGCCATCTTGGCGCTGGTTTTAATCCACTACCAACAAACCGGCGTTTTAACCTTTGCCTATCAAGCGCTGCTTGAGACCGAGCTATCGGCGGGTACTGAATACCTGCTGATGCTGGGCTTTTTTATCGCCTTTGCGGTGAAGTTTCCGGTGGTGCCGCTGCACTCTTGGTTGCCTGATGCACACGCGCAAGCACCTACCGCAGGTTCGGTGGATTTGGCCGGTATTTTGCTAAAAACCGCCGCTTACGGCCTGATGCGCTTTGCCTTGCCGTTATTCCCTAATGCTTCGGCAGAATTTGCGCCGATCGCCATGTGGCTTGGCGTCTTTGCCATTGTTTATGCCGCGCTGCTGTCCTTTGCACAACGCGACATCAAGCGCCTCGTTGCTTATTCGAGCATCTCGCATATGGGCTTTGTGCTGATTGCGATTTATTCCGGCAGCCTCTTGGCGCTGCAAGGCGCGGTGGTGCAGATGGTCGCGCACGGCCTGTCGGCGGCGGCGCTGTTTATCCTCTGCGGGCAGCTTTACGAGCGTATCCATACCCGCGATATGACCCAAATGGGCGGCATTTGGGCGCGACTGGCCTGGCATCCGGCGTTTTCCCTGTTCTTTGCCGCCGCCGCGTTGGGGCTGCCGGGCACCGGTAACTTTATCGGCGAATTTTTGATTTTGCTGGGCAGCTTCCCCGTTGCACCTTGGGTCACGGCAATTGCAGCCAGCGGCTTGGTGCTGGGGTCGGTGTATGCACTATCGATGATTCACCGCGCCCATTTTGGCCCGGCGCAAAGTGACCAGCCGCTGAAAGGGCTTGGCAAACGCGAGCTTTGCATGGTGATGGGTCTTGCCGTGCTTTTAATTGCGCTTGGCCTGTATCCGCAGCCGGTACTTGATACCAGCGCCGCCAGCATGCAAGGCGTACAGCACTGGTTTGAAGCGGCTTCCAGCCATTCGCTCGGGGACTAAACAGTTTATGCAAACCTTTACTTTTGACGACGCGCTGGCGCTATCTCCTATTTTGATCACCAGCCTGAGTGCCTTGGCAGTCATGCTCGCCATTGCCGCCGGACGCAACCATACGCGCACCTTTATCCTTTCGGTGATCGGCCTTAACCTTGCGTTGCTATCGATGCTCGCTGCGCTTTCCGTACCGCCCAAGCTGTTTATGGAACTGCTGTGGCTTGACCGCTTCAGCTATTTTTACTGCACCCTCATTCTGGTAGCGACGCTCGCCTGCGTGACCCTGTGCCACGCCTATATGGGCGAGCGTCAACAGGACAGAGGCTTTCCCGGTAACCGCGAGGAAATCTATCTGCTGCTATTACTCGCGGCCGTGGGCGGCATGGTGCTGGTCAGCGCGCAACACCTGGCGAGCCTCTTTATTGGCCTTGAGCTGTTATCCGTGCCGGTTTACGGCATGGTCGCCTACGCCTTCTTTAATCGCCGTTCACTGGAAGCGGGCATCAAATACATGGTGCTTTCCGCCGCCGGTAGCGCTTTTTTACTGTTCGGCATGGCGCTGCTGTATGCCGATTTAGGGCAGATGGACTTTTACGGCATCGGCCAGCACCTCGCACAAACCAACAGCCTGCTGGCGCGTCTTGGTCTGGGACTCATGTTGGTGGGACTGGGCTTTAAGCTGTCGCTAGTGCCTTTTCACCTATGGACGGCGGATGTCTACGAAGGCGCTCCCGCACCGGTTGCCGCCTTTTTGGCTACCGCCAGCAAAGTGGCCGTATTTGCCGTGCTGCTGCGCTTACTGCAATGGATTCCGGGCGCTACCGAAGGCGCATTAGGCATTTTGCTTGGCCTGATTGCCGCCGCCTCCATCCTGGTCGGCAACCTTGCCGCCTTAATGCAAAATAATCTCAAACGCCTGCTCGGCTTTTCCTCCATTGCCCATTTTGGTTATCTGCTGATTGCGCTGATTGCCGGTTCAGGAATGGCGGTGGAAGCCGTCGGCGTGTATCTCGCCACCTATGTGATGACTACGCTCGGCGCATTCGGCGTGATTACGCTTATGTCCACCCCGTACAGCGGTCGTGATGCCGATGCCTTGTACGAATACCGCGGCCTGTTCTGGCGCAGGCCTTGGCTGACCGTCGTGCTTACCGTGATGATGCTGTCCTTGGCCGGTATTCCGCTGACCACCGGCTTTATCGGCAAGTTCTATGTCATCGCGAGCGGCGTGGAATCCAAGCAATGGTGGCTGCTGGCGACGCTGATTATCGGCAGCGGGATAGCCGTGTTCTATTACCTGCGCGTGATGGTCGCGCTCTATCTGGTCGAGCCCAATCTAAAACGCCACGACGCACCGCTCCATTGGGGCACCCACGCGGGCGGCATTATGCTGCTGATCGTCACCCTGCTCGCCTTTATTCTGGGCGTTTATCCGCAGCCACTGCTCGATTTGGTGCAGGCCGGAGCGCTGGCTGGCTGATTGGCCTGCCTGGCGGCAAACGCCTGAAGCTGTGGATAGACTTCAGCAAAGTCCGCACTCAACTTCGGGTAAAGCCGCTCAAGCGCCAAAAAAGCGCCTCGAAACAGTTCGGGGCGCGACAAACGCCGCGCCATATCCTCAAGCGCCCGTTCCAGTACGGCAAAGTCGCGGTAGCTGCCAAGCCAGTCCTGTGCCGCCATGCGCGGCGCAATGACCCTCAGCCGTGCGGGCAATTCAGCTTGCCGCAACAGCCGGTAAACCCGCGCAGTAAACCGCGGCAAAGGTTCTGCGCTGTACTGCGACCAGTCACGGGCAAGGCAGTGGTCAAAAAACAAATCCAGCAAAATACCGGCAACCCGCCGCTGCTCGCCGGGAAAACGCGCACGGCTTACGGCAAACAGCGGATGCGTGTCCGTCAACTGGTCAATCGCGCGGTGCAAGGCAATGCCCGCCTCAATACCCGGACTAAAACGCCCATTAAGAGCGCCTTTGACAAAATCGCCGTACAGACTGCCCAGCAGTTGCTCGGGTTCATTGCCGCCCAAATGCAAATGCGCCAGCCAGTTCAAGGCAGGTTCTCCTGTTTAGGGTCTGTTCCCGTGCATAAAAGCGTTACGCAAAACCATGCGCAAACCTCCTGTATCAACGGGCAAAGTCGCTATCATAGCGGCTTTATTTTTTACGTAAGTGACCCATGATGAATGAACAGGAATACCTGCTCGCTTGGTCTGTTTATATCGCAGCAGCGCTTGGCCTGCTGCTGGTCTGTTTTCGCTTAACGGCTTGGATGTGGCGACCGCTGCGCGAATTGCTGCGCCTTGGCATTTGCGTGCTGCTGTTTACCCCGGCGCTGATTGAGCAAGGACTACTTGCGCCTTCGCTGGCGGTGGTCGCTTTGGACATACTGAAAATGGGCGAGCACAGCGAAAGTGCCTTGCGCAATCTGCAACTGAGTGCAGTGGTCGCCTTAGCGCTGTATCTGCTGTGGGTGTTCCTGCGACTGTTCTGGCACAACCTGCTCACTACATCTGCATCACCGGCATCTCCTCGTGCCAGCAGGCCAAGAAAACCAAGCTCCCCAACATTGGTCGATAAAAAGCAGCCCGCCCTACCGGCAAGCCGCTTTTCCCGCATTGAGCCGTACCTGTAAGGCATCTTTTATGTGCGAACTGCTTGGCATGAGCGCCAATGTGCCCACCGATATTGTTTTTAGTTTCAGTGGCTTAATCCAACGCGGCGGCGGCAGCGGACCCCATCGGGACGGCTGGGGCATTGCCTTTTATGAAGGGCGCGGACTGCGCCTGTTTCAAGAACCCTCGGCCAGCGCGCATTCGGAAATTGCCCGCATGGTGCAGCGTTATCCCATTAAAAGCGAAGTGGTCATCGGCCATATCCGCCAAGCCAATGTCGGACAAGTTAGCCTCGCCAATACACACCCCTTTGTGCGCGAACTCTGGGGGCGCAATTGGTGCTTTGCGCATAATGGACAATTAAAGGATTTTTATCCCGAACCTGGTTTTTACCAACCGATTGGTGACACCGACAGCGAAGCGGCCTTTTGTGATTTGCTTAACCGCCTGCGACAAAAATTCCCCGAACCTGCCGCGCCACAAGCATTACTGGCGGATTTATTGACGGCCTGTGATCACTATCAAACAAAAGGCGTATTTAACTGCCTGCTCAGCAATGGCGATTGGTTATTTACCTTTTGCAGCACAAAACTCGCGCAAATCACCCGCCGCGCTCCCTTTGGCTGCGCACAGCTTAAAGATATGGATTTAACCGTAGACTTTAAAGCACAAACCACACCGGATGATATTGTCACGGTGATTTCAACTGAGCCTTTAACCTGCAATGAGAAGTGGCAGTTAAATCAACCGGGGGATTGGTATTTATGGCAGCGCGGCAAGTGTATTGGCAGTGGTAATGTTTTTTAGAAGCCACATTATCTAAGGGTCTTAGGAAGCAAACGCGATCAAAGCGGCTGTTCACGCAGTAATTTTAGCAAGGCCAGATAGATGTTTTCATGTCGATGATTGA
>NZ_LSZO01000043.1 GCF_001580025.1 Ventosimonas gracilis | reverse complement strand
CAAATAAAAACCCCCGCCCAAGTAATTGTACTGAGGCGGGGGTTTTGGATGGGTGCTTGACGATGACCTACTTTCACATGGGGAGACCCCACACTATCATCGGCGATGCACCGTTTCACTGCTGAGTTCGGGATGGGTTCAGGTGGTTCCAGTGCTCTTTGGTCGTCAAGCAATTCGTTTGAAGCGTTGGTTTAGCAACGCTTCGAATTCTGGGAAAGTGCTTTCAGTGTCTGGCTCAGATTGCGTTGCGTCGATTCTCGGCCTTCGCTTCGCGTATCCCTTCTCTCTGCTTTTCACAGAGCCCTTGGGGTTATAGGGTCAAGCCTCACGGGCCATTAGTACAGGTCAGCTCAACGCCTCACAGCGCTTACACACCCTGCCTATCCACGTCGTAGTCTTCGACGACCCTTTAGGGGATTGACTCCCAGTGAGAACTCATCTTGAGGCACGCTTCCCGCTTAGATGCTTTCAGCGGTTATCGCTTCCGAACGTAGCTACCCGGCAATGCCATTGGCATGACAACCGGTACACCAGAGGTTCGTCCAACCCGGTCCTCTCGTACTAAGGTCAGCCCCTCTCAATTCTCAAACGTCCACGGCAGATAGGGACCGAACTGTCTCACGACGTTCTGAACCCAGCTCGCGTACCACTTTAAATGGCGAACAGCCATACCCTTGGGACCGGCTTCAGCCCCAGGATGTGATGAGCCGACATCGAGGTGCCAAACACCGCCGTCGATATGAACTCTTGGGCGGTATCAGCCTGTTATCCCCGGAGTACCTTTTATCCGTTGAGCGATGGCCCTTCCATTCAGAACCACCGGATCACTAAGACCTACTTTCGTACCTGCTCGACCTGTCCGTCTCGCAGTCAAGCGCGCTTTTGCCTTTATACTCTTGGGTCGATTTCCGACCGACCCGAGCGCACCTTCGTACTCCTCCGTTACGCTTTGGGAGGAGACCGCCCCAGTCAAACTGCCCACCATGCACGGTCCTCAGCCTGGATCACAGGCCTAAGTTAGAACCTCAAACATGCCAGGGTGGTATTTCAAGGTCGGCTCCACGCAAACTGGCGTTCACGCTTCTAAGCCTCCCACCTATCCTACACAAGCAGGTTCAAAGTCCAGTGCAAAGCTACAGTAAAGGTTCACGGGGTCTTTCCGTCTAGCCGCGGATACACTGCATCTTCACAGCGATTTCAATTTCACTGAGTCTCGGGTGGAGACAGTGCCGCCATCGTTACGCCATTCGTGCAGGTCGGAACTTACCCGACAAGGAATTTCGCTACCTTAGGACCGTTATAGTTACGGCCGCCGTTTACCGGGGCTTCGATCAAGAGCTTCGCCTTGCGGCTAACCCCATCAATTAACCTTCCGGCACCGGGCAGGCGTCACACCCTATACGTCCACTTTCGTGTTTGCAGAGTGCTGTGTTTTTGATAAACAGTCGCAGCGGCCTGGTATCTTCGACCAGCCAGCGCTTACGGGGCAAGCCCTTCACGCCAGCCGGCGCACCTTCTCCCGAAGTTACGGTGCCATTTTGCCTAGTTCCTTCACCCGAGTTCTCTCAAGCGCCTTGGTATGCTCTACCCGACCACCTGTGTCGGTTTGCGGTACGGTTCCTGATTGCCTGTCGCTTAGAAGCTTTTCCTGGAAGCAGGGCATCAACCACTTCGGTCACCTAAGTGACACCGTCATCAGCTCTCAGCCTTAAGTATCCGGATTTGCCTAAATACTCAGCCTACTGCCTTAAACCTGGGCTACCAACGCCAGGCTGGCCTAGCCTTCTCCGTCCCTCCTTCGCAGCAATCAGAAGTGCAGGAATATTAACCCGCTTCCCATCGATTACGCATTTCTGCCTCACCTTAGGGGCCGACTCACCCTGCGTCGATTAACGTGGCGCAGGAAACCTTGGTCTTTCGGCGTGGGGGTTTTTCACCCCCATTGTCGTTACTCATGTCAGCATTCGCACTTGTGATACCTCCAGCAGACTTCTCAATCTGCCTTCGCAGGCCTACACAACGCTCCTCTACCGCTTGAACGTGCGTTCAAACCCGTAGCTTCGGTGCATGGTTTTAGCCCCGTTACATCTTCCGCGCAGGCCGACTCGACCAGTGAGCTATTACGCTTTCTTTAAAGGATGGCTGCTTCTAAGCCAACCTCCTGGCTGTCTGGGCCTTCCCACATCGTTTCCCACTTAACCATGACTTGGGGACCTTAGCTGACGGTCTGGGTTGTTTCCCTTTTCACGACGGACGTTAGCACCCGCCGTGTGTCTCCCATGCTCGCACTTGCCGGTATTCGGAGTTTGCATCGGGTTGGTAAGTCGGGATGACCCCCTAGCCGAAACAGTGCTCTACCCCCAGCAGTGATACATGAGGCGCTACCTAAATAGCTTTCGAGGAGAACCAGCTATCTCCGGGCTTGATTAGCCTTTCACTCCGATCCACAGGTCATCCCCTACCTTTTCAACGGTAGTGGGTTCGGTCCTCCAGGTGGTGTTACCCAACCTTCAACCTGCCCATGGATAGATCGCCCGGTTTCGGGTCTATACCCAGCGACTTAACGCCCTGTTAAGACTCGCTTTCGCTACGCCTCCCCTATCCGGTTAAGCTCGCCACTGAATATAAGTCGCTGACCCATTATACAAAAGGTACGCAGTCACCCTCCCCTAAGGGGTTAAGGCTCCCACTGCTTGTACGCATACGGTTTCAGGTTCTATTTCACTCCCCTCGCCGGGGTTCTTTTCGCCTTTCCCTCACGGTACTGGTTCACTATCGGTCAGTCAGGAGTATTTAGCCTTGGAGGATGGTCCCCCCACATTCAGACAGGGTTTCTCGTGCCCCGCCCTACTCGTTGTTCATGCCTATCGATCTTTCGTGTACGGGGCTATCACCCTCTTTGGCGGCACTTTCCAGAGCCTTCCACTAAATCGATAAGCACTTTTGGGCTGCTCCCCGTTCGCTCGCCACTACTAGGGGAATCTCGGTTGATTTCTTTTCCTTCGGGTACTTAGATGTTTCAGTTCCCCGAGTTCGCCTTAAATACCTATGGATTCAGTATTTAATAACGGCCTTATGGCCGCTGGGTTCCCCCATTCAGAGATCCACGGATCAAAGCTTCTTTGCCAGCTCCCCGTGACTTTTCGCAGGCTTGCACGTCTTTCATCGCCTCTGACTGCCTAGGCATCCACCGTATGCGCTTCTTCACTTGACCCTATAACCCCAAACGCTCTTTTGG
>NZ_LSZO01000042.1 GCF_001580025.1 Ventosimonas gracilis | reverse complement strand
TGATTTTCGAACGTTTGAAGTACCTATTTTTACCAGTCATATCAGGAAGTTATCATGCCATAAAAACATGTTTGCTTCCTAAGACCCTTAGTTGATATACAGGTCAACCATAAAAGCATCTCCTCTATCCATTAAATAAGCTTATTGCCTTTCTTCTTCAGCGCTGGCGCAGTTTTTGCCTTAAACGCCCGCAGCGTCAAAAATGAGGGCAAAAGCATCATGTCGTTTGAGCGGGAACAGCTATTAGGCCGTGTGCGAGGCGGCTTTGCATTACTTGGGCAGGGCAGTTTGGGCGTGCCGCTGCTCTTGCTGGCCATGCTCGGCATGATGATTTTGCCGCTGCCGCCTTTTTTGCTCGACCTGTTATTTACCTTCAATATCGCGCTGTCCATCATCGTATTGCTGGTCTGTGTGTACGCCTTGCGCCCGCTCGATTTTGCGGTCTTTCCCACGATTTTGCTGCTCGCTACCTTGCTGCGCCTTGCGCTGAATGTCGCCTCCACCCGCGTGGTGCTGCTGCACGGGCAAGACGGCGCAGGTGCTGCGGGCAAGGTGATTGAAGCCTTTGGTGAAGTCGTGATTGGCGGCAACTATGTGGTCGGCATGGTGGTGTTTGCCATCTTGATGATTATCAACTTTGTCGTCGTTACCAAAGGCGCCGGGCGAATTTCCGAAGTCAGCGCCCGTTTTACTCTGGACGCCATGCCCGGCAAACAGATGGCCATCGATGCCGATTTAAACGCAGGCTTGATTGAACAAAGCGAAGCCCGCAAACGCCGCGCGGAAGTCAGTCAAGAAGCGGACTTTTACGGCTCAATGGACGGCGCCTCCAAGTTTGTTCGAGGGGACGCCATAGCCGGTCTGTTAATCCTCTTTATCAACCTTATCGGCGGCATAGCGATTGGCCTGTTGCAGCACCATATGCCGCTGGCCGAAGCCGGACGGGTCTATGCGCTTTTAACCATTGGTGACGGACTGGTCGCACAACTGCCGTCGCTTTTGCTGTCTACCGCCGCCGCCATTATGGTGACGCGCGTATCTTCTGCCGAAGACATGGGGCAACAAGTCGGGCGACAAATGTTTGCCTCGCCCAAAGCGCTCTGCGTAACGGCTGTCATTTTGGCCGTGATGGGCTTGGTTCCCGGCATGCCGCATCTGGCGTTTCTAGCATTGGCCGCAGCGGCGGGCGCGTTCGCCTACTTCACTTATCAGCGTGGTCAACTTGTGGCTAAACAGTCCACAGCAAAAGCCCTGCCCGCTCCCAGCAAACAAACACCAGAAAACAAAGAACTCGCCTTTGACGACCTGCCCACGGTAGACCGCGTGGGATTGGAAGTCGGCTACCGCTTAATTGCCCTGCTGGAAGCCAAAAACGGCGGCGGCCTGCTCGCACGGATTAAAGGCGTGCGCAAAAAACTGTCGCAAGATTTGGGCTTTTTACTGCCGCCGGTGCATATCCGCGACAACCTCGATTTAGCGGCAGGCGGCTACCGGCTTAGCCTGATGGGCGTGCCGCTGGCAAGCGGTGAAGTCTATCCCGAACGCGAACTCGCCATCAGCCCCGGCCAAGTTTTTGGCGACCTCGACGGCCTTGCCGTCAAAGATCCGGCATTTGGCCTTGATTGCGTGTGGATTACCCCGCAGCAGCGCGAACAGGCGCAGTCCTTGGGTTATACCGTGGTAGACAGCAGCACGGTGATCACCACCCACCTGTCGCGCCTGCTGGAAAAACACGCGCACGAGCTGCTGGGGCATGAAGAAGTACAGCAGATGCTCGAACGCCTCGCACAAATGTCGCCCAAACTGGCCGAAGCGCTGGTGCCAAACGGCTTGCCGCTGTCATCGCTGCTGCTGATATTGCAGGCACTGCTTAAAGAGCAGGTCTCCATACGCGACATCCGCAGCATTGCCGAAGCCCTGGTACGCACCCCCAGCAAAGACCTCGCAAGCCTGCTTGCCAGTGTGCGCGTGGCGTTGGGTCGCGCAATTGTTCAGCAAATCGCAGGCGACGATGAACTGCCGGTGATCACCCTCGATAACGCACTGGAACAAATCTTGCTTACCTCATTAAAGCAAGCCGATGGAGACGGGAATTTGTCGCTCGAACCACAGCTTGCCCTGCGCTTGCAGCAATCGATCGTAAGCGCCTGTGAACATCAGCAAGCCCAAGGATTGCCCAGCGCATTACTGGTATCCACCCCACTGCGCTGGCCGCTTGCACAGTTTGCCCTGCGCCTGGAAATGGAGATCAACTTGCCAGTGCTCGCCTTTGCTGAAATTCCGCCGAAAAAGCCCGTGCGTGTAGTGCAAACCTTAGGGCAGAGCCTTTAGTTTTTATCCGCAAACATGCGCTAAAGCAAAAAGGTAAAGATAAAAAACAACGAAAATACCAAAAATGCTGTGTCGCCTCGTATTAAGCAGGCGAAAAAGGAAGGGTTATTTGTGTCGCAGCAGAGGAGGAACATATGCAACACATCAGACAATTAGCCATCAGTGCCCGCGTCGCACTGATGCTGGTTTTACTACTGCAAGGCGCTTTTTGTTTTGCCGATGACACGGAAATCTTTTTGTCGCGCGGTAAAGCCGATATAAAACCCAATGTATTTTTTATTCTGGACGACTCCCTTTCCATGCAATGGTGCTGGAATAAAGACGGAGTCTATCCCGACTCCAAGTCAAAACGCAATCGATGCCCTGATGGAACCTTTACCAGCCGCTGGGACGAACTACAAAAGACGCTCAACAACGTATTGCCGAAGATGCAAGATGTAAACTTCGGCATGATGTGGATGGATTATCGCCGTTCAGGAATACCTGTTGATGCTATTGATAAAGTGCGTGACCAAGCGCTTGCGTCAATTAATAAAAGACCCAAACCCGACTTGCTCTGGACGCCCATCGATGGCAGTCTTTATAAGGCCGCGCGTTATTTTAACGGCTTTCCCGCCAAACAATATCGAGACCATTATTTTAAAGGGCACTCAGGCAAAGAAGCGCTAAGATTAGGAAAAGATTTTCCAAGCCCGATTACCGATGCCTGCCAGCCCAACTATATCGTCCTGGTTACCGATGGCGATGCTTGGTACGATGATATTTATCCCGATATTAGAGAACTTATCGGCAGAAAAAGGGATAATTGGCCTAAACAAAATTATCCCTGCGTAGAACAACCAGGCGCTTCCTCAAAAAATGCGGAAAGGTGCGTACCGGAACTCGCTGAGTGGCTGCATACCCACGACCAAATGCCAAACCTGGAAGGCGATCAGACAGTCACTACCCATGTTATTTCTCTGGCACCTGATTTAAACGCTCCTGGAGCTACAAAAGATGCTGATAATATAGAGAAAATCGTCAAACGCAGACAATTCTTAAACAATGTAACGGACGCAGGTGGCGGAAACTATTATGAAGCCAATAATGGTGAAGAACTTTCCAAACAATTTAATGACATTATAGAAAAAGCCGCCAAAGTGGAGAACGCCACTTTTGTTAATCCCAGTGCCGCACCCACCAGCTCCAAGCGCACCACCGATCAAGTCTACTACGCACTGTTTCAGCCTGGCGGCAGTGACCGTTGGGCGGGCAATTTAAAACGCTATCGCTTCGCTGCCAAAGCGGTTACAAAAAATGGCAAAACCAGCAAAGAAGCCGTTATCTATGATGTCAACGATAACCCGGCCATTGATGCGGACGGCGCTTTTAAAGCGAACGCACAAAGCTTTTGGAGCAAAGGTGCCGATGGAGGCAATATCACGCTAGGCGGTGCGGCGTGGAAATTACCGGAGCCCGCCAAGCGCCGTCTGTTTGTGGAAACCGAAGGCCGTCTGGGTGAACTTGCCATCAGCAATAGCGCTATCACTAATGACCTGCTCGGTGCCGTTGATAATAACGAACGAGTGGCACTGCTCAACTATATTCGCGGTCTTGATGACGATGGCCTCAATGAACGCAGCAAGGAGTTGGGCGATTTTTTACATTCTGCCGCAGTACCCTTTAACTACGGCAGCGCAGAAAGCGACCAGGTCGTGATTATCGGCAGTAATGAAGGTTTTGTGCACTTATTTAACCGTAAAACCGGTGTGGAAGAATTTGCCTTTATGCCCGGTGAGCTGCTAAAAAACATTAAACCGATAAAAGCCAATGAGCCTTCCACCGCTAATAAACCGCACCCCTACGGCGTAGACAATAGCGTTACCGTCTGGCTGGACGATAGCAATCAAAACGGCCAGTTTGATGCGGGTGAACACTTCTACGCCTACGTGACCTTAAGACGCGGTGGGCAGGGTATTTATGCGCTGGATATTACTAAGCGCGGTCAACCCAAATTGCTCTGGCAAATTGACGAAAAAAACAAGAAAGCCAAAGGTTTTGCCAGGCTGGGGCAAAGTTGGTCGCAACCGGTTAAAAGCAAAATAAAAATCGGTAATAATCCAAAGCCTACCGATGTACTGATTTTTGCCGGTGGCTACGACCCAACAGAAGATAACCTTAACGGTGCCAATGATGCTTATCGCAGCGATAGCGCTTTGGGTAACGCCATTTATATCGTCGATGCTAAAACCGGCAACGCTCTTTGGTCAGCCAGTCAAAGCGGCGCCGTGCTTAATCTGCCGGATATGCAATACAGCATTCCATCATCGGTTAAGGTGGTGGATATCGATAATGACGGCCTCGCCGACCAAATGTTTGTCGGTGATACCGGCGGACAAGTCTGGCGGTTATTTATCCATAACGGCGAATCGCGCAATAACTTGGTAACAGCCAGTGGCCGCCGCTCAAACGCCCCATTTGCTCAGTTGGGCAAAAATAATCCGAAAAACGCCCGCCGCTTTTATCAAGAACCCGATGTGGCACTGGATAGAGGCAATAATCGCCTATTGGTGAATATCGGCAGCGGCTACCGTGCCCATCCGCTTAATTCCAATGTCGATGACCGCTTTTACTCGCTGCATGCCGACATAACCCGCAGCCCAGACTTGCCGCTAACGGAAAGCGACTTGCACCAGGCCACGCGCTCCTTTGATCACTTTGATCAAGAGAAAGCGATTAAAGCGATCAACACAGCAAAAGGTTGGTATCTGCCGCTTGAGATTGGCCGTGGCGAAAAAGTGCTGTCCACTGCAAGCAGCGCCGGCGGTGATGTATTTTTTGCAACCTATGTACCGGCAAACAATCGTATCGGCTGCCAAGTGATGTTGGGCAGTAACTACGTCTACCGCCTAAGCCTAAGCAGCGCCTCGCCACCGGTCGAAATCATTAACCCACCTGCAAACGGTATTGCTGGCAAAGCCACGGTGACATACCAGCCGCCTTTTCAAAAAAGCGATGTGGTCGGCATTATCAGCGGCGGCGGAATATTCTCCGATGAGAAGAATAGAGGCACATTTATGTGTTTCGGGGATACCTGCAGCGAGCTCAATATCAGCCCCTGTGAAAATCCCAGAGGCTGCAAAACCTACTGGATCGACTTGCAAAACTAAGCTTCCCACCCTCTCCCATGACCGCCATAAATAGGAGAGGGGAGAAAGCAGCACCATGCATACCGATCTCCCCTCGCCCGCTTGCGGGAAAGGGGGGAGGGAAAACCTTAACCGCAGCCCATAAATACATTGACATAAATCAATGCAATCAATAACAATACCCTTTAATATTTTTAGTTTTAAGCGTAGCGCACTATTAAAAATATTGAACTATACCAATTTTAAGCAGCATCAATAAGGAAAGGTACAAGCTATGGCGCATCTGGTTTGGCAGGATGACCTTAATACCGGAATTGAGGAAGTCGACAACCAACATCGGCGCATTGTAGAAATGATTAACCATCTCTACGATGTCGAACAAAAAGACGATAAAGAGGAACTTCGTAAAGTGTTGGTGGATTTGGTGGATTACACCCAGTCGCACTTTGCTTTTGAAGAAACCTTGATGGAAGAAGCCGGTTATCGTTTTTCCCGTGCGCATAAAAAAGTGCATGAACTGTTTATTCGTCGGGTCGAGGAATACCGCATGCGTTTTGACGCGGGTGAAAATATCGTGCAGGAACTGCGTGATACGTTAACGCGCTGGCTGCTTAGCCATATCCGCAACGAAGATGCCGCTTATGCCGAAACGGTAAAAGCCAGTATGAATGCACTTTCCACTGACCAAGGCTGGCTTTCACGTTCATTGAAAAAATTCTTTGGGTAATTTACGGCGTTGATTTTTTTGCCGGTAACGCAAATACGACCTTAAACAAGACTTAAAGCGACATCCCGCCGACGCGTGGTGCCGCTGTTTGCGACATGGCTTGGTTTGCCTATTGAACAACTGGTTTAGCGGTTGAACAAATTGTGTGCAGGGGATAGACTGCCCATCCACACAATAACAAGGAAAAACCATGAACCACCCGCAGCAACCCACCCCACCCGTTCATCAGCCCGGTCAGGACAATATCCAGATTTTTGGGCTGGACATCCACAATCCGGTATTTGCCATCTCAGCCGTGGTGACTGTCTTGTCTGTGCTGTTTGCTGCTGTTTTTCACAGTACGGCAACGGAATTTTTTGGCTGGCTTAGACCGGCTGCGACCAATACCTTTGACAGCTTTTTGGCGGTGGCAGCCAATACTTTTGTGATTTTCTGCATCGCGCTGATTTTTACCCCGCTTGGCAGCATTCGCTTAGGGGGCAAAGAGGCCAGGCCGGATTTTTCCTACCCGTCCTGGTTTGCCATGTTGTTTGCAGCAGGCATGGGCATTGGCCTGATGTTTTTCTGCGTGTCTGAACCCATTTCGCACTTTTCCACCGCCTTCGCCGAAGATGCCGGAACGGCGCAAAGCTGGGCACCGCTCGCAGGTGCCGCAGGCAATGCCGAAGAAGCGCGGCGCCTGTCAATGGCGACCACCATCTTCCATTGGGGACTGCACCCTTGGGCAATCTATGCGGTGATGGGCTTGGCACTGGCTTTTTTCGCCTATAACCGCGGCCTGCCGCTGACCATCCGCAGCGTCTTTTATCCATTCTTTGGCGAGCGCATCTGGGGCTGGCCGGGGCATATCATCGATGTGCTTGCGGTATTTGCCACGCTGTTTGGTTTAGCCTCTTCTTTAGGATTCGGCGCGGAACAAATCAGCGCCGGTTTAAATCATCTATTTGGCCTGCCGGTAACGGATACCAGCAAAGCATTGTTAGTTGTGGTGATTACCGCCGTTGCGCTGTATTCGGTCATTGCCGGTATTAATTCCGGGGTTAAACGCTTAAGTGAAATCAATATTATCTTGGCGGCACTGCTGTTATTGTTTGTGATTGTTATCGGGCCGACTTTTGCCATTATCAGCGGATTTTTTGATTCACTGATCGCTTATATCCGTTATCTGCCCGCATTATCCAATCCGATTGGGCGTGAAGACAAACTGTTCTTTGATGGCTGGACGAGCTTTTATTGGGCTTGGTGGATTTCCTGGTCGCCTTTTGTCGGCATGTTTATCGCGCGTATTTCACGCGGCAGAACGGTACGTGAATTCTTGGTTTCGGTTCTTTTAGTGCCTTCTTGCATTTGTATTTTATGGATGAGCAGTTTTGGCACGGCGGCGCTTTCCCAAGTGATTGAGCAAGGATCAATGACTATTGTCGATGCCGCTTTGGAACTTCGTCTGTTTATTATGCTCGAAGGTTTGCCAATTGCCGCGATAACCTCCTTTATCGGTATTGTGCTGGTGGCGTTTTTCTTTATCACTTCATCGGACTCCGGCTCGTTGGTGATTGATATTATTACCGCGGGTGGCAAAATCAACGCACCCATGCCGCAGCGCGTGTTTTGGGCGGCACTTGTAGGCTTGATCGCCATCGTCTTGCTGCTCGTAGGTGGCCTTGGCGCACTGCAAGCGGCCGCAGTCACTACCGGTATTCCCTTTGCCGTGGTATTGCTGGCTATGTGCGTTGCCACCTGCAAGGGTCTGATCAGTGAACGGCGCAGTTTATTGGCAGCAGGCCGTTAAAATTCGCGGGTTTTCACAGCTTAAGCAACATGCTCTCCTCTCTCACTTGTGGGAGAGGGAAGAGGGCTGTATTTGACCGGCAGACGCCGCTTGCACTGCACCTTGGCACCTAAAGGCGCAGCGCCTCTACTGGCCTGCGCTGCTGAGCAAGGCAGTCAGCGGACTGACCATTGGAAAACCTAGCGCCCGCCCATAATGGCGATATAGTCCTGCACCCAGCGGCTGTAGGGGACAAACTGACCACCTTCGGATTGCGGGGTTTTCCAAAAGGAGATTTGGTCGAAGGTATCAAAGCCGTTCAAGGTGCAGCCGTCTTCGCCCAATAGGGCATTGCCGGAGCAGGCGGCAGGCACGGCGGGCACTGAGCCGAACCAGGCGGCGACATCGCCTTGCACCTTGGGATTGAGCGACCAGTTCAGCCACTGATAAGCGCAGTTCGGGTTTTTCGCACTGGCGTGCATCATGGTGGTATCCGCCCAGCCGGTCGCGCCTTCCACCGGTACCGTGGAAGCCAGCGGCTCGCCCGCGCGTTGCATACTGTTGACCGTAAACGGCCAGCCACTGCTAATCACTACACCTTCATTACGCAGGTCGTTCATCTGCACCGTGGTGTCATGCCAATAACGGTGCACCAGTTTGTGCTGCTCCCGCAGCAGGGCAAGGGCGGCGGCGTATTGGGCTTCGGTGAGTTGATAGGGGTCGTTAATGCCAAGTTCTGGTTTGTGTGTTTTTAGATAAAGCGCCGCATCGGCAATGTAAATCGGCCCGTCGTAGGCTTGCACCCGGCCTTTGTTGGATTTGCCGTCGGGCAGGGTTTGTTCTTCAAATATCCAGCGCCAAGTGGTGGGTGTGGTTTTAAACACGTCTGTGTTGTACATCAGCACATTTGGCCCCCAAGTGTAGGAAACGCCGTAGTGTTTGCCATCCACCGTATGCCAGGGCGCGTTTTGCAGGCGTGCGTCCAAAGTCTTCCAGTTGGCAATCAAGTCGATATTGATAGGCGCTACATGCCCGCCCGCCACCAATCTCAGTGAGGCATCACCGGAAGCAGTGACCAGGTCATAGCCGCCACGCGCCATCAGGCTAACCATTTCATCGGACGTACCGGCGATTTTGACATTAACCTTGCAGCCGGTTTCCTGCTCAAAGGGCGTGACCCAGTCATAGTCAGGGTCGGTCTCGCCGCGCTCGATAAAGCCCGGCCAAGCGACGATATTAAGCTGACCTTCACTTTTACCCAGACTTTTAATCGGCTCAGCGGCCTGTACAGCGGCAGTGATCAAGCAGGCAAGTAACAGGGGCGTTAGATTGTGCGGGGACATCGTGGACTTCCTCATTGTTATTGATAGGCTCCCAGTGTAGCGCTTCGCCCCAAGCAAACAACAGAGACAAAATCGGCTATCATTGCGCCCCCGCTCTACACCCCCACATCCGCTCTTTATTCTCTTGAGTTTGCCATGCCCATCACCTCCATCGAAGGCGACTTTATCGCCCCTCAAGGCCGTTTTGCCCTGCTGGCCGGTCGTTTTAACAGCTTTGTGGTTGAAAGCTTGATTAGCGGTGCCGTCGATACGCTGCGCCGTCATGGCGTCAGTGACGAACAGATCCAGATTATTCGTGCGCCGGGAGCTTTTGAGCTGCCATTGGTCGCCAAAAAGCTCGCGCAAGCGCAGCGTTTTGACGCGATTATCGCGCTCGGCGCGGTGATTCGCGGCGGCACCCCACATTTTGAATATGTGGCGGGCGAATGTACTAAAGGCTTGGCGCAAGTTTCACTGGAATACGGCCTGCCGATCGCCTTTGGCGTGCTCACCGTCGATTCCATCGAGCAAGCGATTGAACGTTCCGGCACTAAAGCGGGCAACAAAGGCAGCGAGGCGGCGCTATCGGCGCTGGAAATGCTTAGCCTGCTCACGCAACTGGAACGCGCCTTGCCATGACTGAAGGTTTTAATCCGCCTGCAAAAAGCGGCAAAGGCAGCAAGCCGTCCGCCCGCCGTGAAGCACGAAAGCTCGCCTTGCAGGCGCTCTATCAATGGCAATTGGCGGCGCACAGCCTTAACGAAATTGAAGCGCAGTTTCGTGTCGATAACGACTTTTCCCGTATCGATGCCGCTTATTTCCGCGAAATTTTGCACGGCGTCGCGGATGATGTGCAGGCGCTGGAAGCCGCCTTTGCGCCGCTGCTCGACCGCAGTGTTGACGCACTCGACCCGGTCGAACGCGCAATTTTGCGCCTCTGTGCTTGGGAGATGTTAAGACGGGTCGATATTCCCTACCGCGTGGTGATTAACGAAGGCATCGAGCTTGCCAAACTGTTTGGCGCAACCGACGGCCACAAGTTTATCAACGGCGTACTCGACCGCCTCGCGGTGCAACTACGCAGCAAGGAAGTCACCAAGGCGAGGCGCGTTTGACCGAATTTGAGCTGATCAAGCGCTACTTCGACTTTGCCGCGCCGCACCAGGAAGAAATCGCATTAGGCTTGGGTGATGACTGCGCCCTGCTGCAACTTGCGGCGGATGAACAACTGGCCGTCTCGACCGACAGCCTGGTCTGCGGCGTGCATTTTCCCGAAAACGCGCCGCCTTTTTTGTTGGGGCAACGCTCGCTTGCCGTCGCCGCCAGTGATTTGGCCGCAGTGGGCGCTTCACCGCTTGCCTTTACCCTTGCGCTGACCCTGCCCGAAGCCTGTGAAGACTGGTTGCGCGAATTTTCCCGTGGCCTTAAGCAGATGGCCGGATACTGCGGCCTTGCGCTGATTGGCGGTGATACCTGCCGCGGCCCGCTGCATCTTTGTCTGACGGTATTTGGCTCAGTGCCTCAAGGCCAAGCGCTTAAGCGCAGCGGCGCAAGAGCTGGGGATTTACTCTGCGTAGGCGGCCATTTGGGCGATACCGGCGGCGGCTTGGCGCTGCTACAAAAAGCCCCCGCCCCTACGAATAGCGCGGCAGACTATCTACTCTCGCGTTACTGGACACCCATGCCACAACTGGCACTCGGCCAGTGGCTGCGCGGCAAGGCCAGCGCGGCGATGGATATTTCTGACGGATTGCTCGCCGACTGCGCCCATCTCGCCGAAGCCTCTGGCGTTTGTGCACTTATTAACGAGCCGTTGCTGCCGCTTTCAGAGGCGTTACTTGAGCATTTTGGCGATAAAGCGGCGATGGATTACGCACTGTGCGCTGGGGATGACTACGTCCTGTTATTTAGCTTGCCGCCCGAGCAACTCAGCCGCTTGCAGCAAGCCTTTTCGCACGTGTGCGTGATTGGTCATATCCAAGAGGGCAGCGGTGTTGTTCTGCTCGATAGCAACGGACAGCCACGCCAAGCGCCACAAAGCGGCTGGCAACACTTTCGCTAAAGTCCATGCGTATTGATACTCGTCCGCTACCGCCGCAACTGCCCGACTTGGGCGACCTGCCGCCGTTGCTCACTCGCCTGTACGCCGCACGTGGCGTAAAGAGTAAGGACGAACTCAGCCACAGCCTGTCGCAGCTTGCCCCCTGGCACTTGCTTAAAGGTATCGATAACGCGGTAGAACTACTGCTGCAAGCACGGCAAACGCAGCAGCGCCTTTTGGTAGTCGGCGATTTTGACGCCGACGGCGCAACCGCCAGCGTCGTTGCCATCCTTGGGCTGCGAGCACTTGGCTTTAATCAAGTGGACTATCTGGTTCCCAACCGCTTTGAGTACGGCTACGGCCTATCGCCTGCCATTGTCGAAGTGGCGAAAAGCAGGCAGCCGGATTGGCTGATTACCGTGGATAACGGCATTTCCAGCCTCGAAGGCGTAGCGACGGCCAAAGCGGCAAGTCTATCGGTGCTGATTACCGACCACCATCTGGCCGCTGCCGAACTGCCGATGGCCGATGCACTGGTCAACCCCAATCAACCCGGCTGCCCTTTCCCCAGCAAAGCACTGGCCGGCGTGGGCGTTATTTTTTATGTGTTGCTGGCACTGCGGGCAAAACTGCGAGAAATTGGCGAATTTAACGATAAACCTGCAGCCAATCTTGCCGAACTGCTGGATTTGGTCGCCTTGGGTACGGTCGCCGATGTGGTGCCTTTGGATGCCAACAACCGCATTTTGGTGCAACAAGGCTTGCTGCGCATTCGCGCCGGATTTTGCCGCCCTGGCCTTGCCGCGCTGCTTGAAATCGCCGGTAAAGACGCAAAGGGCATTCGTGCCAGCGACTTAGGGTTTATCTTGGGCCCGCGCCTAAACGCCGCCGGTCGGCTGGACGATATGAGCCTTGGCATTGAATGCCTGCTCAGCGAAGACCCCTTTCAGGCAAAAGAGATGGCGGCAGAGCTGGACGGCCTTAACCGCGACCGCCGCAGCATCGAACAAGGCATGCAGCGCGAAGCACTGGCGCAGCTTAAGGAACTTGATAGCGAAAACCTGCCATTTGGCCTGTGCCTGTTTGATAAAGACTGGCACCAAGGCGTGATAGGCATTCTCGCCGCGCGCTTAAAAGAGCGCTACCACCGCCCCTGTATCGCCTTTGCCGATGCGGGCGATGGGCAGTTAAAAGGCTCGGCGCGTTCCATTGCAGGCTTTCATATCCGCGATGCGCTGGAAGCCATCGCCACTGCCCATCCCATGCTTATCGAAAAATTCGGCGGCCATGCAATGGCTGCGGGGCTTTCCCTAAAACAGCAAAACTTCGCTGCATTTTCCCGTGCCTTTGACCAAGAAGTCCGCCGCGTTCTAAAAGCCGATGATTTAACCGCGCACCTTTGCACTGACGGCACGCTAAGCGCCGAAGAACTGGTTCTGCCGCTGGCGCAGCAATTAAACGCGGCCGGCCCCTTCGGGCAGCAATTTCCCGAACCACTGTTTCACGGTGTTTTTAAGGTCAAAAACCAGCGACTGGTCGGCGAGCGTCATTTAAAACTGCAACTTTGCACCCTGTGCGGACGTGTGGAGCTCGATGCCATTGCCTTTTCCATCGATCGCAGTCAGTGGCCCAATCAACAGGTCACACAAGTTCAAATCGCTTACCACCTTGATATTAACCACTATCGTGGTCATCAGACTTTGCAGCTTTTAGTCGTGCATATTGCGCCGCACCTGCCCTCTTCCCCATAAATTGGGTTAAGCCTCTTCCTGTGGCGGCCGTTTGAGCAGCTTGCGCGCCATTTGGCAGGTCGCGCGGATAAGGGCATCGGTAATGCCAGGTTCAGCGGCAGAATGACCGGCTTCGCGGATGATCTGTAGTTCGCTGGCAGGCCAGGCCTGATGCAAGCTCCAAGCGTTTTGCAGCGGGCAAATCAGATCGTAGCGGCCATGCACGATAATGCCCGGGATATGGGCGATTTTCGGCATGTGTTTAAGCAATTGATTGTCTTCAAGAAAAGCGCCGTGCATAAAGTAGTGGCATTCAATTCTTGCCAAGGCCAGTGCGCGCTGCGTTTCGCTAAAGCGCGTGACGAACGCAGGATTAGGCCGCAGTGTGGCGGTGCGCCCTTCCCAACTCGCCCAAGCCTTGGCCGCGTGCAGTTGCGCGATTTGGTCGCTGCCGGTTAAGCGTTGGTAATAGGCACCGAGCATATCGCCCTGCTCTTTGGGTGGGATGGGTGCGAGGTAGTCCTCCCAGTAATCGGGGAAAATACGGCTCGCGCCCTGTTGGTAGAACCAGTGAATTTCCTCTTCGCGGCAGAGGAAGATACCGCGCAAAATCAGCCCCAGCACCCGTTCGGGATGCGTTTGCGCATAGGCGAGCGCCAGCGTCGAACCCCAAGAGCCGCCAAACACCAGCCATTGTTCAACGCCCAAGTATTCGCGGATACGCTCCAAGTCATCGACCAACTGCCAAGTATTGTTGTTTTGCAATTCGGCATGCGGCGTGGAGCGCCCGCAGCCGCGCTGGTCGAAGGTGATGATGCGGTACAGGTTGGGGTCAAACCAACGGCGGCTGGCCGCATCACAGCCCGCGCCCGGGCCGCCGTGCAAAAACACCACCGGCAAGCCGTCCTGGCGGCCGCTTTCGTCCAGATAAAGCACGTGCGGCTGCTCCACCGCAAGCGAATGGCGGGCGTAGGGTTTGATGGCGGGGAATAGTATCTGCATGCGTTATTTTCCCTCGTTCCTGCCCTACCCTCTCCTGCACGCAAGAGAGGATAGAAAAGCGCTTTTTAAGCGAACAGGTCGTCTACCGAACGCAGCGGATAGTGCGCAGGATAGGGCAGTGTGGCGACTCCGCTTGCTATCGCAGCTTTGGCGACGGCATCGCTGACTACGCCAATCAAGCGCGGATCAAGCGGTTTGGGGATGATGTATTCACGGCCAAATTCCAGCTTGATGCCGCCGTAAGCCTTGCACACTTCCTCCGGCACCGGTTGTTTGGCAAGGTCGCGCAGTGCCAGCGCGGCGGCGATTTTCATCTCCTCGTTGATGCGTTTGGCGCGAACATCCAAAGCGCCACGGAAGATAAAAGGAAAGCCCAATACGTTATTGACCTGATTGGGATAATCCGAACGACCAGTCGCCATAATCACATCCGACCGCGCAGCCTGGGCGAGTTCCGGCTTGATTTCCGGGTCGGGGTTGGAACAGGCAAAGACGATAGGGTCTGCCGCCATGCGCTGCAAATCTTCGGCGCTGACCAAGTTGGCACCGGACAGCCCCAAAAGCACGTCCGCGCCGGTAAGTGCATCGGCCAGCGTGCGCTTGGTGCACGTCTGCGCGAATACGGCTTTGTGCGGGGTTAAATCGTCGCGTCCGGCGTGGATAACACCTTTGCGGTCAAGCATGCGCATGTTTTCCAGTCGCGCACCCAGGCTGACCAAGAGCTTCATGCAAGAAGCCGCCGCCGCACCCGCGCCCAGGCAGACAATTTTGGCGTCTTCAATTTTTTTGCCGACCAGTTCCAGCGCATTTAAAAGGCCGGCGGCAGTGACAATGGCCGTGCCGTGCTGGTCGTCGTGGAATACCGGAATATCGCACTGCTCAATCAGCGTGCGCTCAATTTCAAAGCATTCCGGCGCTTTGATGTCTTCCAGGTTAATGCCGCCGAAGCTGATGGAAATACGCTTGACGGTATCGATAAAGGCTTGCGGGCTTTCCGCATCGACCTCAATGTCAAACACATCGACCCCGGCAAAGCGCTTAAACAGTACGCCCTTGCCTTCCATCACCGGTTTGGAGGCGAGCGGCCCCAAATCGCCCAAGCCCAAAATGGCACTGCCGTTGGAAATCACCGCCACCAGATTGCCCTTGCCGGTGTACTGATAGGCGAGTGACGGGTCACGCGCAATTTCACGCACCGGCTCGGCAACGCCCGGACTGTAGGCGAGCGCAAGGTCACGGGCGGTCGCGGTGGGTTTGGTCAGCTCGACACTCAATTTGCCGGGGCGTGGTTTGGCGTGGTAGTCGAGCGCAGCAGTTTTTAGGTCAGACATCTTGGAAATACCCGCTTAAAGTGAGTGCAAACAGACCGTACAGCATACGCGCTGGCGCAGTAGCTAACAAGGAAGACAACAAGGGTCTGTTCCCGCTTCAAACGCGAGCCGCGCTGCTGCTCAAAATTTCGCCAGACTAGGCGCAGCATGCAGCCAATGTGTACAACCTTG
>NZ_LSZO01000041.1 GCF_001580025.1 Ventosimonas gracilis | reverse complement strand
TTTTATTGCGCTCGCACCGGCGGACGTGATCACGCTGGACGGCGCAAGACTGCGCGTGCTTGCCGTAGAGCTGGAAGCGGGGCAACAAAGTATCCGCGCCGTCTACGACCGGCAAAGCGCCTACACCTCGACCATCAAAGGCATCCCGCGCAGCGAGACCAGCACCCCGCCCGATTTAATCCTTAGCCGTACCTTATTGCACGTCTTTGAAGCGCCGCCCTTAGAAGACGCTCATGACACCTTGGGCTTTTATATCGCCGTGACCCCAAGCGCACTCAATTGGCAAGGCGCACAGGTCGATTTATCGCGCGACGGCCAGACCTTTGTTGATGGTGACGACGCCACCGTTTACGCCACCTTTGGCGAGCTGACCGCGCCGCTTAATCATCATCGGCACGAATACCGCGACGACGTTAACACCCTCCGCATCGAGCTGGCACGCGCC
>NZ_LSZO01000040.1 GCF_001580025.1 Ventosimonas gracilis | reverse complement strand
GCTGGATACGCTGTCCGATGATGAGGTGCGTTTTACGTTGCGTATCTCGCGCAAGCAATGGGAGGTCACTAAGGCGCTGTTTGTCGCCAAGGGTTTTATTGATGAGGCGCTGAATCTGTTGCCCTGGAATCAGCGCCTCGCGCAGGCCGATGAGCCGTGTGTGGATGTGGAGGATGATCCGCTGATCGAGCGCGACCAGCAGCGCCGCGCGTATGAGGAGGCGCTGGTGCAGCGCCAAGCCGCCGCTCAAGAGGCGGCGGCGATGGTGCCCGCGCCTGCCGATGAGCACGAGCATAAGCCCGATCTGCTGAACGCGCTGTTGGCTCCGGTTGAGGCGATTCCGCCGCATATCGAGCAGGAGATGGCTCGCATCCGCGAGGCGATGGCTCGCCCGCAAGACGATGAGGCGTCAAAGGAGCGCCTCCGCGCGGCAGAGGCGGAAATGCGCCGCCGTTTGCAGCAAAAAAAGCAAGCACCCACGGACGCCGAGCCGCCGCAAGTAAAACCCGCACGCAAGAGCAAAACCCATGACGCGGAAAAACCCGATGAGGTTGAGCAAGGCGTGTGGGATGATTTTTTGAAGTTGCGCAAGACTAAAAAAGCGCCGCTGACGGTGACCGCGCTGAATCAAATTAAAAAGGAGGCGGATAAAGCCAATATGCCGCTGAATAAGGCGCTTGAGATTTGTTGCCTTAGGGGCTGGCAGGGCTTTAATGCGCATTGGCTTGAGGATGATAGCGCTTCTTCCGCCGCGCCCGCGAGCAATTGCCCGGT
>NZ_LSZO01000039.1 GCF_001580025.1 Ventosimonas gracilis | reverse complement strand
TTACGCGCAATCCGGGCAAGCCGTGGTCTTGTTGCTCTGCGGCGGCATCAAGCGTTCGCAGGACGCCGACATATCGAAGGCGTGCGAATATTGGAAGGACTGACAGCGCAGCAACATGAAACAGGAGAAAGAGTGATGAAAGATCGAGCACATGATGATGCGATGGCCGAAGTCTTCGGTAAAGACCCTGCCTATGCGGTGGAGCTGCTGAATAGCATCCTTGAAGACGGCGACCAAGGCGAGCTACTGATCGCGCTTCGCCAGATGACGAAGGCATTCGGAGGCGTGTCCAAGGTGGCAGAGAAGGCGCAGCTTAACGGCACGCACATCTATCGCACGCTGTCCGCGAAGGGCAACCCGGAGATTCGCAGTCTGTCGGCAATCCTCAAGACGATGGGTCTGCGCCTCGCGGTGCAGCCCATCCAGCACCCGCCAGCGCACGCATGAACGCCGCGCCGCGTTGGTGACGCGCCCGAACTGGAAGGGCTGCGGCTGTCTCTAATTTTTGTTTTAAGGCCGATGAAAACGCAGGGTCTTTGCGGCTTTTTCGGAGTTATCTTGCTGCGGGCGGCATGCTCTTTATGGCTGCTGCCTATGCCCCAAGCTTAAGCTGTAGCCCTGTGATTGGCTTTGGGATTGCGTTTGCTGCTGTGCTTGCTTTTCGCGCTGCCCGCGTTCTTGT
>NZ_LSZO01000038.1 GCF_001580025.1 Ventosimonas gracilis | reverse complement strand
GCGGCAAGCTCTGGATGCTCGCGGCGCATCTTTTGGGTCGCCAGTTGGTCTACCGTAGGAAAGCGGCTATCGGTGCTTTCCTTGATTTTTCCGATACGGTATTTGCGGTAATCAAGACTGTGCAATCGGGCCAGGTGCTTGTTCTTGTTGTCATGCCAAGTATCGGTACTGGCGGCTTTGGTTTTCTTCGATGACAGCCATTTGTGCTTGGGCGGGTTCTGGTCAACCTGCTTTAGCTTGGCTTGTTGCTGCTCGATGGCTTGCCCCAATTTGGCCTCAATACGCTCGATTTGTTCGTGTTTGGCTTCCACATAGGGCTTTAGGGTTGCCGTTAAGGTCTGTTCCAGCGAAGCATTTTCCAGCAGTGCGCGTTGCTCGCTGGCGGACTGTTCGGCTTGGTGAAGGAGGCTGTCGCTTTGTGCAATCGGGTCTTTATCGGGCGTTATTTGAGTGCCCGTCCTGCCGATCCAGTTGTTCGTGCAGTGGCTGCGGCCTGTTTCCAGTGGCCATCAAAAGGTACAGGTCGAGATTATCGGCAACCCGTAGTGCCACCATAGGTGCTAATTCATCATGTTTTCCGGTTTCACGGGCTTTATCCAGTGACCGGTAATAATATTGCCTTTCTTCTTTTTGGATAATGGCGGGTGGATAGCCTTCGCGCATCAGTTCAAGATTGAGCAGCAATCTGGCGGTTCTGCCATTGCCATCGACAAAGGGATGTATCGTGACAAATCGGGTATGCAACTCTGCTGCCCGCTCTATCGGGTGCAGTGCTTGTGCTTCTTTGCTTTTATACCAATCTTCGAGGGCATTCATTTCCCTGTCGATTTTGACAGGGTTCGTAGGTACAAAGTTGGCACCTACTACCATGACAGGGCTTCTTCTGTAAAAACCGGCGTTTTCCTCATCAATACCTTTTAATACAGAATAATGAATTTTCTTGATATTGCCTGTATTGATTTCTTCTGCTTTTGCAACCATTTTTTCCACAAGGTGAATGGCATCCTTGTGATTAACGGCTTCCAGATGTTCTTTAAGAGATTTTCTGCCAATGGTTATACCGTCTTCCAAAATAGCTTTAGTTTCATGGATATCCAGTGTGTTACCTTCAATGGCATTGGAGTGGTATGTCCAATCAAGCGCTAATTTATTTCTTATGGAGTTTACAGTGACCGCAGGCAGTGGGCGGTGCGCATCCAGAACCGCCTTGCGTTCATCAACCAGCGTCAATATGTTTTTGATATTCATTTTTGTTGCAACCTTAGATGCTTGATGAGTAATGTCCATCAGAATACCAATGTAATTATGGACGCTAGTATCGATGGTAGTATGAATGGCGGTGCATTGAATGACTTGCTACTGCCATAAGAATAACCACCCCCATTAGAAAGAAAACCTTAAAGGTGAATACGGACAAATTGAAAATTACATAAATTAAAATGCAAGAAACTGTTATTCTCAATAAGTATTTTGCCAGTGTAGCCGCAAACGGGTGATAGCCTTTACCCAGCATCCACCAATATATTCTATTCTCGAATCGCATATAGTCCTTAAGCATTCGCTTTATGCGACTTTTGGGGGCGCTTATTTCTTCGATTTTTTCAGGGTGGTATTTTTCAAGCGTTATCATCACATGCGTTCTCAATAAGAAGGTCTGTAGACATGCCCAAACTTGGACATTATGTCTTCTTTTTGCACGGTATTGCCCGAGTCGCATTTATACAACCAGTCACGACGTGCTTGATAGGTGCGCGAAGGTGAGCATTTCCCATGCTTGGTTCGTTTGATGGAAAAGAAATCATCCATTAGAATAGCCTTCATCCCTTGCGCAAAGGGATCGCCCGTATAGCCACCATCACACAATATGTTGTGCACCTGTCCCAGATGCGCTTTTTGGGAAAATCGCGCGGCAACGCCCGCCACCTGCAACCCATGCGCAACACATATAGCACCGCGTGCCTGTTCCAACAATGGACAAATCAACTCAAATTGGGCGCGGCGGGTGTCGCCGGGATAAGCTATTGTGCTCATTCGCCAAAAAGATCAGATATTCTTTAGATCGTAAACAGGCTCTAAGACCCAAAAATAAAGCGCTCTGCGAAAACACTAAAACCACACACTACAAAACTTGTACGAAAAACTTGACCACGACAAGCCCAAATACGGATGCTTTTAGCGGTTTTTTCCCGCATCATGGGCGCTGTTTGCCGTTGTTTTGGAAGTGAGCCATGACCACTTTTGTCACTCCCCGCGTATTTCCTGCTATGCGTCTGCGCCGCACGCGGGCAGATGATTTTTCGCGCCGTTTGGTGCGCGAGCACCTGCTTTCTGTAAGCGACCTGATTTTGCCGGTGTTTGTGCTGGATGGAAAAAACCGGCGCGAGCCGGTCGCTTCCATGCCCGGGGTGGAGCGACTGTCGATTGACCAGTTGCTGATGGAGGCCGAACGCTGGCTGGAGCTGGGTATTCCTTTGATTGACCTGTTTCCTTATATCGAACCTGCGCAGAAATCTTTGGATGGCGGCGAGGCGTGGAATCCCGATGGGCTGATTCCGCGAGCGGTGCGCGCTTTGCGCGAGCGTTTGCCGGAGCTTGGCGTGATGACCGATGTTGCGCTCGACCCGTACACGGTGCACGGGCAGGACGGCATTATCGATGACACAGGCTACGTGCAAAACGACATCACAGTCGAAGCACTGGTCAAGCAGGCGCTGGTACATGCCGAAGCAGGGGCGCAGATTGTCTCGCCGTCGGATATGATGGACGGGCGCATTGGTGCCATCCGTCAGGCGCTGGAAGCGGCGGGCAAGGTCAATACGCGCATCATGGCTTATTCAGCCAAGTACGCGAGCCGTTACTACGGGCCGTTTCGTGATGCGGTTGGCTCTGCGGCGCATTTGGGCAAGAGCGATAAATTCAGCTATCAGATGGATCCCGCCAACAGTGACGAAGCGCTGCACGAAGTCGCTGCTGATTTGGCCGAAGGCGCAGACATGGTGATGGTCAAACCCGGCATGCCCTATTTGGACGTGCTGTGTCGGGTCAAGCAGACCTTTCGGGTGCCGACCTTTGTTTATCAGGTCAGCGGCGAGTACGCCATGCACATGGCCGCCATTGAAAAAGGCTGGCTGCCCGAAGCGGTGCTGCTCGAAGCGCTGCTTGCCTTTAAACGCGCCGGAGCCGATGGCATTTTGACCTACTTTGCCGTCCGCGCCGCCGAACTACTGCGTGATGACAGGTAAACCGATGGACAGTACAAGCAGCGCTCTGTTGATGGCAGAGAAAGCGATGGACAGCAAAGCGATTGAAGAAAGCGTCAAAGACAGCCAAGAGTCGCAAGCTGAGCCGCCCGCGCCGCCGCCTTCGCTGGATGACAGCAGCCTGTACAGCCACCGTGAGCTGTCGCAGCTTAGGTTTAATATCCGCGTGCTTGAGCAGGCGCTGGACGAAACCTGTCCACTGCTCGAACGATTAAAGTTCCTGCTGATTTTCTCCAGCAACCTGGACGAATTCTTTGAAATCCGCGTCGCCAACTTAAAGAAGCAAATCACCTACGCGCGCGAACAGGCCGGCCCCGATGGCTTGCAGCCGCATCAGGCACTGGCGCGCATCAGCGAACTGGCGCATGAACAGGTCGCCCGCCAGTACGACATCCTCAACGACATCCTGCTGCCGGAACTCGCCAAGCAGCATATCCACTTTATCCGCCGTCGCCGCTGGACGACCAAGCTCAAGACCTGGGTTCGCCGCTACTTTCGGGAAGAAATCGCGCCGATTGTCACGCCGATTGGCCTTGACCCCACTCACCCGTTTCCATTGCTGGTCAACAAGAGCCTTAACTTTATCGTCGAGCTTGAAGGCACCGATGCCTTTGGCCGCAGTTCCGGCCTTGCCATTATTCCCGCGCCGCGCCTGCTGCCACGGATTATCCGCGTACCGGAGGAAATCGTCGGCGCCGGGGACAACTACGTATTTCTTTCCTCCATCATCCACGCACACGCCGATGCACTGTTTCCGGGGATGAAGGTCAAAGGCTGCTTCCAGTTTCGCTTAACCCGCAATGCCGATTTATCGGTCGATACCGAAGGTGTCGAAGACCTCGCGCGTGCGCTGCGCGGCGGATTATTCAACCGCCGCTACGGTGACGCCGTGCGCCTGGAAGTGGTCAATACCTGTCCGCAAACCTTAACCGACTATTTGCTGAAGCAATTTGGTTTAACCGAAGCGGAACTGTATAAAGTCAGCGGCCCGGTTAATCTCACTCGCCTGTTTAGTATTACCGAACTGGAAAACCATCGGGATTTACAATACCTGGCCTTTACCCCGGCCATCCCAAAGTTACTGAAAAGCAACAAAAGTATTTTTGACTTAATTTCCGCGCAAGATATTTTGCTGCTGCACCCGTTTGAATCCTTTACCCCGGTGGTGGATTTATTGCGTCAAGCGGCAAAAGACCCGCACGTACTCGCCATTAAACAAACGCTTTACCGGGTGGAAGCCGGTTCGGAAATCGTCGATGCCTTAGTTGATGCCGCGCGTCATGGTAAAGAAGTCACCGCCGTTATCGAATTGCGTGCACGCTTTGACGAAGAATCCAACCTGCAACTCGCCGGTCGCCTGCAAGCCGCAGGCGCGGTCGTTATTTACGGTGTGGTCGGCTTTAAAACCCATACCAAAATGATATTGGTACTTCGCCGTGAAAATGGTGAGCTTCGCCGTTACGCGCATTTAGGCACCGGCAATTACCACGCCGGTAATGCGCGGCTGTATACCGATTACAGCTTATTAACGGCGGATAATGCGCTGTCGGAAGATGTCTCCAAACTATTCTCACAGCTTATTGGCATGGGTAAAACGCAGCGCATGAAAAAACTGCTGCACGCGCCTTTTACCTTAAAAAAGAGCATTCTCGATATGATTGCCCGCGAAATGCAGCACGCGAGCGAAGGCAAGTCCGCACACATCATCATTAAAATTAACGCATTAACCGATGCCAAAATTATCCGTGCCTTATATAAAGCCAGCCAAAGCGGGGTAAAAATTGACTTGGTAGTGCGCGGCATGTGCTGCTTGCGTCCAGGGGTTAATGGCGTATCGCACAATATCCAAGTACGCTCCATTGTTGGACGCTTTTTGGAGCATGCGCGGGTTTATTATTTTTATAATGACGGCGATGAAAAACTCTACTTATCCAGCGCCGACTGGATGGAGCGCAACCTGGATAAACGGGTAGAAACCTGCTTTCCAGTAGAAGGCCGTAAACTGATTGGGCGAGTCAAAAAAGAACTGGACTTTTATTTGACCGACAATACCTTAAGCTGGCAATTACAGGCCGATGGCCGCTACTTGCGCAACAGCCCCAGCGGCAACCAGAACTCGCGCAATGCACAGCAAGCACTGCTCGAAAAACTGGTCGCACCGGTGGTGAATGTCAGTAAGGAATAAAAACCAAACATGGGCAGTCATAGTATTTTGCCGCTTTTGCCGCGCTATATTGACCCTCATTGACCCTATTGACCATCGTTGTCTTGGATATTGAAATGGCCTTTATTGCGCAAGCAGGTATGCTTGACTTCTTTGCTTGCACAGACCCGTTATGACCGACCTTACCCTTCCTGCTTACCACCACGCCTTGGATGCCAGCGGACTTGCCTGCCCGATGCCGCTGCTTAAAGCCAAGTTGGAACTTACGCAGATTCACTCTGGCGAAGTGCTGAAAGTGACCGCGACCGATGCGGCTTCGCAGCGCGATTTTCGCAGTTTTGCCCGCTTGGCCGGGCATGAGCTACTGTTTGAGGCGCAAACCGATGGCGCTTGGCATTACTGGCTGCGCAAGGGATAACTGATGCTCAAGGTGTTTCGTGCCTTTGTTTCGCGCTATTTTTCCAATGAAGAAGCGCTGGTACTGGCCTTACTGCTGTTCGCCGGTTTTGCCGTTATCCTGACCTTGGGCGGCATGCTCGCGCCGGTTTTTGCCGGATTGGTGCTGGCGTTTTTGATGCAAGGACTGGTGCGCCAGCTTGAGCGCTTGCATCTACCTCGCCTGCTCGCGGTTTGCTTGGTCTATGCGTTTTTTATCGGCGTGCTGGTGTTGGTGCTGATGGGGTTGCTGCCGCTGCTGTGGAATCAGCTTTCCTCACTGTTTAACGAGTTGCCCGGCATGCTCGGCAAATGGCAAGCGTTGCTGCTGCTACTGCCCGAGCGCTATCCGCATTTAATCAGCGATGAACAGGTGCTGGCGCTGGTCGGCGTACTGCGCACTGAGCTTGGCAGTTTTGGCCAGGCGCTGTTAAGTTTCTCGCTGTCCAGCCTGCCGCTACTCGTCAGCATCATGATTTATCTGGTGCTGGTGCCGCTTTTGGTGTTTTTCTTCCTCAAGGATTACCCGCTGCTGGGTCGCTGGCTGTCGGGTTATCTGCCACACCAACGCACGCTGATGACCTCGCTCTGGCAGGAGATGAACCGCCAAATTGCCAATTACATCCGCGGCAAGGCGATTGAGATTTTGCTCTGTGGTGCCTGTACCTACGCCGCCTTTGCCGTGCTGGGACTGAACTACGCCGCCTTGCTCGCGCTACTCGTTGGGCTTTCGGTGCTGGTGCCTTATGTCGGCGCGGTAGTGGTAACGGTGCCGGTGGCGCTGATTGCCTTGTTCCAGTGGGGCTGGGGAGACCAGTTCATCACGCTGATGCTGGTCTACAGCGTGATACAGCTACTCGATGGCAACTTGCTGGTGCCGCTGCTCTTTTCCGAAGCGGTCAATCTGCATCCGGTAGCGATTATCTGCGCGGTGCTGCTGTTTGGCGGGCTTTGGGGCTTTTGGGGGATCTTTTTTGCCATTCCACTCGCCACGCTATGCAAGGCGGTGCTCGATGCCTGGCCCAGACAAACGCCAGTGCTCGCACCCAATTAGCCTTGGCGGTGCAGCTCTAAGGCGGCGGCGAGTACCGCATTGACATGCCCGGGGACTTTCACGCCCCGCCACTGATGACGTAGCACGCCGTTTTTATCCAGCAAAAAAGTGCTGCGCTCGATACCGATATAGTCCTTGCCGTAGAGTTTTTTCGGTTTGATGACATCGAACAGGCGGCACAGGGTTTCATCGGTATCGCTTAGCAATTCAAAGGGAAAGCCTTGAGCCTGTTTGAATTTTTCATGCGATTTCAAACTATCTCGCGAGATGCCGAAGACTTGCGTATTGGCGGCAAGAAACTCGGCGTGCCGTTCGGCAAAGCCTTGCCCCTCGCTGGTGCAGCCGGGCGTGCTGTCCTTGGGATAAAAATACAACACCAGTTGCTGCCCTTTAAACGCCGCCAGCGAAAACGCCTCAGCGCCGGTCGAGAGGGCGGTAAATTCAGGCACTGAGGCATTAAGCGTTACCGTCATGATGATCTCCCAAAGTCAAACACCGGTCATTGAAGTCGGCCGCCAAGGTTCGAGCACTGCATCGATATTTAACGCATCGGCAAAATCGAGAAAATTCTCGCGCAGCCAACTGATTTGCGTACCGGCGGGCAGGCAGATGGTTAAGGTCGCGCTCAGCATGTCACCGCCGGTCTGCGGCGCAGGCCAGATATCCTGCACCAGCTCTTCCAGCTCAATGCCGTGCTCAATAAAAAAGCGGCACAGGTCAGACAGAATATCGGCGCGAAACGCCGCGCTGATATGCACCAGATAGGGCAAGGCATCGGGGCGCTCTTGCAGCGGGGAACTGCGCTGCAACTGGATTTGCAGGTTGTGTTTGCTAGCCAAGGCTTGTAGTTTTTTCTCCAGCCGCGCCAGCGCATCCCAGCTTCCAGCCACTTGAAACAGCAAGGCGCTGATTTCCCCGTAACGAAGCAAGCGCGTATTGCTCTGTGCGCAGCGGCTTTCCAAACAGGCAAGCGCGAGCCAATGGGTCATCTGCGTCGGCTCGCCACCCAACACGCTAACCACAAGGGACTGTTCACGAACAGGAGGATTTGCCATAGCGTATCTGCCACCGATCAAGGCATCCAGCCAAAGCCGCAAGGTTAGCGAAAATATACGGTTTAGGGAATGCGCAGCGCCCTCCTCTCTTTAACCGAGAAAACAGGAGGCTAGCGAGCCTCTGAATAATCCAGTATGATCTCGCCCCGCTTATCACTGCCCACTTAAAAAGGCAGCAGGTAAAAAAATGTCGGGGCGTAGCGCAGCTTGGTAGCGCACTTGCATGGGGTGCAAGGGGTCGTGTGTTCAAATCACACCGTCCCGACCAGAAATCCTCAGTAAAAACTTGGCCTTGCAAGACTCACTCCGGCCAGGCCAAGTTGTTTTCTGCTATGAAAACTAATATTTATCCTTCCGTTATACCTATACAAACCTCTCCAACGAATCTACCTAGGGCGGATCTCCTTTGCGCCTAAAGGCTAAATCCGTCACTCGCTTTCGCGTACAATGAGCGCCCTTTTTTTACCCGCCGACAAACCGCCATGCCACTCTCCCCACTCACTGCCCTATCCCCAGTCGATGGCCGTTATGCAGACAAAACCGCCGCGTTGCGGCCGATTTTCAGTGAATACGGGCTGATTCGTTTTCGTGTGTTGGTCGAAGTGCGCTGGTTGCAGCGTTTAGCGGCGCACAGCGAGATTAGTGAACTCGCACCCTTTTCCACCGAAGCCTTAGATTTTTTAAATCAGCTGGCAACACACTTTTCAGCGGAACAAGCCGAGCGCGTTAAAGCGCTGGAAGCGACCACCAATCACGATGTCAAAGCGGTGGAATACTGGCTGCGCGAACAACTGCAAACGCAGCCGGAGCTGAGCCAAGCCCGTGAATTTATCCACTTTGCCTGCACCAGTGAGGACATTAACAACCTCGCCCATGCGCTGATGCTGCGCGAAGGCCGCGAGCTGTTGATTGCGCAGATGCAAAAGCTGGTCGATGCGCTACGCGAGCGCGTGCAACTGTTTGCCGCCGTGCCCATGCTCTCGCGCACCCACGGGCAAACGGCCTCGCCGACCACAATGGGCAAGGAACTCGCCAATTGGGTTTACCGACTGGAACGGCAAATGGCGCAAATCGCTGCGGTGCCGCTGCTGGGCAAATGCAATGGCGCGGTCGGCAACTACAACGCGCATCTGGCCGCCTATCCGCAAATCGACTGGCAGGCGCATGCGCGCGCTTTTGTCGAAGATGACTTAAGGCTGACGCTAAACCCCTACACCACGCAGATTGAGCCGCATGATTACATGGCCGAACTGTTCGATGCCGTCTGCCGTTTTAACCGCGTGCTGCTGGATTTTGACCGCGATATTTGGGGCTATATCGCACTTGGCTACTTCAAGCAAAAAGCCATTGCCGGGGAAGTCGGCTCCTCGACCATGCCGCACAAGGTCAACCCGATTGACTTTGAAAATTCCGAAGGCAATCTCGGCATTGCCAATGCCCTGCTTTCGCATTTGTCGGAAAAACTGCCGATTTCACGTTGGCAGCGCGATTTATCGGATTCAACCGTACTGCGCAATTTGGGCGTGGGCTTGGCGCACAGTCTGCTGGCTTATCAATCGACGTTAAAAGGCATCAGCAAGCTGGAAATTAATGAAGGCAAAATCAGCGAAGACCTGGCAAGTGGCTGGGAAGTCCTCGCCGAACCAGTACAAACCGTCATGCGCCGCTACGGCATCGAAGGCGCTTACGAAAAACTCAAAGACTTTAGCCGTGGCAAAGCGATTAACGCACAAACCCTGCACGAATTTATCGATGCCGAGCCGCTGCCACCAGAAGCGATCGTTGCGTTAAAACAACTGACCCCGGCAAGCTACACCGGCAACGCCACCGAACAAGCCAAGCGCATTTAATGAGCAACATTCTTGGCCGGATCAGTGCCGATGAGTTCCTCTGCGACTACTGGCAGAAAAAACCACTGTTGATACGCAAGGCGCTGCCTGCTTTTATCAGCCCGATCAGTGCCGATGAACTGGCCGGTCTCGCGCTGGAAGAGGAAATTGAATCGCGCTTGGTGCAGCACACTAAAAAGGGCGCGCTTACGTTACAGCACGGCCCGTTTAGCGAAGAGCAACTGCAATGCCTGCCGAAAACCCACTGGACTTTGCTGGTGCAGGCGGTTGACCAATTTGTGCCAGAAGTCGCCGCGCTTTTGCAGCATTTTGCATTTCTGCCGCGCTGGCGGATGGATGATGTGATGATCAGCCTCGCCGCGCCCGGCGGCAGCGTGGGTGCACACTTTGACCAGTACGATGTCTTTTTGCTGCAAGGCGCAGGTGTTAAACGCTGGCAGATTGGCGAACGCTGTGACGAAGCGAGCACGCTGCGCCCTCATCCTTCGCTAAAGCTGCTGGAACACATGCAAGTCACCGATGAGTGGCTGCTGGAGCCGGGCGATATGCTCTACCTGCCGCCGCAACTGGCCCACTGCGGCATCAGCGAAGGCGATCAACTGGGCATCACTTATTCCATTGGCTTTCGTGCGCCGAGCCAGGCGGAAGTGATTACCCACTTTGCCGATTTCTTCGCGCAATCGTTGCCTGAACACGCGCGTTATTCGGATGCCGATGCCCTGCCCTGCCCGGATTACAGCCAGATAGGCGAGGACGTTTTACCACGGCTGAAAACCCTTCTTGCGCCATTACTGCAAGACGATAAACGGCTGTTGCAATGGTTCGGCCAGTTTATGACCGAACCGCGCTACCCCGAACGACTGTTTGCAGTGAACTGTGATGAAAAATCGCTGATTAAGCAGCTAAAACGCGGCGATCGGCTGCGGCGCAGCCCCAGCGCACGCTTGGCTTGGGCGCAAAGCGCAGACGGCCTGTTACTGTTTGCCAGTGGGCACAGCCGTCATCTGCCCAAACGCTTACAGCCACTGCTCACACTGATCTGCCAGTCTCCCGCGTTATCCGCCGCAGCGCTTGCCGCTTGGCTTATCGATGACGAGGCGCAGCAACTGTTAATCGCACTGATCGAACAAGGCAGCCTGGAATTTTTCGATGAATAATCTTTCCGTTCGCATGGCCTGTTGGCGCACCGACAATGCCGCGCTGCGCCGTATCCGCGAGCAAGTGTTTATCGCCGAACAAGGTGTTAGCCCCGAACTCGAATGGGACGGCGAAGACAGCAGCGCCATCCACTTTCTCGCACTGGATGATCACTGGCCGATAGGCACCGCGCGGCTGTCTCTGGATGGGCATATCAGCCGAGTTTGCGTGCTCAAAGACTGGCGCGACCTTGGTGTGGGCGAAAAAATCCTGCAAACGGTCATTGCCGAGGCCGAGCGGCGCGGCCTTGACCAGCAACGCCTCAGCGCCCAAGTGCAAGCCACTCCTTTTTACCAAAAGCAAGGCTTTGTTATTGAAAGTCCCGAGTTTCTTGACGCGGGCATCGCCCACGTGGATATGCTGCGGCAAAGCCTTTAATGGGATAGTGCCATGAAAAACCTTTTAGTGTTGTTACTCGTGCTATTTGTGCAGCCTGCACTCGCCGCAATGGAAGTGATCGAACTCAATTGGCGAAACGCCGATGAACTGCTGCCCACCGTGCAATCCGTATTGGGGCAAGACGGCAACGCCAGCGCCTACGGACAAAAACTGATAGTCAACGCGCCGCCCGCCAAAATCCGCGAACTACGCGAACTGTTAACCCAGCTTGATACCCGTCCGCGCCGCCTTTTGATTAGCGTGGATCGCGGCGGGCGCGAGCAAGGCGCGCTCAATGATTTTTCCTTCGATGGCACCATCAGCGGCGGAAACGCCGAAATCAAAATCGGCCAGGGCGAAGTAGGCGGCAAAGACCAAGTGCGCATTATCCGCAGCACCAGCGCGGGCGGCAGCAGTCATATCCAGCAGATACAAACCAACGAAGGCTACGCCGCGCTTATCCAGGGCGGGCAGAGCGTACCCATCCAAAATACTTGGCAAGACCACAGGGGCAATACCCATCAGCAAACCGACTACCGCGACCTCAACCAAGGTCTCTACGTCACCGCCACCGTTAGCGGCGACCAGGTGATGCTGGACATCAGCAATCAACACAACCGCCTAAGTGGTAGCGGACAAATCAACCTTGAACAGGTCGCTACCCGCGTATCCGGCCGTCTTGGGCAGTGGATTGAACTGGGCGCTATCGGCAGCGAGCAAAACCAGCAAGGCCGCGACATTCTGCGCAGCACCAGCGGGCAAAGCAGCAGCGATATGCAGCTTAGGGTCAAGGTCGAACTGCTCGACTAGCCACCCGCCCCCACCAGTGGGAGCGGGCAAAATGTAGCGCCTTTAAAAAACCACTACAAAACCTTTGACAGCCCGCTACAAGCACGGCATGATGGCGCGGCTCCCGCATATCAGAGGCTTCCCAAGCCTTCAGGCTCGCCCAACACCCAGCCGGCGACCTGTGCCAGCCACCCACAAGGCCACTGGCGAGATTGCGACTGGCATGGTTGTCCTGCGGGACGGGAAAGCACAGTTTCACTCCCCTCGTACCCATCCGTCCGGTTGCAGTTTTGGATTTGCGGCAGCAGAGATCTCCTTTTGCCCGCTCTCCACTTTTAAGGTTTCGTTATGACTGCATACCAGAATCACATTAAGGCGCTTACCGAACTGGCTGGGAAAAACCCCAATTGGGCGGCCATCAATCCTGAATATGCCGCGCGCATGCGCCTGCAAAACCGCTTTAAAAGCGGCCTCGACATTGCCCGCTACACGGCCGCCATCATGCGCCGCGATATGGCCGAATACGACCAAGATGCCTCACGCTACACCCAATCATTAGGCTGCTGGCACGGCTTTATTGCACAGCAAAAGCTCATCGCCATTAAAAAGCACCAAAAAAGCACCGAAAAACGCTACCTCTACCTGTCCGGCTGGATGATTGCCGCGCTGCGCTCCGAGTTTGGCCCGCTACCGGACCAATCCATGCACGAAAAAACCGCCGTCCCTGCGTTGATTGGCGAGATTTACGACTTTTTACGCCAAGCCGATACACGCGAACTGGATTTACTGTTTAGCGCGCTGGATAAAGCCCGCGCCGCCGGTGAAACCCGCGAAGAAACCGCACTTTTGGCGCAGATTGAAGGCTTCCAAACCCATGTTGTACCGATTATTGCCGACATCGATGCCGGTTTTGGTAACGCTGAGGCCACCTACCTGCTCGCCAAAAAAATGATTGAAGCCGGTGCCTGCTGCATCCAGATTGAAAATCAGGTTTCCGACGAAAAACAATGTGGTCACCAAGACGGCAAAGTCACCGTGCCGCACGCGGATTTTCTCGCCAAAATCAATGCCGTTCGCTACGCATTCCTCGAACTTGGCGTGGATGACGGGGTTATCGTGGCGCGTACCGACTCCCTGGGCGCGGGGCTGACCAAGCAAATCGCCGTTAGCGAGAAACCCGGTGACTTGGGTGATCAATACAACCGCTTCCTCGACTGCGACGAAATCCACCCGGCCGAATTGCAAAATGGCGAAGTGCTGATTTCCCGCGACGGCAAGCTTCTGCGCCCGAAACGCCTCGCCTCCGGCCTGTTTCAGTTTCAAAAAGGCAGTGGCGAAGACCGCTGCGTGCTGGACTGCATCACGTCCTTGCAAAACGGCGCGGACATGATTTGGATCGAGACGGAAAAACCGCACATCGGCCAAATCAAGGGCATGCTTGACCGCATACGCGAGGTCGTGCCGAACGCCAAGCTGGTCTACAACAACAGCCCGTCGTTTAATTGGACACTGAACTTCCGCCAACAAGTGTTCGACGCTTGGCAGGCCGAAGGCCGCGACCTCGCCGCCTACCAGCGTGATGCGCTGATGAGCGCCGAATACGACGAAACTGAACTGGGCAAAGTCGCCGATGCGAAAATCCAGAGCTTCCAGCGTGATGCTTCGCGTGATGCAGGGGTTTTCCACCATCTGATTACGCTGCCGACCTACCACACGGCGGCGCTATCGACCGACATGCTCTCGCGCGGCTACTTTGGCAGTGATGCCATGCTCGCTTACGTCAAAGGCGTACAGCGGCAAGAAATCCGCCGTGGCATTGCTTGCGTGAAGCACCAAAACATGGCCGGTTCCGACATTGGCGATAACCACAAGGAATACTTTGCAGGCGTTGCTGCGCTTAAGGCGAGCGGCAAAGACAACACCATGCACCAGTTCTAAAGTACCGCCCCCGCCGCCCGCCCCAAGGGGCGGGTAGTTTAAGCCGCCGTGCGCAGTTTTTCGCTGCGCCGGCGCAGCCATTCCAAGGTGAGCAGCAGCAATACCGAAAAACCAATCAACAAGGTCGCGGCAGCGGCAATGGTGGGCGAGAGGTTTTCGCGGATGCCGGAGAACATTTGTCTCGGCAAAGTGGCTTGTTCGGGACCTGCAAGAAACAAGGTGACGACCACTTCATCAAAGGACGTGGCAAAGGCAAATAGCGCGCCGCTAATCACGCCCGGGGCAATCATCGGTAAGGTGACGCGGAAAAACGCTAGCAGCGGTGAAGCACCCAAACTTTGCGCCGCGCGAACCAGATTAAAATCAAAGCCTTGCAAGGTCGCCGAGACGGTAATAATGACAAAGGGCACGCCGAGCGCCGCGTGGGTGACAATCAGCGCAAAATAGCTGTTGCCAAAGCCCAGCGGGGCAAAGGCCAGATAACAGGCCACGCCCACTATCACCACCGGCACCACCATCGGCGAGATAACCAAACTCATAATCAGCGCCTTGCCGCGAAACTCGCCGCGGGTTAAGCCAATTGCGGCGAGAATACCCAGCACGGTGGCAATGAGCGTGGCTGCGGGTGCAACAATCAGGCTGTTTTTCACCGAACGCATCCATTCGGCAGAGCTAAAAAAATCCTCATACCAACGCAGTGAAAATTCGGGTATCGGGTAAATCAACAAGGTGCTGGAGGTAAAGGATAAAGGCGCAATCACCAATACCGGCAACACCAAAAATAATAAAACCAAAGCGCAGATAATCCGGTGCAACCAAAACCACAGGCGCTGAATGGGCGATTGATAAGGACTGTGCATCGATACTTACCCCAAACGCAGGCGGCTGGCACCGACCAGCCAGCCATAAACTAAATACAACAGCAAAGTAGCGGCCAGTAATAATCCGCCCAGCGCCGTTGCCATGCCCCAATTGATACTGGTATTGGTATAAAAAGCGACAAAGTAGCTGACCATTTGGTCTTTGGCGCTACCCAATAAAGCGGGAGTAATGTAATAACCAATGGATAAGATAAATACCAACAGGCTGCCTGCACCTACACCCGGTAATGTTTGCGGGAAATACACGCGCCAAAAGCTGGCAAACGGATGACAACCTAAAGAAATGGCCGCGCGAACATAGGACGGGGAAATGCCCTTCATCACGCTGTAAATCGGCAAAATCATAAAGGGCAACATAATATGCACCATCGCAATATAAACGCCGGTGCGGTTAAAGACGAGTTCCAGCGGTTGGTCGATAATGCCTAATTTAAGCAAGGTGCCGTTAATTAAACCGCCCGATTGCAATAACACAATCCAAGCGGCTACACGCACTAAAATAGAAGTCCAAAATGGCAACAAGACCAAAATCATCAGCAGATTGCTTTTTTTCGCCGGTAAAATAGCGAGCAAATAAGCCAAAGGATAAGCCAGTAATAAACAAAGGCTGGTAATGACCAAACTCATCCAGAAAGTGCGGGCGAATATATCCAGATAAATCGCTTGGTCTTCGGCTACTTTAACGACTTTGCCTTGTGTGTTGACTTCATGATCGAGTGCGTGCAGCAAGTAATAAGGGGTAAAACGGCTGTTATTGCGCTCAATCAATTGCCAATACAGCGGCTCTTCCCAGCGTTTATCGATCTTGATTAAAGCCTGTTGATAAGAAGCCGGTTCTTCTTTAAAGGGCAGCGCGCGCGCGGTTTTGCTCATTAAACTGCGATAACCGGCCAGTTCCATATTAAGCCGTTTGGATAAATCGCCTAAGGTTTGCTTTTTTCGCGCTTCGGCCAAATCCAAAGCCAGTGCTTTAAAACTTTGTTCATCCGGCAGCCCTTCACCGCTCCAATCCTTTAGAGCGGCAACGGTACGCGGCAAGTGGCTAATGACTTCCGGGTTTTGCACGCTTTTATAGAGCAGTGCGACAATCGGCAGCAAAAAGACCAAGAGCAAAAACAGCAGCAGCGGCAGTATCAGCGCTTGCGCTTTCAGCCGGTTAAGGCGCTCGGCGCGGGCCAGGCGCTGTTTTAGGCTGCCCGCTGGCAGGGTAGCGCTGGTCATTAACGCGCCGCCCAAGCGTTAAAGCGTTGTTCCAGTTGTTCGCCCCAGTCCGACCAGAAAGCCACATCAATAGCAATCTGCCCTTGGATATTGGCCGGGCTGGTCGGCAGATTGGCCTGTACTTCGGGAGCAATCAGCGCCATTGCCTTAGTATTGGTCGGCCCGTAGCCGATGATTTCGGCAAAGTTTTTTTGCGCTTCGGGGCTAACGGAAAAGGCGATAAAGTCTTTGGCAATGGCTTGGTCTTTTGCGCCACGCGGAATGGCCCAAGCATCCATGTCATAAATGCCGCCGTTCCACGCCACATCCAGCGTGCTGGTATCGCGTACCGCGTTAATCCGCCCGTTAAATACCGAACTCATCACCACGTCACCGGCGGCGAGGAATTGCGGCGGCTGTGCGCCGGCTTCCCACCACTGAATATGCGGCTTAAGTTCGTCGAGCTTGGCGAAGGCGCGGTCTTGTCCGGCCTGTGTGGCGAGCACCTGATAGACCTCTTTGGCGGGTACGCCATCGGCCATCAGGGCAAATTCCAGCGTGTATTTAGCGCCTTTGCGCAAGCCGCGTTTGCCGGGGATTTTGGCTACATCCCAAAAGTCCTGCCAACCATTGGGCGCAGTAGCCAGGCGCGCTTTGTCATAGCCAATCACCATTGACCAAACAAAAAAGCCCACGCCACACGGGGTTAATGCGCCTTCTAAAAAATCGTCTTCATTGAGAAAACTGGCCGTGTCCAGTTCCTCAAACATACCTTCTTCACAACCGCGCACTAATTCCGGGGTTTCCGAGTCGATTAAATGCCAAGTCACGCTGTTGGTATCGACCATCGCCTTCACCCGTGCCATTTCCCCGTTATATTCGCCAACAATAATATTGTGGCCGGTTTTGGCTTGCCAAGGTTTATACATGGATTCAATTTGCGCTTGAGTATTAGCACCACCAAAAGAGATAACGGTAATATCGGAAGCCTCGGCCGATAAACTGGTTATTGCGCTGGCGAATACGCAAAATGCCAATTTGTTTAAATTAAAACATTTCATGTTAATCACTCCATTTTATTTTATTGAGATTTAAATAATGCGTTATTCGGTTAACGGATCAAGCGCACGGATATGTTCGGCCTGCCAGCCTAAGGCCACCGTATCGCCGGGTTTAAGCGAGGTATCTAATTCAGCAATCGGTTGTTTAACGATAAAGTCATCACGACCGCAGACTTGCATACGAATGCGCACGTGATCGCCCAGATAAATAAACTCTTCGATCTTGCCGGGCACTTGATTGGTGCAAGCCGTGCTCGCTGCGCCCAAACGAATACGCTCGGGGCGAATGGACAGGCTAACCGGCTCGCCCACTTGGCCGACTTTGACCGGCAGCGCCTGTATCTGTTCGCCGCCTGCCAATTTAACCGCACACTCGCCGTTGCCAAGACGTTGCAGCGTGCCGCTTAGGCGGTTGTTCTCGCCAATAAACTGCGCAACAAAGGCGTTATGCGGCTCTTCATACAGGGTGCGCGGGGCGGCAATCTGCTGGATTTCTCCCTGATGGAACACCGCCACGCGGTCGGACATGGTCAACGCCTCGCTCTGGTCGTGGGTGACATAGACCACGGTCACGCCCAGACTTTGATGCAAGTGCTTGATTTCCATCTGCATATGCTCGCGCAGTTGTTTGTCGAGCGCACCCAGCGGTTCATCCATCAGCACCAGTTCCGGCTCAAACACCAGCGCCCGCGCCAAGGCCACACGCTGCTGCTGGCCGCCGGACAGTTGATTGGGGTAGCGCCCGCCAAAGCTGCCCAGTTGCACCATTTCCAGCGCGCGATTGACGCGCTTTTGCCGCTCGTCTTTGCCGATACGTCGCACCGACAGCGGAAACGCCAGATTTTCCGCCACCGTCATATGCGGAAACAGCGCGTAATTCTGGAACACCATGCCGATACCACGCTTGTGCGGCGGCAGGTTGTTGATGGCTTTGCCGCCTAGCTGAATTTCCCCAGCCGTTGGCATTTCAAAACCGGCCAGCATCATCAAGCTGGTGGTTTTGCCCGAACCGGACGGGCCGAGCAGGGTTAAAAACTCGCCCTTTTCGATGTCCAGATTCAGGTCTTTAACAATCAAGGTCTCGCCGTCGTAGCTTTTTTGAATGCCGCGAAAGCGCACCAAAGTTTCGTTGTTAGGCGTGGTTCGGGTAACAGACATAGGCGGTATAAGTCTTATTGATTAGTCTTTTACGAAAACGCGATAGTACCTTATGGGTCAAGGCATTGGCTCCGCTTTTAATCAGCCTATGCCCTGCCGTGGATAGCTTTTTCCTCTGCCTATCCAAGGTTTTTCTTAGGCTATTGAGCAAGCCAGGCAATAAAGCGGGCGTCCAGCTCTTCGCCGTGGTCGGACCAGAACTCATCGCCGATCGCCAACACTTGCTTTAAGTTTTCTGTGGAATTGGGTATCCAGTGCGCCGCCTCGGCAGAGAGTTTTTCGATGGCGCTCAGGTTGGTCGGGCCGTGCGGCACGATTTCGGAAAACTCAAGCTGAATGTCCTGGCGCAAGGCAAAAGCAATAAAATCCCGAGCGGCCTGCTGGTTGGCAGCACCCTTGGGAATGGCCCAGTAATCCATGCCGTACATACCGCCATTCCAAGTTAAATCCAGCTGGTAGCCTTCTTTTTGCGCATTGGCGATACGCGCGTTATAGGCCGACGACATCACCACATCACCGGCTGCCAGCCACTGCGGCGGCTGCGCTCCGGCTTCCCACCACTGGATATGAGGTTTGAGTTGGTCGAGCTTGGCAAAGGCGCGGTCTTGCCCTGCTTTCGTGGCGAGCACTTGATACACCTCGGAGAGCGGCACGCCATCGGCCATCAGCGCAAATTCCAGGTTGTAAATGGCGCGTTTGCGTAAACCCCGCTTGCCGGGAAATTTTTCGGTATCCCAAAAATCCGCCCAGCCGGTCGGCGCGGTTTTTAGTCGACTGGCATCCCAAGACAGGGCAATACCCCAGGTATAAACCGCCGAGCCGCATTCACGCGCGGCATCGTCCATCAGCAAAGCGGTATCGCTGATAGCGTCCCAATCGAGCCGCTCAAACAGTCCTTCTTCGCAGTAGCGTAAAATTTCCGGGCCTTCTGCCTGCACGACATGCCAAACCACGCTTTTGCTATCGACCATTGATTTGATTTTGGCGAGTTCCCCGTTGTATTCGGAAGGCACCACACGAATGCCGCTGGCCTGCGCAAAAGGTACAAACAGCGTTTGCTCCAGGGTGCGCTGGGTCGTACCGCCAAACGAGACCACGGTAATGCTGCTTTGTTGCGCCATAGCCGGCGCGGTAAAGCAGCAGGCCAAAGCGGCCAGCAGTAGCAGTGCGCCCATCAGTGATTTTTGGGATTGAGCAGACGAACTGGGCGGATAGCAGGCGTTATAAGCCAACATGGAACACTCCTTATTATTGGATTTGTGGGTCAATACGGCCTGCTTGATAGCAGGCCGTATTTTGCAAAGCGGGCACTCTAACCTTATTGCGCCGACCAAGCAATAAAGCGCTCTTCCAACTCTTCGCCGTGGTCGGACCAGAACTCATCACCTATCGCCAGTGCCACTTTCAGGTTTTGCGGCGAATTGGGTATCCAGTGCGCCAGCTCTTCGGGGAGGCTGGCTGCCGCTTGCAGATTGGTAGGCCCGTAGGGCAGATTTTCGGAAAGTTGCTGCTGGATTTCCGGACGCACGGCAAAGGCGATAAAGTCGCGCGCGGCCTGTTGATTAGGCGCACCTTTGGGAATCGCCCAGTAATCCATGCCGTACATGCCGCCGTTCCAGGTCAAGTCCAGTTTGTAGCCTTCTTTATGCGCTCCGGCGATGCGCCCGCTGTAGGCCGTGGCCATCACTACATCACCGGCGGCTAGCCACTGCGGCGGCTGCGCTCCGGCTTCCCACCACTGGATATGTGCCTTGAGTTGGTCGAGCTTGGCAAAGGCGCGGTCTTGCCCTGCTTTTGTGGCGAGCACTTGATACACCTCAGAGACCGGCACGCCATCGGCCATCAGCGCAAATTCCAGGTTGTAAATGGCGCGTTTGCGTAAACCGCGCTTGCCGGGGATTTTCTCTACATCCCAAAAATCCGCCCAACCGGTCGGCGCGGTCTTTAAGCGCTCTGAATTCCACGATAGCGCAATACCCCATGTATAGACCGCCGAGCCGCACTCACGGGCGGCATCGTCCATCAGCAAAGCGGTATCGCTGATAGCGTCCCAATCGAGGCGTTCAAACAGCCCCTCGTCGCAGTAGCGCAAAATATCCGGCCCTTCCGCCTGGACGATATTCCAGACCACGCTGTTGCTGTCTACCATCGATTTGATTTTGGCGAGTTCCCCGTTGTATTCCGAGGAAATCACGCGCACGCCACTCGCCTCGGTAAAAGGCGGAAACAGCCATTTCTCCTTAGCCCGCTTGGCCGCCCCGCCAAACGAGACCACGGTAATGCTGCTTTCCTGCGCCATAACGTGCGTGGCGGGCAGCAAGGTTGAAAGCGCAAACAGGCATGCGCCAAGCAGTGGGTATGAGATCTTGTTTTTAATCAACATGTGAAGCTCCTTTTGTTATTGATTATCGTCATGCTGCCACAAAGCGCCGACGACAAAGTAGTCATTTCAGGCGCAAAGATGGAATTTGGCGGACAAATTGCAGGATTTAATCCAGCAAGGCACAGGCCATCACCAGGGCATCTTCAAAGCCACCCGCTTTGGGATAGTAATCATGGCGACGGCCGACTTCGTTAAAGCCGCAGCGGTGGTAAAGGCGCTGTGCGGATTGATGGCTTTGCCTAACTTCCAAAAAGCATTCACGCGCACCCTTGGCGCGCGCTTCGTCCAGCAGCTTTTCAAGCAGCGCCAAGCCCAGCCCACTGCGCTGATGCTGCGGCTTGATGCAAAGATTAAGCAGGTGCGCTTCGTCCAATATCAGGCTGATAATGCCGTGGCCGACTGGCCCCTCTTGATTAAGTATCAGCCAGCATTGATGATTTTTTAATGAATCTAAAAAAAGTTTGCGCGTCCAAGGATGGCTAAACGCGCTGCGTTCAATATCGAGCACTGTCGGTAAATCCGCCTCCTGCATCGGGCGAAAGCAGGTGGAAGGCTCAGTCATCGGCTTTCCAGCGCCGCATCACGCGCTGCATGGATTGCCAGAGTTTGGCCTTAAGCGCCTGCTGTGCCAGCAATTCATCCAATGCCGGTAAAACCCAAGCGTTACACAGTCCCTCAATGTATAACTCATGAAAAACCGCCGCCTCGCCGCCCGCCGCAAAGCGCAGCGCATCCGCCCCCAGCAGCCAAAGGCAAGCACTGAATTGGGCCTCTTGTTGGGTGCGGATAAAGCCCTGCACATAGTCACGCGCCGCTTGGTTATCTTGTGCGACCTTGCTGTTTGCCAGCAGTGGCCAGCTTACCGGCTCTCCCACTGGCCTTGGCGGCGGCAACTGCGCGGCTCGCGATATATCGAGCAGTAATAAATAGGCAGGCTCGCGGCTTTGTAAAAACTCGCCGTAAGGGCAGTCCAGCAGCAACAGGCAGTCACCCGCTCGTAACAATTGCAAAGAAAAGTGCGGCGCTGATAAGGCGTTAGCTTTTACTGATGGCCGCTTTTTGGCGGGCTTGGTGGGAACGGCCAACGGCAGACGAGCCTTGTCAGCACTTTCCCGCCGGACTGCCGCTGCCACGGTTTGGGGTTCGTTGCTTTTTTTAACGACGTGCGCACGCTGGGTTGCGTTAAGCATATGCGCGCGCGGCGGCGGCGCAAATGGCAATGGCGTGCGCGGCAGCCAGCAATCCACCTGCATGGCCGTAAGCACCGCGCGGCGGCGGGGTTCAGTTAGCACAGTCGGCTCATTAATGCGAAACAGTCCGCTGCATTATCCCGCCCAAGGGCGGTCATCTGCGGCTTCTTTAATGCGCGTAGGCAAGCCCATTTCATCCAATAAATGCAGGAAGGGCTCAACCGGCAACTCTTCAACATTGCGCATATCGCCAGTATCCCATTGCCCGCTGGCAATTAAACGAGCCGCCGCCACCGGCGGCACACCGGCGGTGTAGGAAATTCCTTGGCTGTCGGTTTCGGCATAAGCGGCCTCGTGCTCGGCAACGTTGTAAATAAACAACTCGCGTGGCTTGCCGTCTTTATGACCTTTAACCAGGTTGCCGATACAGGTTTTACCGCGATAACCCGCCGCCAATGAGGCAGGGTCGGGCAATATGGCTTTAACCAGTTTAAGCGGAACAACCTCTAAACCTTCTGCGGTTTTAACGGGCTTTTCCGAAAGCAGCCCAAGGTTATTCAGCACATTAAATACATTGATATAGTGCTCGCCAAAACTCATCCAGAAACGGATATTCGGCACATTAAGGTGTTTGCTTAATGAGTGGATTTCATCATGTCCGGTCAAATACAGTTTATGTTCGCCGACTTGTGGCAAGTCTTCGCTACGCGAGACTTCAAACATACGGTTGCTGACCCAGCCTTCATTTTGCCAACTCCAGACTGTACCGGTAAATTCACGAAAGTTAATCTCCGGATCAAAGTTGGTCGCAAAATATCGGCCGTGTGAACCGGCATTCACGTCCAGAATATCAATCGAGTCAATCTGCTCAAAATAACGCTGCGCGGCCAGTGCCGCATAAGCATTAACCACGCCAGGGTCAAAGCCTACACCTAAAATAGCGGTAATCTTTTTAGCCTGGCACTCTTTCTTATGCTTCCATTCATGATTGGCGTACCAAGGCGGGGTTTCACAGATTTTATCGGGCTGCTCGTGTATGGCGGTATCCAGATAAGCCGCGCCGGTCTCCATACAGGCACGCAGTATCGACATGTTTAAAAAGGCCGTACCCACATTGATAACAATTTGCGACTGGGTCCGTTTAATTAATTCAGCCGTTGCCGCAACATCCAGCGCGTCCAGCGCATAGGCTTTTATTTCATCAGCAACTTTTAGGCTAGCTTTACGCGCAATACTGTCAATAATCGACCGGCACTTTTCTATGCTGCGTGAGGCAATGGCAATACGTCCCAATTCATTATTGTATTGGGCACATTTATGCGCCACCACGCGGGCAACGCCACCCGCTCCAATAATCAGCACATTTTTTTTCATCGATTTCTCCTATGACAGGCTGCCCAAATAATCGGCAAAGCCAAACTCGCGTACCAACTCAATCCGTCCATCCAACTGGCGTACCGCTATAGCCGGCATTTTCAAACCATTAAACCAGTTTTTCTTGACCATGGTATATCCGGCAGCGTCAATAAAAGACAAACGGTCGCCAACCACTAATGGCTGTTCAAACTGGAACTCGCCGAATATATCGCCCGCCAAACAGGACTTACCACAAATCATATAGCTGTATTCACCTGTGTTTTTCTCTAGCTTGGCATTTTGCCGATAAATCAATAAATCCAGCATATGCGCTTCAATAGAGGCATCGACTACGGCCAAGTGCTTTCCGTTATATAAAGTATCCAACACAGTGACTTCCAGCGAGGCGCTCTGGGTAATGGCGGCCTCACCCGGCTCCAGATAAACCTGTACCGAGTATTTTTGCGCAAAGTCTTTAAGTCGCACCGCCAGTAAATCAAGCGGATAATGCGCGCCGCTAAAGTGAATGCCTCCACCCAGGCTTACCCATTGAATCTGATGCAATAAATGCCCAAAACGCTGTTCAATTACGCCAAGCATTTTATCGAACAGGATAAAGTCGGCATTTTCACAATTATTGTGAAACATAAAACCGGAAATTTTATCGATGACCTTGGCAATTTTTTCAGCATCCCATTCACCAAGACGGCTAAAAGGCCGCGCCGGGTCTGCCAATAAATAATCCGAACTGCTAACCTGCGGATTAACACGCAGTCCACGCACAGTATCTTGGCTGGGCTTATCAAAACGCTGTAACTGCGAGATGGAGTTAAAAATAATTTTGTCGCAGTGGGTTAATACTTCCTCTATTTCATCATCAGCCCAAGCCACGCTATAAGCATGGGTTTCACCGACAAATTTTTCGCGCCCCAAACGCACTTCGTATAAAGAAGAAGAGGTTGTGCCGTCCATATAGTCTTGCATTAAGTCAAAGACTGACCAAGTTGCAAAGCATTTAAGCGCCAGTAATGCTTTAGCGCCTGATTGTTCACGCAGATAGCGGATTTTTTCAAGATTGGGCAGCAGCTTTTGCTTGTCAATCAAATAGTACGGCGTTTTAAGCATGGGTTAATTCCCACTGGCAAAAGAGCGCAATTGTGCCTTTAAAATCCACAAATAAAAACCCCCGCCCAAGTAATTGTACTGAGGCGGGGGTTTTGGATGGGTGCTTGACGATGACCTACTTTCACATGGGGAGACCCC
>NZ_LSZO01000037.1 GCF_001580025.1 Ventosimonas gracilis | reverse complement strand
ATGACCACGAGCCCTGAACCTGCAATTTGCGTTCACTTCTCCACTCAATCGTTTTGTCTGGATTGAGCGCGATGACCTCGCCCGCGTAGATGCGGGGGTGAACTATCGGCAGAAAGCAAGAAACCCAGTCAATCACTGAAAATCAGCCCACGAGAAATTATTTTCAGTGCTGAATCTAAGTTCTCAGAAACCAGAAATCAAGTCCTAAAGTAATTTAGTCGATAAAGTTTCTTTTAAGTGAAGGGAGGCCGAGAAATGCCCAGTAAACACATAGATGATTTGACTTGGCGCAAAGTCGAGAAGGCCACCATCAAGGCCGTCATTGAGCTTCAAGCTGCTGTAAAAGATACGGAAGTGCTTAAGTGGTTGATATTAAAGGGATTAGAGGAGTTCACCCCCGAAGAATTTGAGAGATTCAAGCGTAGAGGTGAAGCGCCCCAGCCAAGGCAGCGGAAACGTCCAGTAAGCGGGTAGAAATGCCGAGCAGAAGAAGAGCCAAAAGCGGCGCAGTTTGGGAGGTCAGTCCCAAAATTGGGACTAAAGTAGGGTATCACTAGTACCCTACTTTCAATTTGGCTTCTGAAAGTCCGTTTCTTATTCCATTAGGGAATAAGAAAAAGCGCGTGTT
>NZ_LSZO01000036.1 GCF_001580025.1 Ventosimonas gracilis | reverse complement strand
TGCTCGTCGTTCATTTGCATGAGCAAATTTCTCTTCTCGCGCCTTGCTGCGCGCAAAATCTGGCTCCGTCGCGGCCACGTTTGAAGCGGGGACAGACCCCAGGACTGGACGCATTCGCCGCAGGCTGCTAAATTCGCACCTTGATGGCATTTCTGCCGCGCGCCTTTATCTGAAAAAACATAACTTCCCGCCTCTACGCGTATCCCGCCAGATAAGCCTCTGGCATTTAAGCTTCTTTTCCAATCCTCTGCTACTTCTATGAACCTGACTGAACTTAAGCGAAAGCCGATTACTGAACTGCTCGAACTCGCCGAACAAATGGGCATTGAAAACATGGCGCGTTCGCGCAAACAGGATGTTATCTTTGCCTTGCTCAAGCGCCATGCCAAAAGTGGTGAAGAGATTTCCGGTGATGGCGTATTGGAAATCTTACAGGACGGTTTTGGCTTTTTACGCTCGGCGGATTCTTCTTATTTGGCAGGCCCCGATGATATTTATGTCTCGCCCAGCCAAATCCGCCGCTTTAATCTGCGCACTGGCGATACCATCGTCGGCAAAATCCGCCCGCCGAAAGAGGGTGAGCGTTATTTTGCTCTGCTTAAAGTCGATACCATTAACTTCGACCGGCCGGAAAACGCCCGCACCAAAGTATTGTTTGAAAACCTGACGCCGCTATTTCCCGATAAACGCTTGGTGATGGAAGCCGGTAACGGCACCACCGAAGATATTACCGGTCGTATTATTGATTTATGCGCACCCATCGGCAAAGGTCAACGCGGGTTGATTGTCGCCCCGCCGAAAGCCGGTAAAACCATTATGCTGCAAAATATTGCGGCCAATATTACGCGCAATAATCCAGACTGCTATTTAATTGTGCTGCTGATTGACGAGCGCCCGGAAGAAGTCACCGAAATGCAGCGCACCGTGCGCGGTGAAGTGGTTGCCTCGACCTTTGACGAGCCGCCCGTGCGCCATGTGCAAGTCGCCGAAATGGTGATTGAAAAAGCCAAGCGGCTGGTCGAGCATAAACGCGACGTGGTGATTTTGCTCGATTCCATTACCCGTTTGGCGCGTGCTTACAACACCGTTATCCCCAGTTCCGGCAAAGTATTAACCGGCGGTGTTGATGCGCATGCCTTGGAAAAACCCAAACGCTTTTTCGGTGCCGCGCGCAATATTGAAGAAGGCGGCAGCTTAACCATTTTGGCGACCGCGTTAATTGAAACCGGCTCGAAAATGGATGAAGTGATTTATGAAGAGTTTAAAGGCACCGGTAATTTGGAATTGATATTGGATAGGCGCGTCGCCGAGAAGCGCGTATTCCCCGCCATCAATATCAACCGCTCCGGCACTCGCCGCGAAGAACTGTTAACCGCCGAAGATGAATTGCAGCGCATGTGGATTTTGCGCAAGCTATTGCATCCGATGGATGAAATGGCGGCGATTGAGTTTCTTATCGATAAACTTAAAACCACCAAAACCAATGACGAATTTTTTGCTTCCATGCGCCGTAAGCAATCGTCTTAAAAGGTAGAAGCATGCAGTACCGCGACCTGCGTGATTTTATCCGCGCACTTGAACAACGCGGCGCGTTAAAGCGTATTCAAACGCCTGTTTCGCCGTCTCTGGAAATCACCGAGATTTGCGACCGCACTTTGCGCCGAGGGGGCCCTGCACTGTTATTTGAACAGCCTGCCGGTTTTGACATGCCGCTTTTAGGCAATCTATTTGGCACCACCGAGCGGGTCGCCCTTGGTATGGGGGCCACTGATATTTCGGCGCTGCGCGACATCGGCAAACTGCTCGCGCAACTGAAAGAACCCGAACCACCCAAGGGTTTAAAGGATGCCTTCAGCAAGCTGCCGCTGCTTAAAAAAGTGCTCAGCATGTCGCCCAAGCTGATTAAAGACGCGCCTTGCCAAGCGCTGGTGATGGAAGGCGAGGCGGTCGATTTGAGCCAATTGCCGGTGCAAACCTGCTGGCCGGGTGACGTCGCCCCGCTCATCACTTGGGGGCTTACCATCACTAAAGGCCCGCATAAAGCGCGGCAGAATTTGGGCATTTACCGCCAACAAGTGATTGGCCGCAACAAACTGATTATGCGCTGGCTAAGCCATCGCGGCGGGGCGCTGGATTTTCGTGATTGGTGCCTTGCCCATCCCGGCCAGCCTTATCCCGTTTGCGTGGCCTTGGGCGCAGACCCGGCAACCATTTTGGCCGCCGTTACGCCAGTGCCGGATGCGCTTTCTGAATACGCCTTTGCCGGCCTGTTGCGTGGCCACAAGACCGAACTGGTCAAAGCCAAAGGCTGCGATTTGCAAGTGCCAGCCAGTGCAGAAATCGTCCTCGAAGGCGTGATTGTTCCCGGGGAAACCGCGCCAGAAGGCCCCTACGGCGACCATACCGGCTATTACAACGAGGTCGAGCAATTTCCTGTGTTTACCGTGCAGCGCATCACCATGCGCGAAAAACCGATTTATCACTCCACCTACACCGGTCGCCCGCCGGATGAACCGGCCATGCTGGGACTGGCGCTAAACGAAGTGTTTATCCCCATTTTGCAAAAGCAATTCCCAGAAATTACCGACTTCTACCTGCCGCCGGAAGGCTGCTCCTATCGACTGGCTGTGGTGACCATCAAAAAGCAGTACCCCGGCCATGCCAAGCGGGTGATGCTGGGAGTTTGGTCGTTTCTGCGCCAGTTTATGTACACCAAGTTCGTTATCGTCACCGATGACGACATTAACGCGCGAGATTGGCAGGACGTGATTTGGGCGCTGACTACGCGCATGGACCCTAAACGCGATACCGTGCTGATTGATAACACACCTATTGATTATCTGGACTTTGCCTCGCAGGTTTCCGGCCTTGGCTCAAAAATGGGTCTTGATGCCACGCACAAATGGCCGGGGGAAACCACGCGCGAATGGGGTCGCCCGATAGTGCCCGATGCCGCCGTTAAAGCGCGTATTGACGCACTCTGGGATACCCTCGGGATTGATTAAGGTGCGCACCGTTACCTTGCAGCCGCTGGGCGCGGTGCTTTCTGTGCAGCCTAATGAACGCATTTTGCAGGCGGCCTGTCGCTTAGGTTTTCATCCGCCGCAAAGTTGCCGCAACGGCGCATGCCATATCTGCGCGGCCACTTTGCTTAGCGGGCAAGTCAAGCAGCAGGGGCAAATCTTGGCCGAAGGCGAAATCTTCACCTGCCTCGCCGAACCGCTCGCCGACTGCACCTTGCACTGGGAAGCGGTACTGACCGCGGGCGAATTACCAAGGAGGCGCATAGCTTGTCAGTTAGTGGACTGCACCGATAGCGGCGCGGATGTTTTTCGCGTTCTTTTGCGTGCGCCCGCTGGCGCAAAAATCCGCTACCACGCCGGACAATATCTGCGCATTGAACGCGATAACGGCGAAAGCCGCGCCTTTTCTATCGCCTCCACGCCGGATTGTGGCCGCGAACTGGAACTGCACATTCTGGCGCGTGAACAAAGCGCTAAAGATCTGCTCACGCAGTTGCAGCGCGAACGCCTCGCCCGTGTTGAACTGCCGTTTGGCAATGCTCATCTCGCCCAGTTGCCAGGCCGCCCGCTACTGCTGATTGCCGCCGGAACCGGCATGGCGCAGATGCAAAGCCTGGTGGATAGCTGCCTGCTGCGCGGCTTTAATTACCCCATCTACCTCTACTGGGGCGCACGCCTTGCGACAGACTTCTACCACTTGCCACATTGGGACGACTGGCAGCAGGCAAAAAATATCCATCTTTGCCAAGTGGTTAGCGAGGACAATGACTGGCAAGGACGGCGCGGACTGCTGCACCAAGCGGTCTGCGCCGATTTTCGCGGGCAGCTTAAAAAGCTGCAAACCCATATTTGCGGCTCACCGGAAATGGTCTATGCCACCTGTGACGCGCTGATCGCCGCTGGCATGGCGCAAAGCCAGATGCACGCCGATGTCTTCAGCTACGCGCCGCGTCAAGAGGATTGACGCCACTGTAAATTGTTATTACAATTTGTTCGTAGAAATTGACTATGACCCGAAAAAGAACGCTACCAACATTGAGGAGCGCGGCTTGCCTTTTGATAAGGCGCGTGAACTTGATTTTGATAATGCCGTGACCTTTCAAGACACGCGCAAAGTCTATCCAGAGGTGCGCTATGTCTCTCTGTCCATGCTAGGGACGCGCCTGCATGTACTGTGTTTTACGCCGATTGAAGGCGGTATTCGGGTCATTAGCTTCCGCAAGGCCAACCCCAGAGAGGTAAAACGTTATGAACGCGCACATGCCATTAACGGATGATGAGGGCGAGGTTCGCGAATTAACCGCTGCCGATATGGCGCTGTTTCGTCCCGCGCATGAGGTGCTGCCCGCCGATTTACAAAAGGTGCTGGGCATGCGTCGCCGTGGTGCGCAGAAAGCGCCCGTCAAAGCCGCAACCACTATCCGCCTATCGCAAAAGGTGCTGGATGCTTTCAAAGCAACCGGCAAAGGCTGGCAAACGCGTATTGATAACCTACTGCTGGAGGCCGTGGAGCAAGGGCGGGTTTGACAGCGCATGATTCAGTCGCCTGCTCTTCAAGCGCCGCCAAACGTTGCGCTCCCGCGCCCCTCCAATACACGCAAGTGTTTAATAAAGGCGCTCCATCAAAAACCGCTACAGCGGCAAAGCGGCCTTTATTATTAGGGAGGCGCTCAAATAGCGCCCATTTATCGGCGATGACCGCCATATAAAACCGGCCACATTCCCCCCCCTGCGTTAATCTTAAAAAATGAAAATCCTGATTGCTCCGGACGCCTTCAAACACAGCCTAAGCGCTGCTGAAGCGGCGCAGGCAATGGCATGTGGCATAAGAGCGGTGCTGCCCAATGCCGAACTGATCTTAAAACCAATGGCCGACGGCGGCGAAGGCACGCTGGACGTGCTGCTCGCAGCAACTGGTGCCGCGCCCAGGCAAAGTACGGTACAAGACCCGCTGGGACGCAACATCAGCGCCCGCTGGGGCTGGCTGGCCGAAAGCCAAACCGCGCTGCTCGAACTTGCCGAAGCCTGCGGCCTCATGCGGCTTAAACCGGGCGAACGTGATGCCTGCCACGCCAGCTCCTTCGGCTGCGGCGAACTCATACGCGCGGCGCTGGATGCCGGTGCCAGGCACATTATTCTGGGCATTGGCGGCAGCGCCTGTGTCGATGGCGGCAGTGGCCTGCTACAAGCCTTGGGCGCACGCCTTTTAACCGCACAAGGCAAACCCATTGCTCAAGGCGGCGCGGGACTGGCTGAGCTTGCCCATATCCATCTTGCCGATCTGGATGCAAGACTTAAGCAAGTGACGATCGAAGTGCTCTGCGATGTTGATAATCCACTGTGCGGCGCACAAGGCGCAGCCACCGTATTCGCCCCACAAAAAGGCGCAAACGCCGAACAAGTCGCAAGGCTTGAAGCCGCCCTTTCACACTTTGCTGAACTTACAGAAAGCGTTCTTGGCGAAGATTTCAGCATCCGCCCCGGCAGCGGCGCGGCAGGTGGTGCAGGCTTTGCCCTGCAAGCCTTTTTATCGGCGAAAATCGTACCGGGCGCTGCGAAGACTGCCGAAATCATCCATCTGGATAAAGCCATGCAGCACTGCGATTTAGTTATCAGCGGCGAAGGCTGCCTGGATGCACAAACCCTGCACGGCAAAACCCTATCCGGCGTACTGCAAATCGCCAGGCGCCAACAAATCCCGGTGATTGCATTGGCCGGAAGCTTGGGCGAAGGCTACCAGGCGCTCTACCACCAAGGCTTAACCGCCGCCTTTAGCTTGGTAAGCGGCCCGCTCAGCCTGGAACAAGCCTGCCAAAACGCCGCCCAACTACTGCACCAACGCACTCAAGATATAGTGCGCTTATTGTCTTTATTTAAAGCCAGCTAACCCGCCGAAAATACAGCGCACCCTCGTGCTCTTCCAATACTTGCGGGCGTTTTAATCAATGCGCCGCGCAGATTAATCTCAATGGCATTGCCGGATAATTTGCCCTGATAAGCGCCCAGGTCTTCGCTTTTTTGATAGTAGCGCAGGCTGTCAAAACTAAACTTGACAGATACCCAGCAACCTTTTAGATACTTATCTTCAAGGATAAGAACCCTGACGCTTCGGGGCATTCACCCACAATCGGATAACAGGACAACACTGATGTCTTCTGCCAACACTCATGAAGATTACCTTTTAGGCCAGAGATACGAGACGGAGACGGCGTTTCTCAAGATTACACACGGGCTTTTGAGCTGTACGCCAAAGCCGCAGAATACGTGCATCCACGCCCCGCTGTCGATTAAAATATTGCCACCATTAACGGAATAAGCCTTAATGCCTCACAAGTAATGCCATGCGGATTAGCCATAATCACCGATGCCGAAGAACCGGCGACTTCGGTATAACCTTTTAAAAGACTGCGATGACTGCCAGTAACTTCATTTAACATATCGCCAGCCGCACGGCCATTTAAATTGGCGTTACCCTGAATATAACCGCCGACTCGGTGGCTTGCAGTTTATGAGTGGAAGTATTAAGCATTAACCCGCGCGAACCGACGTTATAGTCATAAACTTATTATGCGAAAGCCCGCAATACTCAGCAACGGATTTAATGGCATTACCGCAGAAAGCAACTGCGCAAGCGATTTAAACCACAGGCGGCGGGTAAAGCCCGTGATGAACGGATAAGTTCCTGGTAATTCCAGCAAACCACCCTGCTACAATGCCACCCCTTTGGCTTAAAGGCAGAAACGCCCAGTGACCTTGGATTTTATTGCCGCTTCCAAACTGCCTACACCTTTTGGCATTTTTGCTATGCATGGTTTTTTCGAGCGCGAGACGGGGCGCGAGCATGTGGCGTTGACCTTGGGCGATGTCCGCAGCGGCGAACCGGTGCTGGCGCGGCTACATTCGGAATGTTTGACCGGTGATGCGCTGTTCAGTCTGCGCTGCGACTGCGGATTTCAGTTGGAAGCGGCGCTGCGAGCCATTGCCGATGAAGGGCGCGGCGTGCTGCTTTATTTGCGGCAAGAAGGGCGCGGCATTGGCCTGCTGAATAAAATCCGCGCCTACGCGCTGCAAGATGAAGGTGCCGATACGGTGGAGGCCAATATAAAGCTGGGGTTTGCCGACGACTTGCGCGACTACGCGCTGTGCCAGCCGATGCTGGCGCACCTTGGCATCAAGGCGCTCAAATTGATGACCAATAATCCACGCAAGGTCAAAGCATTGCAGGATTTGGGTATTCGCGTTGCACAGCGCGTTCCGTTGGAACACGGACTTAATCCACACAATCTGCATTATTTAAAGACCAAGGCGGGCAAGCTCGGCCATATGCTGGGGCTGCTGCATCAAGGCGAAGAAAGTAAGGATTAATTAACGGAAGACCGCCCGCCTCGCCTTAAAAAAATAGCACTCTGTTAAACGTCCCTCTTCCATCAATGAGGGAGGGCAGAAAATGCCCGTATTGATGGGTCTGCTCCCGCTTCAAACGTGGCCGCGACGGAGGCAGATTTTTCGCGCAGTAAGGCGCGAGAAGCGAAGTTTGCTCATGCAAATGAGCGACGAGCAACGCAGCGGCGCGAAAAATCTGCCCCGTCCCTTCGGGCTGCGCGCAAAATTTCGCCATACGTTGTTGCAGCATTTGCCAAGATTGTACACATTGGCTGCATGCTGCGCCTAGTCTGGCGAAATTTTGAGCAGCAGCGCGGCTCGCGTTTGAAACGGGAACAGACCCTAGAAAGGGTGCTCAACACAGCCCGCTGCCTTTTTTGTATGATGCAGCGCTTTATTGCCGGTTAAGCCCATTCCCATGCAAGCAGCGCAAGTAAAAGCCTTTCTCGAAGCACAGATGAACGGCGTTAAGGTTGAGGTTCAAGGCGAAGGCTGTAATTTCGAGTTGACTTTAAAAAGCGACGAACTCGCCGCCCTGTCACCGGTCAAGCGCCAGCAGCGCGTTTATAGCCATTTAAACCCGTGGATTGCCGATGGCAGCATCCACGCCGTGACCATGAAATTTCTGCCTGGGCAAAGCTGATGGATAAACTGATTATCAGCGGCGGCAAGCGGCTTTCCGGCGAAATCCGCATATCCGGTGCGAAGAACTCGGCGCTGCCGATTTTGGCAGCGACCTTGCTCGCCGATGAACCGGTCACGGTCTGCAATCTGCCGCACCTGCACGACATCACTACCATGCTTGAGCTGTTTGGCCGTATGGGCATTGAGCCGATCATTGATGAAAAGCTCAGCGTCGAGGTTAACTCCAACCATATCAAAACCTTGGTGGCACCCTACGAATTGGTCAAAACCATGCGCGCCTCGATTTTGGTGTTAGGCCCCATGGTCGCGCGTTTTGGCGAGGCGGAAGTGGCACTGCCCGGCGGCTGCGCGATTGGCTCGCGTCCGGTGGATTTACATATCCGCGGACTGCAAGCACTCGGCGCCACGATTGAAGTCGACAGCGGCTATATCAAAGCCAAAGCGCCGCCCGGCGGACTGCGCGGGGCACGTTACTGGTTTGATACCGTTAGCGTCACCGGTACCGAAAACATCCTGATGGCCGCCGTGCTCGCCAAAGGGCGCAGCGTGTTGGAAAACGCCGCGCGTGAGCCGGAGGTCTCTGACCTTGCCCGCTGCTTGGTGGCCATGGGCGCAAAAATCCAGGGGATTGGCACGGATACGCTGATTGTCGATGGCGTAGAGCGCCTGCACAGCACGCGCTATTCAGTGATGCCGGATCGTATCGAAACCGGCACTTATCTGGTCGCCGCCGCCGCGACCGGCGGGCGCGTCAAGCTCAAAGATACCGCGCCGGATACCTTGGAGGCGGTGCTCGCTAAATTGCAGGAAGCGGGCGCAGAAATAAAAACCGGCGACAACTGGATTAGCCTTGATATGCACGGGCAAAAACCACGTGCCGTAACCTTGCGCACCGCGCCTTATCCAGCGTTCCCGACCGATATGCAAGCACAGTTTATTGCGCTTAACGCCATTGCCGAAGGCACCGGCACGGTGATTGAAACGGTGTTTGAAAACCGTTTTATGCACGTCTACGAAATGCGCCGCATGGGCGCGCAGATTTTGGTCGAAGGCAATACCGCGATAGTCACCGGTGTGCCACAACTGAAAGCCGCGCCAGTGATGGCAACCGATTTACGCGCTTCGGCCAGCCTTGTGATTGCCGCACTGGTTGCCGAAGGCGATACGGTCATTGAGCGCATTTACCATATCGACCGCGGCTATCAGTGCATTGAAGAAAAACTGCAACTGCTCGGCGCAAAAATCCGCCGCGTACCTTCTTGAGTGCTTGTTATGTGCTTATTCGAAGCCCCTCTCCTAGGGGATAAATACCCATGCTAACCATTGCGCTATCCAAGGGACGCATTCTGGATGAAACCCTGCCGCTGCTGGCGCAAGCGGGCATTGTCCCCAAAGAACACCCCGAACAAAGCCGCAAGCTGATTATCGAAACCGAGCAAGGGCATGTGCGCCTGCTGATTGTCCGCGCCAGCGACGTGCCGACTTACGTCGAACAGGGCGCGGCGGATCTGGGCGTGGCCGGTAAAGATGTATTGCTCGAATACGGCGGCCAGCTTTACAGCCCGCTCGACTTAAATATCGCCCGCTGCAAGCTGATGACAGCGGGCGTGCCAGGAAAACCACTACCCGCCGGACGGCTTAAAGTGGCGACCAAGTATGTCAACTTAACGCGCCGTTATTACGCAGAACTTGGGCGACAGGTGGAAATCATCAAACTCTACGGCTCAATGGAACTCGCCCCGCTGGTCGGCCTTGCCGACCGTATTGTCGATGTGGTCGATACCGGCAATACGCTGCGTGCCAATGGGCTGGAGCCGATGGAACTCATCCGCCCGATCAGCGCCCAATTGGTAGTCAATCAAGCGTCCATGAAAATGCAACATGCGCCTATTGACGCACTGATTGAGCGCCTGCGCCTTGCCGTTGCCAAGACCCAAGAGAATGCCTGCCCATGACGCTTTTTATTCGTCGCCTTAACGCCAGCGCTGAAGATTTCCATCAGCAACTGGACAGTCTGCTTGCCTTTGAAGCCGCATTGGATGCGGACTTGGAACGCCGCGTACAGGACATCATCCAAGCGGTACGCCAGCAAGGCGATCACGCCGTGCTGGAATTTACCCGCCGCTTTGACCAGTGCGAGGCCGCCAGCATGGCCGAGCTGGAACGGCCCAAAGCGCGTCTTGAGCAAGCGCTCAATCGCATCAGCCCTGCCGAACGCGAGGCGCTCACGCAAGCCGCGCAGCGCATCCGCAGCTATCACGAAAACCAAAAGCAACTGTCTTGGCGCTATGTGGACGACGATGGCAGTCTGTTCGGCCAACAAGTGACCGCGCTCGACCGCGTGGGGCTTTATGTCCCCGGCGGCAAAGCCTCCTACCCGTCATCCGTGTTGATGAACGCCATTCCGGCCAAAGTCGCGGGCGTTGCGGAACTGATCATGGTCGTCCCTACCCCGCGTGGCGAACACAACGAACTGGTGTTTGCCGCCGCTGCACTTGCCGGAGTAGACCGCGTGTTCTGCATCGGCGGCGCACAGGCCATCGCCGCACTCGCCTACGGCACGCAAAGCATACCCAAGGTGGACAAAATCACCGGCCCCGGCAATAGCTATGTCGCCAGCGCCAAGCGGCAAGTGTTCGGCCAGGTCGGTATCGATATGATTGCAGGACCCTCGGAAATCTTGGTGATTTGTGACGGGCAAACCGATCCCAACTGGATTGCGATGGACTTATTGTCCCAAGCCGAACACGACGAAGACGCACAGGCCATCCTGCTTTGCCCCGATGCAGGCTTCTTGAACCAAGTCGAAGACAGCCTAAAGCGCCTGCTGCCCACCCTTTCGCGCGCCGCCATTGCCAAAACCTCACTTGAAGCACGCGGCGCACTGATAAAGGTGCAAGATTTGTCGCAAGCCTGCGCACTTGCCAATCGCATTGCGCCGGAACATCTGGAACTGTCGCTGGAAAACCCCGAACAGTGGCTGCCCCATATCCGCCATGCGGGTGCCATCTTTTTGGGACGATACACGGCAGAAGCCTTGGGCGACTATATCGCAGGTCCCAATCACGTATTACCCACATCCGGCACGGCGCGGTTTTCCTCTCCGCTGGGCGTATACGATTTTCAAAAGCGCTCGTCCATTATCCAGTGCTCGCCCACTGCCGCCTCGCAATTGGGTAAACTTGCCAGCCTGCTGGCGCGCGGCGAGTCACTGACCGCCCACGCCAGAAGCGCCGAATATCGCATCATTTGAAGGATCGGCTACCTTGAACCCATATTGGAATCCGCTGCTGCACGACTTGGCGCCTTACACCCCAGGCGAGCAGCCCAAGCAGTCGGGATTGATCAAGCTCAACACCAACGAAAACCCCTACGGGCCGTCGCCGCGTGTCTCGGCGGCCATGCAGGCGGAACTTTCCACCAGCTTGCGCCTGTATCCAGACCCCAACAGCCAAAAGCTCAAAGAAGCGATAGTCCACTACTACCGCGCCTTTAAGCTGCGCCCCAATCAGGTGTTTGTCGGTAACGGTTCCGATGAAGTGCTCGCCCACGCCTTCTATGCCCTGCTGGGACACAGCGGCCCGGTGCTGATGCCAGATATAAGCTACAGCTTCTATCCAGTCTGGTGCGCCCTGTACGGTATTGATTACGAACCGGTGCCGCTGGATCAGCATTTCCAAATCAACTTAAGGGACTACTACCGCCCTTGTGGCGGCATTATTTTCGCCAACCCGAACGCACCGACCGGCGGCCTGCTCGGGCTTTCCCTCATCGCCCAACTGCTTGAAGCCAACCCGCACAGCCTATTGGTGCTGGATGAAGCCTATATCGACTTTGGCGGCAAAACCGCTTGCGCGCTGATTAACCAGTACCCTAACTTGCTGGTGGTGCAAACCTTGTCGAAATCCCGCGCACTGGCCGGGCTGCGCGTCGGTTTTGCATTGGGACACCCCGAGTTGATTGAAGCGCTGGAACGGGTGAAAAACAGCTTTAACTCCTATCCGCTAGACCGCCTCGCCAGCGCCGGCGCCATTGCCTCGTTTGAGGATGAAGAATACTTCGCGCAAAACTGCGCCAAGATCGTTCAATCGCGCAAACTGCTCAGCCAGGGGCTGTCCGGCCTTGGCTTTAGAGTGTTGCCGTCGGCGGCCAATTTTGTCTTTGCCACCCATCCAAGGCGTGATGCCGCTTGGCTTGCCGGATGGCTGCGCGAACAGGGCATTTTGGTGCGCCACTTTAAACAGCCGCGTATTGAACAGTTTTTGCGCATCAGCATAGGTACACCGGATCAACAACAGGCGCTCATTACTGCGCTCGCCAGTTTGCCGGACTAACCTTGGCGCGGGCATAATGCTGCCCTGCATGGTTACTCCCCCGCCCATGTCCCTGCTTAAAAAGGTACTCCCCGTGACCGTAAAACCCGATGCCTGCCTTGCCGCGTGGATTGACCGCGAAGCCTTGGCCGAAGAAATGATTCCGCTGATTGGGCAGCTCTACCGCAAACACCAAGTGGTCACGTCCATCTACGGACGCGGCCTGATTGGCCGCTCGCCGATTGCCCTGCTCAAAGCGCACCGATTCGCCCGTCACCGTTTGGGTGATGGGGAACTTGCCATCAGTGACTCCTTCGCCATCCTCAAAACCATGAGCGGCCTTGCCCTCGGCGCGGCTTCGGTTGACTTGGGCAAAATGGTTGCCAAATTCCGCCGTGAAGGAAGCGGGCGCACTCTGGAGCAATTTACCCGTGATGAACTTGCGCCGATCAGCGAAAAACAGCAAGACAACAATCGCCAAGGCACCGATGTCGTGCTCTACGGCTTTGGCCGCATCGGCCGCCTGCTCGCACGCATCCTGATTGAAAAAACCGGCAGCGGTGAAGGTCTCAAACTGCGTGCCATCGTGGTGCGCAAAGGCGCAGAAGGCGACCTGCTCAAACGCGCAAGCCTGTTGCGCCGTGATTCGGTACACGGCCCGTTTAACGGCACGCTGATGGTCGATGAAGCGAACAACTGCCTGATCGCCAACGGCAACCGCATCCAGGTGATTTATTCCGCCGACCCTTCCAGCGTCAACTACCAGCAATACGGAATCGACAACGCGCTACTGGTCGATAACACCGGCAAATGGCGCGACCGCGAAGGCTTATCTCTGCACCTCAATTGCCCGGGCATTGCCCGCGTGCTGCTGACCGCCCCCGGCAAGGGCGACATCAAAAATATCGTGCACGGCATCAATAACCGCGATATTAAAGACGATGACCCGATCATCTCCGCCGCCTCCTGCACCACCAACGCCATAGTGCCGGTACTTAAAGCCATCAACGAGCAATACGGCATTGAAAACGGCCACGTGGAAACCGTGCACGCCTACACCAACGACCAAAACCTGATAGACAACTTCCACAAAGGCAGCCGCCGTGGCCGCAGCGCCCCGCTTAATATGGTCTTGACCGAAACCGGCGCGGCCACTGCGGTTGCCAAAGCGCTGCCGGAACTCGCGGGCAAATTAACCGGCAACGCCATCCGCGTGCCGACACCCAATGTGTCGATGGCGATTTTAAATCTCAACCTGAAAACCGCGAGCACGCGCGACGAAATCAACGAATTTCTACGCCAGACCGCCATGCACTCGGATTTGCACAAGCAAATTGACTACGTCAACTCGCAAGAAGTAGTCTCCAGCGATTTTGTCGGCTCACGCCACGCCGGCGTGGTCGACGCCGGCGCAACCCTGTGCACCGATAAGCGCCTGGTGCTCTACGTCTGGTACGACAACGAATTTGGCTATAGCTGTCAGGTGGTGCGCGTGATGGAAGATATGGCCCGCGTCAATCCTCCCGCTTTTCCCCGCTAGCTTTTACCCTCCCCTCGCTGCTTGCACTTGCAGGCGAGGGGAGAGGGCTATTTAGTTAGGGTCTGCTCCCGCTTCAAACGCGAGCCGCGCTGCTGCTCAAAATTTCGCCAGACTAGGCGCAGCATGCAGCCAATGTGTACAACCTT
>NZ_LSZO01000035.1 GCF_001580025.1 Ventosimonas gracilis | reverse complement strand
TGTTCCATGCTCGCTATGTCGTCTTTAATTTCCGCTCCGCGCGTATCCGCCACAAAGTGAGATGACGGCGCTTCTGGGGTCTCTTCTGGCCGTTCTTGTTGCGATTTTTGGCCGGTTGCTGGCTCTGGTGGGGCAAGGGTTGCGGCGGCGGCTTCGGCAATCTCTTTCTCTCGGCTCAATCTCTCGTCCGCCTGTGCCCAGCTTTCTCCTGGGCGGGCGTGTTTCTCGACGTGCTTAAGCCAGTCCTGGCCTCGGCTAGAGATGCGATTGAATACCGCATCAAACTGCATTGAGCTATCATTGTTTGTAGCCATTTCTCTTCTCCCTACAGTGGATGGTTAGCCTGCTGGCGGCA
>NZ_LSZO01000034.1 GCF_001580025.1 Ventosimonas gracilis | reverse complement strand
CTGATTTTCGAACGTTTGAAGTACCTATTTTTACCAGTCATATCAGGAAGTTATCATGCCATAAAAACATGTTTGCTTCCTAAGACCCTCGCTTTTATTGCTCAAGAGATCAACATGCCCAAACAATGGCCTGCCGATACGATTGCCCGCCTGATTCTGGCGGGCTTTGACGACTACCGCGAGCAGTTCCAAATCATCACCCGCGGTGCGCGCGAACGTTTTGAGCGTGGCCAGTGGCCTGCCACGCAGCAGGCGGCCAGCGAGCGCATTGCCCTGTACGAACTCAAAGTCAAGGCCACGCGCGATACTCTGTGCCGTGCTTATAGCGATACGTTGCTGCTCGATGTCGCCTATTGGCCGGATGTAAAAGCCGCGTATATCCAGCTGATTGACCCGCGTTTTGACGATGAGCTGGCCGAGACCTGGTACAACTCGATTTTTTGCAGCCTGTTCAGCCATGACCTTATCAGCGACCGCTGCATGTTTATCCACAGCACGCGCCCGCTGCGCCGCGAGCAAGCGCGCACTACGCAAACCCGTGATTACCCTCCGAAAGGCGATATGGCCGGTTGTTTAGCGCAGATTTTGCGCGATTACCGTTTTGATCTGCCTTTTGCCGACCTTAACGCCGACAGCCAGCGTCTCGCGCAGCAATTAGCAGACAGTTTGCCGGTGGACGCTTGGCAAATGATTGAATTGTTTTCCGGCGTGCTTTATCGCAATAAAGGCGCTTATTTAGTGGGGCGCATTTATGGGCAGAACAGGCAATGGCCGTTAATGATTGCGTTAATCCACGATGAAGAGCGCGGCATTGTCGCCGATGCGTTGATTACCGATGAAGACGAAGTATCGATTATTTTTTCTTTTACCCGTTCGTATTTTATGGTCGATGTGCCGGTTCCGGCGGATTTTGTCGGTTTTCTTAAAAGTATATTGCCGGGTAAACATATTGCCGAGCTTTATACCTCGATTGGTTTTTACAAGCAGGGCAAAAGCGAGTTTTATCGGGCACTGATTGCCCATTTGGCGAGCAGTGATGAGCAGTTTGTCATGGCGCCCGGCGTGCGTGGCATGGTTATGAGTGTATTTACCTTGCCGGGCTTTAATACGGTTTTTAAAGTCATTAAAGACCGTTTTTCGCCGACTAAAACCATTGAACGGCATACCGTTATTGAAAAATACCGGTTGGTTAAAAATATCGATAGGGTAGGGCGCATGGCCGATACCCAGGAGTTTTCTGATTTTCGCTTTCCTAAAGAACGCTTTGCTCCCGAATGTTTGGCTGAATTATTGGAGGTAGCTCCTTCCACCGTGGTTTTGGAAGCAAGCGGGCAAGTGTTGATTCGCCATTGCTGGACGGAGCGACGAATGATTCCGCTTAATCTCTATCTGGAACAGGCAAGCGCTTTGCAACAAAAAGAGGTATTGGACGATTATGGCCTTGCCATTAAACAACTGGCGGCGGCCAATATTTTCCCCGGCGATATGCTGTTAAAAAACTTTGGTGTCACCCGGCATGGGCGTGTGGTGTTTTACGATTACGATGAAATTTGTTTCTTGCATGAAGTGAACTTTCGCCGTATTCCGCCGCCGCGTTATCCAGAAGACGAAATGGCTGCCGAACCTTGGTATTCCATTGCCCCCCAAGATGTGTTTCCAGAAGAGTTCCCGACTTTTTTATTTGCCGATAGCGCAAAGCGGCGCTTGTTCAATCAACTGCACGGGGAATTGTTTGACGCAGACTTTTGGCAAAGTCTGCAACAGGCGATAGCCGCAGGGAAAATTATCGATGTATTCCCTTACCGCAGGCCGCGCGATGCGTGAAAGCAGGTAAACTCGTCGCATGTTTTTTCGCCCAATAACCCTGTTGCTGTTTCCCTGTGCCGACGCCCTTTCTGTGGCGCTGACCCAGCAGTTGCTCAGCCGTGCGCGAGCGCTTGAGCCTGCTGTAGGTTCGCTGCAGATTCTGCACAGCGAGCCTCCGAAGAAAAACGCGGCGGGCTGGCAGTTGCCAGGCGAGCCGTGGAGCGAGTCACATTTGGCGCAGACGCAGTGTCTGTTGCTGCTTGCAGGCGAACCTTCAGTCGCGCTTGCACCTGAATTAAGCGCCGCGCTCAAGCAAGCGGCGCAGCGCGGCTGTGTGCTGGGTGGTTTAGGCGCGGGGATTTATCCACTGGCGCAGGCCGGGCTGCTCGATGGCTATCGCACTGCAGTGCACTGGCTTTTTCGCGAAGACTTTGCCGAACGCTTTGCGGCCGTTTTGGCCAGCAATCACCTGTTTGATATTGACCAAGGCCGCATCAGTGCTTGTGGAGGCTTTGCCATTGTCGATTTGCTGCTGGCGCTGCTGGTTCGTGATTTTGGCGCGGAACTGGCCGGACGTTTGGCCGAAGAGTGGGTGATTGAGCGGCGGCGCGGCGGCGATGAACTTCAGCGCATTCCACTGCAAAATCGCTTAGGCACCGGCCATCCCAAATTGACCCAAGCGGTTATTTTGATGGAGGCCAATATCGAAGAGCCGCTTTCCACCGATGATATTGCCCGTTTGGTCTGCGTATCACGCCGTCAGTTGGAGCGCATCTTTAAACAATATTTAGGCAAAGTGCCGAGCCAATATTATCTGGAGCTGCGTCTTGCCAAAGCGCGGCAACTACTATTGCAAACCAGTAAATCCATTATCCAAATTGGCCTATCGTGCGGTTTTTCCTCCGGGCCGCATTTTTCCAGCAGCTACCGCAACTTCTTTAAAACCACCCCGCGCGAGGACAGAAGCAAGCGGACGGGCGCCGCTTGCACTTAAAACGTGATAAAAAGCACGATAAAGGTACAACGCTAAGCGAGCCGACTTTTGAGCTACCATCTGCCGCTACCCGAGATTATGTGAACCGCCTATGAAAACGCCCCTTGCCCGAGCCACTTTGCTCGTTGTCTTTTTATCAGCGTTGCTTGCTTCGTTTGCGCACAGTGCAGGCAATCCTTGGGACGAACTCGAACCCAGCCGCAAGCAAGTGATTGCCAGCTTAAATACCGTTGAGCTGCTGCGCCGTTATCACTACAGCAAGTTGCTGCTGGATGATGCCCGCTCGCGGCTGATTTATCAGGGCTATCTGAAGATGCTCGACCCGTCGCGCAGCTACTTTATCGAGAGCGACATCAAAGAGTTTGACCGCTGGCAGACGCGTTTCGACGACCTGCTGAAAAAAGGCGATTTAGAACCGGCCTTTACTCTCTACAAGCGTTATCTCGACCGCGCCAGCGAGCAGCTTGATTTTATCTTGGCCGAGCTTGGCAAAGGCATCGGGGCGATGGATTTTTCCCGTGATGAAACACTGCAAACCGAACGCAAAGATGCGCCTTGGCTTAAAACCCGTGCTGAACGGGATGATCTCTGGCGCAGACGGCTGAAAGACGAAGTGCTGCGCCTGCGCATTACCGGTAAAGATGATCAGGCGATTGAGGAACAACTGACCAAGCGCTATCGCAATCAACTCACCCGCCTTGCACAAACGCGCGCCGAGGATATTTTCCAGACTTACATAAACGCCTTTACCGGCTCTTACGACCCGCATACCAACTACCTGTCGCCGGATAACGCCGAAACCTTTGACATCAATATGAGCCTGTCGCTGGAAGGCATCGGCGCGGTGCTGCAAAGCGATAATGACTTCGTCAAAATCGTTCGTCTGGTACCGGCAGGTCCCGCCGACAAGAGCAAGCAACTGGCGCCGGCCGACCGCATTATTGGCGTGGCGCAAGGTAATGGCGAAATGGTCGATGTGGTCGGCTGGCGACTGGATGAAGTGGTCAAGCTGATACGTGGTCGCAAAGGCTCCAAAGTGCGCCTTGAGGTCATCCCGGCCAGCAATGCACCGAATGACAAAACCAGCAAAGTGGTGGTGATTATCCGCGAGGCGGTCAAGCTCGAAGAACAAGCGGCGAAAAAATCCCTGTTGCACTTAACCCGCCAAGGTCGCCCCTATACCTTGGGGGTTATTGATATTCCGGCCTTTTATCTCGACTTTAAAGCGCTGCGCGCGGGACGCGAGGATTACCGCAGCACCACGCGCGATGTCAAACGCCTGCTTGATGAGCTTAAGCAGGACAAGATAGACGGCGTGGTGATTGACCTTCGCAACAACGGCGGTGGCTCGCTGCAAGAAGCGACCGAGCTTTCCGGCCTTTTTATCCGCCAGGGCGCGGTGGTATTAGTCAGTAACAGTAATGGGCAAATTGACCCGCTGTTTGCCGAAAGCGACGGCGAACAAGCCTATTACAGCGGCCCGCTTACGGTACTGGTCAACCGTCTTTCCGCCTCAGCCTCGGAAATTTTTGCCGCCGCCATGCAAGATTATCACCGCGCTTTGGTGCTCGGCGGGCAGACCTTCGGCAAAGGCACGGTACAAAGCATTCAGCCGCTTAATCACGGCGAACTCAAATTAACCCTCGCCAAGTTCTACCGCGTTTCCGGGCAAAGCACCCAACTGCGCGGTGTGATACCCGACATCAGCTACCCCACGCTGATCGATACCAAAGAAATTGGCGAAAGCAGCCTGCCGCAAGCCATGCCCTGGGACAGTCTTAACTACCCATCGAAAAACAGCTCCATTCCCGCCAATCCCTTTACGCCATACCTTTATGAGCTACAAAAGCGTCATGACCAGCGCGTGGCCGCTAATGCTGATTTTGTCTTTACCCGCGAGCGTCTGGCGCTGAACCAGCGGCTGATGCAGCAAACCGAAGTCAGTCTGAACGAAACGCGCCGCCGCGCCTTTCAGCAAAGCATCGAAGCCGAGCAACTGGCGCTGGAAAATACCCGCCGCAAGGCTAAGGGTGAGGAACCCTTGCAAAGTCTGTCTGAGGAAGAAGGCGATAACGGCTTGCAGGTCGAGGCCGAAAAACCCAAACCCGAAAAAGACGCCTGGTTGGTCGAAAGCGGACAAATCCTGCTCGACTGGCTGGATTTAAGCCACTCGGCACTGGCGAGTCACTGATATGCCGGTCTGCCAAACCCCGTTTATCCTCGCGCTGGATTTTCCTACGGCGGATAAGGCCATTGCACTGGCCGAACAGTTGCAGCCATCGCAGTGTCGCCTGAAAGTGGGCAAGGAATTATTTACCAGGGCAGGTCCTTTCGTGGTTGAAGCCTTGCAGAACAAAGGCTTTGAAGTCTTTTTGGATCTTAAATTTCACGACATCCCCAATACCGCCGCAATGGCGGTAAAAGCCGCTGCCGAACTTGGCGTATGGATGGTCAATGTGCATTGCGGTGGAGGCCTTCGCATGCTGCAAGCCTGCCGCGAAGTGCTTGAACAATGCGCAGGGGGCAAGCCGCTGCTGATTGGCGTAACCGTATTGACCAGCATGGAACGCAGTGATTTGGCGGGGATTGGCCTTGACTGCGAACCCGAACAACAGGTACTGCGCCTCGCTGGATTGGCAAGTGAGGCTGGATTAGACGGTTTGGTCTGCTCCGCCCGCGAAGCCCGCGCCCTGAAAGCCGCGTATCCGGACTTGGCGCTGGTCACGCCCGGCATCCGCGCGGCAGCCTGCGCGGCTGATGACCAAAGGCGTACCTTAAACCCGAATGAAGCCTTGGCCGAGGGCGCGGATTATTTGGTCGTGGGCAGGCCGATTACCGCTGCTGAAAATCCGGCAAAAGCACTGGAGCAATGGATAACCCAGTTAAACTTCACCGATAAAACAAAAGCAAAGGGAGTGCTTGCACGATGAGGATAGACTGGCAATTGGGTGAATCTTTTTGGTTTTATCAAAAAGAGGCGAGATTTGAACAAACAGCCGCTTCTGCATCCGCTACGGTGATTGATTTAATAAGAAAGCGCAGCCGTAGCAAGAACAGCCAAGACACAGATGCCTTATTCAACCACTGGCAGTAACCCGCCTGCTGATCGGCGTGGCGAAATCGTTGCAGTCTTGTATAAGCCGGATAAATCTGATGATGGGCAGCGTGATATTGGCGAGATTATTTCAACTGTCTTTGGATTGATTTTTCTGTAGTCGGGTGATTGGTTTTTTATTTGCAATTCATCAGCGGCTAAAAATCCCGGGCGAGCGCATTACGAAGATTAAGCGGTTTGACCCCGCTGAAAATACCGCTTGAGTACATCGGCCAAACCCACCCGCCAGGCACGCGGTTTAATGCCAAAAGTTTCGAGGATTTTTTTACAGGAAAGCACCGCGTGCTGCGGCTCGGTTTGGTGGTCTTTGCATAGTTCGTGTGGCGTTGGCAAAAGTCTTGCGGCAAGGGCAGGGTGAAACTGCGCCGCTTCATCCAAAATCGCTTGATACAGCGCCAGCGCCGTGCTCGCTTCATGTCCGCCATAATGGTAGGTGCCCCAAAGCGCTGCCCCGCAATCAAGTTGTTTCAGCACGGCCAGCAGCACCCGCGCGGCATCGTCTACGGTGCAGGGGCTGCCACGGCGGTCATCGGCGGCGGGTACTTCGCCAGCTTGGCTCGCTTGCTGTAAAAAACGCTCTAAATGCCCGCCGCGGCTTTCATCCAATAACCAGCCAAAGCGCAGCAATACATGCTTTTGGCAGCGCGAACGCAGGTGCTCTTCCATACGCTGCAAGGCTGTGCCGATGGCACCTAGCGGGGCCAGCGGTTCTTGTTCGTCATAAGCCATCGCGCGTGTGCCGTCGAATACCAGGTAACTGGATGGTTGCAGCAAAATAATGCCGCGCTTTGCGCAATAATTGGCCAGATAACGACTTAAGCGCTCCCCGGCAGACAGTGACTGTAGGTTTGTTGACTGAAATCCATTCCAATCATGCGCAAGATTAAGTAAAGCGTCCGGGCGCTCTTTATCCAGATGCGTCTTGGCGGCTTGCCAGGTGAAACCTTCGGCGGGCGTAGGCAGACAGACAAAATCAATACCCAGGCCGCCTGCTTGACGCAGCAACGCTTGCCCCAAGGTGGTATCACTGCCCAGCACTAACAGACGCATTTGTATCAACGGCAAAGGGATGCTCTCAAAAGCGGGTAAAAATCAAGGGAAATAGCGTAAAAACCTTGGCATTGTGCGGATTTTTAGTGCGCAGGTCACGTTTTTATGATAGTGGACGGCGCTGGCAGGCATTCTGCAAACTGTCCGCGCAGATACAGTCAGTCGGAAGTCCAGCTCGCTATAATGCCGCCGCGCCCGGTACGCGCGGCCTTTGGTAAAACAACCAGCCTGAATAAACAAATGGGAGATTGTCCGTGGAACGCGAGTTTATGGAATTTGATGTGGTCATCGTCGGCGGGGGACCTGCGGGGCTTGCAGCGGCTTGCCGGTTAAAGCAAAAGGCCGCTGAAACGGGGCAGGAAATCAGTGTTTGTTTGGTGGAAAAAGGCTCGGAAGTCGGTGCTCATATTCTCTCCGGAGCCGTGTTTGAACCGCGTGCGTTAAATGAGTTATTCCCCGATTGGCAAGAAAAAGGCGCGCCACTTAACACCAAGGTTTTGCGTGATGATATTTATTTACTGAGAAGCGCTGAAAAAGCCAGCAAACTGCCTAACCTCTTTGTGCCAAAAACCATGCACAACGAGGGCAATTACATTATCTCGCTCGGCAACCTGTGCCGCTGGCTGGCTGAACAGGCCGAAGCATTGGGCGTAGAAATCTACCCCGGCTTTGCCGCACAAGAAGCTTTGCTCGATGAGAACGGTATTGTGCGCGGCATTATCACGGGCGACCTTGGCGTAGGCCGAGATGGACAGCCGAAAGACGGCTATACCCCGGGTATGGAACTTCGTGGTAAGTACACGCTATTTGCCGAAGGTTGCCGTGGTCATATCGGCAAGCAGCTTATTAAAAAATATCAACTAGACAGCGAAGCCGACGCCCAGCATTACGGTATCGGTATTAAAGAGCTTTGGGATATTGACCCGGCTAAACATGAAGCGGGATTAGTGGTGCATACCGCGGGTTGGCCGCTCAATAATGAAAACCCCGGTGGCTCTTTTCTTTATCACTTGGAAAATAACCAGGTAGTGGTTGGCTTGATTGTCGATTTATCCTATTCCAATCCGTTTTTATCGCCCTTTGACGAGTTTCAGCGCTATAAACATCATCCGCGGATTGCGCAGTATCTCGAAGGCGGCAGGCGGGTAGCCTATGGCGCACGGGCGATTTGTAAAGGCGGTTTTAATTCATTACCGAAGATGGTTTTCCCGGGCGGTGCATTAATTGGCTGCGATTTAGGCACACTTAACTTTGCCAAAATCAAAGGCAGTCATACGGCGATGAAATCCGGCATGCTCGCCGCTGAAGCCATTGCAAAAGCGCTTTTGACGCAGCGTGAAGGCGACGAACTGACGGATTATGTTGAAGCCTTTAAAGCCAGTTGGCTGTATGACGAGTTGTTCCGTAGCCGCAACTTCGGCGCGGCGCTGCACAAGTTTGGAACCTTGCTTGGCGGTGCCTTTAACTTTATCGACCAAAACCTGTTTGGCGGTAAAATCCCGCTAACGCTGCACGATAACAAGCCCGATTACGCCTGCTTAAAAGAAGCGAGCCAGTCGGCAGCTATTGAGTATCCCAAGCCGGATGGCAAACTGAGTTTTGACAAGTTGTCTTCGGTATTTTTATCCAATACCAATCATGAAGAAGACCAGCCCATTCATTTACGACTAACCGACCCTTTAATTCCGATTGGGCAGAACTTGCCAAAATATGATGAGCCGGCGCAGCGTTATTGTCCGGCCGGGGTTTATGAAGTGGTTAAAGATGACAGCGGGCAGAGCCAGTTTCAAATCAATGCGCAAAACTGTGTGCACTGCAAAACCTGTGATATTAAAGACCCGGCGCAAAACATCACTTGGGTTACGCCGGAAGGCAGCGGCGGGCCGAATTACCCGAATATGTAATGCGCTTTAGCTTGGCAGCGGACCGATAGGGAAACATTGTCCGCTGCTAAAAACGACCAACCATTGTTCGCCGTTAATGGATTGCTCTTCGGCCATTGCTACCAAGCGGTAAAACAAATTGCGGTGAATTAACGCCTCTAAATTATCGCGCACGAGAATATAAGGTGCAGGTTCGCCGCTTTTTTGATCAATTACCACGCGAATGGGGTGTTCGGCGTTTGCCGTGACCTCGTCGCCCACATGGGTTACAAAACGCAGCACTTGCGTTTTTCCTTCGCCCTCAGCTTGCATATCCACTGCAACAAAGGGTGCGTCATCGACGCGGATACCGACTTTTTCCACCGGCGTGACCAGAAAATACTGCTCGCCGTCACGGCGGATAATCCGCGAAAAAAGTTGCACCATCGAATGACGGCCAATAGGCGTACCCAAGTAATACCAAGTACCGTCACGGGCAATACGCATATCCATATCGCCACAAAAAGGCGGGTTCCACAAATGTACCGGTGCAGGACCTCGTTGATTCGCCCTGGCCGCTTGCAGCAGATTATCCACACTCATCGTTTTACCTTTTAAGCAATCATATAAACCTTACAAATTTCTTGAGTAACGTGACAAACGCCTTTCCAGCCTTTGCGGAAAAAGACAATACAGTCGCCGTCTATCTCAATCACTTCACCGTTTTCGTGAATGTAAGTGCAGCGGCCTTCAAGGAAGTGGCAGAACTCGTCGCGCTCAACCTCGCAGCGCCATTTGCCTGGGGTGCAGCGCCAAATGCCGCATTCGGATTGACCGTTTGCGCCTTTATGCAGCAACCGGCCGCTGGTTTGCGAGCGGCCTTGCAGGCCATTGTCGATAGCACCCCAATCGGTAAGTGCGGTGACGGCAGCGGGTTTTTTAATAACGGGCGTTTTCATGGTTTTCCTTTTCAGTGTTTTGCAGGATTTTATCGAGAATGTGCGCCGCTTCGAGCGGGCCGGGGCGTGCTTGCATGTGGTGGCTGGTCTGTTGCAGGCGTTGCCTTATTTTTGCATCGGTGCAGCAGTGAGCGATATTCGCGGCAAGCTGGCTTGCTGTCCAGTCATAACGATCAAGACGCAGGCCGTGGCCGGTTTCCTGCACGCGCATGGCATTATCGTGGCCGTCCCAAGCGTAGGGCATGATAATGGCCGGTTTGCCGAAATAAAGGCATTCGGTAAAACTGTTATTGCCGCCGTGATGAATCACCAAATCCGCTTGCGCAATCACCGAAGGCTGCGGAAACCATTGGTCAATCAATACATTATTGGGTAGCTGTGAATAAGCATCGAGATAATCGCCGACATTGACCAATACGCGATAGGGCAGAGAGCTAAGTACTTGGATAAGCCGCTTAATTAAATCGGTATCGCCGCAGCCCAAGCTGCCGAAGCTCACATAAATTAATGGCTTGTCGTGATTAACTGGAAACTTTGGTATGGCGTAAGGCGCTTCTTTACGTACGCAGCCTTGCAAATAATGAAAACGCCCGCTATCGAGGGGATGACGGCGGTTAAAGCGCACCGGATCGGGATAGAGCAATAAATTCATCCAGGGTGAGTCTTCAAAAAAAGTACCCAGCGGATAAGGTCGTTCGCCGCAACGGATAAGAAAATCATTAAAGCCCGCGTGGACTTCTTTGATCGCCTGATGAAACGCGGCGCGAAACCGTGCGTGGCCGTCTTTGTCATCTTGCGCCATGCCGGATAGGTGCGGCGGAATATCGGGGTCTTCGATTTCGTTTTCCGAACAGGAAATAATCCTTACCCAAGGTTTACCCTGTGCTTTGCTGTATTGCTTAATGGCCGGAAATAAAATGACGTTATCCACGCAAATTAAATCCGGCTTGAGTTGTTTGAGTAATGCAGGCAGCTCTTTTTGCGCCCATTGGCTGGTTTCGACTATGGCTGCCCAGCATTCCTTAATATAATTATCCAGTTGCTCGATGGGCGATTTACGAAAGTTAGGCAAATGACTATTGATAAAATCTGACCAATAACGCGCCATTTCATCGGCAGGCATAGGCGCGGACATATTGACTGGATATTCTTCAAAACCGTAACCGCTATACAGACCGCTCATGCCCGGGTCGGTTAAAAAGACGCACCGGTATCCCAATGTCTGGCAGGCTTGGGCGATACCCACGGAATTAAGCGCAGGGCCATAGGCGGCTTCCGGGAAAAAGGCAATGGTTTTAGACATAACAACGCTCCGATTTATTCTTGTGTCTTTTGTGGGTATAGCGGCAAAGCCAAGGTTTTACCACAGAATGCCCTCTGGCAATTCTTTGGTTGTAGTGTTTTGCGACTTTGGCTTGCTTGAAAGCCACAGCACTGTGCGCCAGACTTGCGATCTTTAAAAAGCACAACAAGGAACTTGTCATGTATGAGATTACCCGTCATCCCGTCTCCGAAGCCGTGCGCCAGCGTGCCCATCTCACCGATGAGGACTATCTGCGCCTGTACCGCCAGTCGATTGAACAGCCACAGCAGTTTTGGGGCGAGCAGGCGAGCGCCTTTCTCGACTGGTTCAAACCTTGGGATAGCGTCTGCCAAGGTGTGATGCAGCAAGGCACGGCGACTTGGTTTGCCGGTGGCAAGCTTAATGTTGCGTATAACTGCATCGACCGTCATCTGAGCGCACGTGCCGAACAAGTGGCCTTTATTTGGGAAGGCGACGAGCCGAATGAGTCGAAAAAAATTACCTACCGCGAATTGCACGATAAGGTCTGCCGTCTTGCCAATCTGCTGAAAAGCCGGGGCATTAACAAGGGCGACCGGGTCTGCATCTATATGCCGATGATTCCTGAAGCGGCCTTTGCCATGCTGGCTTGCGCCCGTATTGGCGCGGTGCATTCGGTCGTCTTCGGCGGTTTTTCGCCGGATTCGCTGCGCGACCGTATTTTGGATTCGGACTGCCGCGCGGTGATTACCGCTGATGAAGGCGTGCGCGGCGGCAAACGTATCCCGTTAAAAAACAATGTGGATAAAGCGCTCAGCGAATGCCCGAAGGTCACGACCGTAGTGATGGTTGAACGCACCGGCGCGGCGGTAGGGTTTTGTGAAGGACGCGATTTGCGTTATGCCTCTGCGCTGCAAACGGTACCCGCCGATTGCCCGCCAGAGTGGATGGATGCCGAAGACCCGCTGTTTATCCTCTATACCTCAGGCTCGACCGGCAAGCCCAAAGGCGTACTGCACACTACCGGCGGCTACCTGCTGCAAGTGGCGATGACCCACAAATACATCTTCGACTACCACGAAGGCGATATTTTTTGGTGCACCGCCGATGTCGGATGGGTCACCGGGCATAGTTACATCGTCTACGGACCGCTGGCCAACGGTGCCATCAGCCTGATATTTGAAGGCGTACCCAACTACCCCGACTGCTCGCGTTTTTGGCAGGTGGTCGATAAACATCAGGTCAATATCTTTTACACCGCGCCCACCGCATTGCGAGCATTGATGCGCGAAGGCGATCAGCCGGTGAAAAAAACCTCACGGCAAAGCTTGCGTCTGCTCGGCACCGTGGGCGAACCCATCAATCCAGAGGCTTGGGAATGGTATTTTAATGTCGTCGGGCAAAGGCGCTGCCCGATTGTCGATACCTGGTGGCAGACCGAAACCGGCGCCATCATGATTGCCCCGCTACCCGGTGCAACTGAACTTAAACCCGGTTCAGCGACGCGCCCATTCTTTGGCGTGCAACCGCTGCTACTCGACGAACAAGGCAAGGAAATTGAAGGAGAAGGCAGCGGCGTGCTCGCCATCAGAGCCAGTTGGCCAAGCCAAATCCGCAGCGTGTTTGGCAGCCCGCAGCGCATGCTGGAAACCTATTTCAGCGCCTACCCCGGCTACTACTTCACCGGCGACGGCGCACGCCGTGACGAAGACGGCTACTGGTGGATTACCGGCCGCATCGACGATGTGATTAACGTCTCCGGTCACCGCATTGGTACCGCCGAAGTAGAAAGCGCGCTGGTGCTGCACGAAGCCGTGGCCGAAGCAGGCGTAGTCGGCTACCCACATGACATCAAAGGCCAGGGCATCTATGCCTTTGTCACGCTAATGGCCACAGTGCAGCCGAGCGATGCGCTGAAAAAAGAGCTGACCGCGCTGGTCGGTAAAGAAATCGGCAACTTCTCCAAACCCGATTTAATCCAGTGGGCATCGGCTTTACCGAAAACCCGCTCGGGCAAAATCATGCGCCGCATCCTGCGCAAAATCGCCTGCAACGAGCTGGAAACCTTAGGCGATACCTCAACACTGGCCGACCCCAGTGTGGTGGATGGCTTAATTGAAAAGCGGCTAAACCGTTAGCGTTTACTCCTCCCTCTCCCGCATGCAGGGGAGGGAGGCTATGTACGATATAACCGCAACCGCTGCACCCGTTCCCGATAAGCCGCGAGGCGGTTTTTTAGATGACTTTTATGGGCGCTGGCAACGCAATGCAGCAGCACATTGAGCGCACAGGTCAGCCCGCCGGTGGATTCGAGAATGAGGCCCGTTTTGGTCTTCATACAGAGGATATGCGGCGTGTGAATATGGCGGGCAATGCCGTATTCGTCGGTAAAAACCACTAAATCGGTATCCTGTTGCAGGCAATGATTGGCAAAAGCGATACCGGCATCGGCGTAGGGCGCAATATCAATCAAAATCACACAGCAGCGCTGTTTGTGGCTGTCCAGCCACTGCCCCAGCACACCGCTGTAAAGGTCAAGAAACTCCACACCTTCGCGTACCAAGGCAAGGCGATTGGCAAAGTCTTCGGCGAGGCCTCGTATGGTCTGGAAACCGCAGACAAATACCCGTTCAGCACGGCTGACGCGGCTTACGATGTCCTGCCAATGGGCGCTGCCAAGACACTCGGCAAATTCGCGCAGCGCCTCGATTTCTTCATTGAGGTGGGCAATTAAGTCATCCGGTTGCTCAAGGCGCTCAATCAGTGTGCCATTGAGCAAAGACTGCACGCGCACGGCATCACGCAGTTCTTCTTTCAGGCTTTTCAAACCCTTGTAGCCGAGCCTGCGCAGGAAACGGCTGACGGTATTCGGGCTAACTCCGCTTTTTTGCGCGAGTGTTGCGCCGTTCTCAAAGGCCAGCGTTTCCAGATTGGCTTGCAGATAAACCCAGAGTTTACGTTCGGATGGGGTCAGCTTGCCGAGCTGTTCCAGATGGGTGCTGAGCATGGGGAGCATCCTGCGCAGTGGAGGAATGACATTTTTATATCACAGAGTTGGATTTTGGAATAAATATAGTCTACCCTTGTCGCAAAGTCCGCGAATCGATGCAAGAGTATCTTTCGCGCTTCACAACAAAAAACGTGGAGAACCCCATGACAAGGTATCCGCTTATCGCAGTACTGGCTGCTTGGCTCGTCAGCAACGCCGCCGCCGAAGAGTTGCACCTGTACAACTGGGGCGACTACATCAATCCGCAAATTCTTGGTCGTTTTACTGAGGAAAGCGGCATTAAAGTGTCCCTGGATGTTTACGGCAGCAATGAAGAAATGCTCGCCAAGTTACAAGCCGGTGCAACGGGTTACGATTTGGTATTTCCTTCAGTGCATATGCACGACAGCATGGCGGCGCTGGGGCTTTTGGAAAAAACCCATATTAACCAGAGTGAGGGTTTTAAGAATATTGATACGGCTTTCTTGCGCGCTAAATCCGACCCAAAAGGCGAATATTGTTTGCCCTATGCTTGGGGCACGGTGGGAATTTTTTACAATAAATCGCAAGTCTCCAAACCGATAGAAAGTTGGGCAGATTTTTTTGCTGAGGCCCAATTGGGCAAAAAAGTCACCATGCTTGATGATGTACGGGAAACCTTGGGCGTGGGTTTGATTGTTAATGGCAAGTCGGTCAATAGCCATAATGCGGAAGATTTAAAACAGGCGACCGATTGGTTGTTGCAACGCAAACCGTTAATCAGTGCCTTTACTTACGATGTGCAGGCGTTAGTGGCTTCCGGCGATGTGGCGGCGGCGCATTTTTTTGTCGGTACTTCACTCATCTATGCCAAGAGCGACCCGGATAATTTGTTTGTGGTCATTCCGGAAGAAGGCGCAACGCTCTATCAAGAAGATATGTGCATGCTAAAAAGTGCGCCAAATAAAGAAAATGCCAAGCGCTTTATGGAATTCTTTTTAAGGCCGGAAATTGCTGCGATGAACGCCGCGCAACAAATGAACGGCACCATCAACCGTGCTGCTATCGCTTTATTGCCGGCTGAACTGCGCGATAATCCACAAATCAACCCGCCAGAAAAAGTGCGAGCCAAGTTGCAAATCTTTGAAGATTTAGGCCGCGATTTACGTCAGTATGACCGCGCTTGGACGCGTGTACGTACGGCGGACTGAGCCAAACCACCATAGCACAATAAATCACAATAAGGGAGAGAACCCATGTTACTGAATAATCTTCGTGCGGTCTTTGTTGCCGTATGGTTTGTCGCCAGCGCTGCGCAGGCGAACGGGGAATTGCATTTGTACAACTGGGGCAACTATATCAATCCGCAAATTCTTGGTCGTTTTACTGAGGAAAGCGGCATTAAAGTGTCCTTGGATGTGTACGGCAGCAATGAAGAAATGCTCGCGAAGTTACAAGCCGGTGCAACGGGTTACGATTTGGTATTTCCTTCAGTGCATATGCACGACAGCATGGCGGCGCTGGGGCTTTTGGAAAAAACCCATATTAACCAGAGTGAGGGTTTTAAGAATATTGATACGGCTTTCTTGCGAGCTAAATCTGACCCAAAAGGCGAATATTGTTTGCCCTATGCTTGGGGTACGGTGGGAATTTTTTACAATAAATCGCAAGTCTCCAAGCCGATAGAAAGTTGGGCAGATTTTTTTGCCGAAGCCAGGTCTGGTAAAAAAGTCATTCTGCTGGATGATATGCGCGAGACTTTAGGACTTGCTCTAATCGTTAATGGTAAATCGGTCAACAGTGAAAACCCCGATGATTTAAAACAGGCGACCGATTGGTTACTGGCGCGTAAATCCTTGGTGTCGGCATTCAGTTATGACAGTCAAACGCTGGTGATGTCCGGCGATGTAGCGGCGGCACATTTTTTTGTTGGCGCGTTAATGTACGCCAAGAGCGACCCTGATAATCTGTTTTATGTGATTCCCAAAGAAGGTGCCACGCTTTATCAGGAAGATATGTGCATGCTGAAAAGTGCGCCAAATAAAGAAAATGCCAAACGCTTTATGGAGTTCTTTTTAAGGCCGGAAATTGCCGCCATGAATGTCGTACAGCAAATGAACGGTACGCCCAATCGTGAAGCGGTAAAACTATTGCCGCCAGAGCTGCGTGATAACCCGCAAATCAATCCGCCGCCCGAAGTCATGGCACGTTTGCAGATTTTTGAGGATTTAGGCCGCGCGTTACGCCAGTACGACCGTGCCTGGACGCGCTTTCGCAGCGCAGATTGAGCCGCAGGTATGAGTGGCGTAATGGCGGATGTCGTTGAAGTCTGTGATGCGGTCAAGTGCTTTCGCACGCCGGAAGGCGGCTTGGTGCAAGCGTTGGACGGGGTAAACCTGATCGTTGCTGAGGGTGAGTTTGTCACCCTGCTGGGGCCTTCCGGTTGCGGCAAGACCACATTGCTGCGAGCCATCAGCGGATTTGAGCCGCTCGATAGCGGTGAACTGCGTATTCAGGGACGCTCCATGCAAGGCGTACCGCCGCACTTGCGGCCGGTACACACGGTATTTCAGAGCTACGCACTGTTTCCGCACATGAACCTTGAGGCCAATGTTGGCTATGCGCTGGATGTGCGCGGCGTAGCCAAGGCGCAGCGCAACCGACGGGTGGGCGAGGTTCTGGAATTGGTCGGGCTTGCCGGTATGCAAAGGCGTAAACCGGCGCAGCTTTCTGGTGGCCAGCAGCAGCGTGTAGCACTGGCGCGGGCGCTGGTAGACCGCCCGGCGCTGCTTTTGCTGGATGAGCCGCTGTCCGCGCTCGACCGCAAACTGCGCCAAACCATGCAGCGCGAGTTAAAGCATTTGCAGCATGAGCTCGGGATTGCCTTTGTCTTCGTCACCCACGACCAAGAAGAAGCGTTGACCATGAGCGACCGTATCGTTGTGTTAAACGGCGGGCGCATCCAGCAAAGTGGCGCGCCCGCGCAGATTTACGACCGTCCGGCCAATGCCTTTGTCGCCGGATTTATCGGCGACAGTAACCTGTATCCGCTACAGGTGCAGAACATCACCGCACAGGGTGCTGAGCTTGTGCATCAAAGCGGCGAGCGTTTTTGGCTGGGCAAGCAGAGCGGTTTAACGATTGGGCGGCAAGGGCAACTATTGTTGCGACCGGAACAGTTTTATTTGACCTGCCCGGGAGAAGGCTACGCCCAGTTGCGTGGGCAGGTGGAGCAATGGATGTTTCTTGGCAAGGATTTTGAATTGCTGGTACGCAGCGAACATGGCCTTGCGGTTAAGGCCACCGTCAGTGATACGGCGCGGCAAATCGCCCTGCAAGTTGGGCAAGCGATCAGACTGTGGTACGCGCCGCAGTCGGCGCATTGGTTGGAGGCATCCAGTGCATAAGCGAGCGGCGTTGGCGCTGCGGCTGCTGCCGGTCAGCTTGGTCGTTGGCCTGTTCTTCCTGCTGCCGCTTGGCATTATGGCGCTATACAGTTTTTTGGAGCCGGGCGTTTATGGCGGTGTGGAGTGGCAGTTCTATCCCGATAACTTTGGTCGCGTGCTGGGCTTTGCCGATGGCACTTATGAGGATTTTGACCCGGTTTACCTCGCCATTATTGTGCGCTCGCTCAAACTTGCGCTGATGACTGTGGTTTGTTGTTTGCTGCTGTGCTATCCGATGGCTTTTTGGGTGGCTCGCCAGCCGCAACGCATGCGCAACTTCTGTTTGTTTTTAATTACTTTGCCGTTTTTTACCAGTTTGATTGTACGCCTTTACGCTTGGCTTTTAATTTTGCGCCCGAGCGGTTTTATCAACAGCCTTTGGCTTGCCACAGGTGGCACAGAGCCGTTTGACTTAATGTACCGTGAAGGTTCGGTACTGATTGGCCTGTGTTACATCCTCGTGCCTTTTATGTTTATGCCACTGTATGCCAGCGTCGAAAAACTCAACCCGAGCCTGCTGGAAGCCTCATCCGATTTGGGCGCAAGCCGCCTGCAGAGCTTTTGGCGGATAACCTTGCCGTTAACTTTACCGGGTATTGCCGCAGGCTCTTTGTTGGTCTTTATCCCCAGCCTTGGCAACTTTATCGTGCCTTCATTATTAGGCGGCGCACGGGTTTTAATGATTGGTTCATTGGTCGAGCAGCAGTTTCTTTCCGCTCGTAATTGGCCGTTTGGCGCAGCACTCGCCATGCTGCTGATGGCGGCGGTATTGCTCTGTTTAACACTTTACGTATTGCTGCAAAGCCGTCATGAACAAGGCGAGGTTAGCAGATGAATGGGTTGCGGCGGATACTCGGCAGCTTTGCTCTACTGTTTTTTATCTTTTTGTATTTGCCGATTGCGCTGATTGTATTTTATTCATTTAACGCCAATCCCATCAATATGATGGTGTGGAGCGGCGCTAGCCTGGACTGGTATCGCTCCATCTTTGGTCTATCCAATAACCTAAGTGAAAATGCGCTGTATCTGGAATCAACAAGCCAATTGCTCGCGTCACTGCGCAGCAGTTTAACCGTGGCGTTTTTTACTACGCTGATTTCAACGGCTGTCGGCACATTAACCGCATTAACCCTGGCGCGTTTTCGTTTTCGCCTTAAATCGCTGTACCGCCTATTGTTGTTTATGCCAATGTTGATGCCGGATATTGTGCTGGGTATTGCCTTGCTGATTTTCTTTATCAGTGTGGGGCTGCCGCTGGGCAAAGTCTCCATTATTATTGGCCACTGCACATTTTTAATCAGTTATGTCTTTATTGTCGTCAGCGCCCGTTTGGCGGGGATGAATACGCAGCTTGAAGAGGCCTCTGCTGATTTGGGTGCATCCCCCTGGATAACCTTTCGGCGCATTACCTTGCCGCAAATTTTGCCCGGGGTAATTGGCGGGGCGTTACTGGCATTTATTATTTCAATGGATGATTTGGTCATTACCTATTTTATTGCCGGTGTGGATTCAACTACTTTGCCGGTTTTTATTTACGGCATGATTAGGCGCGGTATAAAGCCGGAAATCAACGCCATTGCGACGTTATTGTTGCTTGCTTCATTATTGATTGCAGCGCTTGGCTTGTATTTTCGCAGCAGGCAAAGTCGTTAAAAGGAAATAACTATATGATTATCAACAAAAAACCGCGCGCCCGTGAACTGGGTTTGCCATTGCTTGGTACGCCCGCACCACTTAATGCCATTACCGATGTGGCGGGCGTTTTGGTGGGTTATCGCACACTGGACGATATCGCTGAAAGCGGCAAGCGGATAAAAACCGGTGTAACCGCTATTTTGCCACGCGGTTATCAGCGCTCGCCGCAGCCGGTTTTTGCCGGAATTCATGTCCTTAACGGTAATGGCGAGATGACCGGCAGCCACTGGATAAAACACGGCGGCTATTTTCTAGGACCGGTCTGTATCAGCAATACCCATGCGGTCGGTACGCTGCATCAGGCGGCGGTGCGCTGGATGCTGCGGCAGTACCAAGATGAATTTATCGAACATCATCTGTGGGCGATGCCGGTGGTGGCAGAAACCTACGACGGTGTGATTAACGACATCAACGGCCTATACGTTACTGAAAACGACGCACTGTCCGCGCTCGACAGTGCACAGGGCGGCGCTGTCGCCGAGGGTAATGTCGGCGGTGGTAACGGCATGATTTGCTACGGTTTTAAGGGAGGTACCGGTACCTCCTCACGGCTTATCGAGATTGATCGGCAGCGATACTGTTTAGGCGCACTGGTGCAGGCCAATCATGGGCGACGTGAATGGTTTCGTGTGCTTGGCGTGCCGGTTGGCGAGCGTTGGAGCGAACCGCCGCCGAGCGGGTTGGAAGATGAACGTGGCTCCATCATCGTTATTCTGGCAACCGATGCGCCGCTGTTGCCGCATCAACTGGAACGGCTGGCACAGCGTGCCGGACTTGGGCTTGCATTGGGCGGAACGCCCGGCGGCAATAATTCCGGTGACATCTTTTTGGCCTTCAGTACCGCCAATGCTCGCCGGCTACCGCCGCTTTCACCGGCGCGGGTTAGTTTCGATTGTTTGAACGATGAGTATATCGACCCGCTCTATCTCGCCGCCGTGCAGGCGACCGAAGAGGCCATCCTCAATGCCATGCTGGCCGCTATCGACACGCCCATGCAAAAGCCCATCGGGCTGTGCCGCGCCCTGTGCGGGCAGCGACTTAAGCAATTGATTGGGCAGTCATTTAGCTGACTTCCCGCTGCTGCTTGTGAGAAACAGAGCAGCAAACTGTACCGGTACAGTTTGTGGCAGAATGCGGGCTTGCCCGTTGCAGCGTTTGATAGATAGCCCATGACTGCCCTGCTGTACCAGAAAATCGCCCGACAATTGGAAGCTGACATTCAGCGTGGCGTGTATCGGCCGGGGGAAAAAGTGCCTTCGGTGCGCAAGTTAAGCCAGCAGCTTAATGTCAGTCACGCCACGGTATTACAGGCTTATGCACGGCTCGAAGACCAAGGACTGATTCGCGCCCGTCCGCAGTCGGGCTATTACGTGCGCGAGCAGGTGGGCGAAAGCCAAGCCTTGACCGCACCCGCGCCGAACATGGCTAAAGTTGAGCCGCCTTCGCTGGTCACTCGCGCCAGCATTATTGCCAAGGTGCTCGCCGAATCACGTCGCGCCGGTGCTTTCCCGCTCGGCACGGCGGTGCCGCACGGCGACTATCTGCCGCTTAGGGCGCTGCATCAGCAGCTTTACAAGGTCACGCGCTTTCATGGCGGGCAGGCTTTTGGCTATATGTTCAGCCCCGGCTTTGAGCCGCTGCGTCGGCAAATCGTCATCCGCATGCGTGATGCGGGCGTTGTGGTAGACCCGGGCGAGGTTATCGTCACTCACGGCTGTGTAGAGGCGCTGCAAATGTCGCTGCGCGTGTTGACCAGCCCCGGCGATTTAATTGCAACCGAGTCGCCCGCCTATTACGGCCTGTTGCAACTGGCTGATTTGCTTGGGCTTAAGGTGATTGAAATCCCCTGTGACCCGCAAAGCGGATTAAGTCTGGAGGCGCTGCGCCTGGCCGCGACGCAGTGGCCGATCAAAGCGCTGGTGCTGGCCTCAAGGCTGTCCAACCCGTTGGGTGCGAGCATGCCGCCCGAACGCCAGCAGCAGCTTTTGCGTCTGTGCCAAGAGTTTGATTTGCCGCTGGTCGAGGACGATATTTTCGGCGAGCTCATGTTTGAGCCAGGCAAAAGCCGCGTCCTTAAAGCGCAAGATAGCGATAGTCGCGTGCTGTATTGCTCATCCTTTACCAAGACACTGGCACCGGGGCTGCGCATCGGCTGGTTGATTGCGGGCAAATGGCAGGGACAAATCCAGCGGCTGCAAACCTTCAGTACCCATTCGGCATGCAGCGTCACGCAAATGGGCGTGGCGGCTTATCTGGAAAACGGCGGCTTTGAGCGCCATTTGCGGCAAATCCGGCAGGAATACCGCAAAAACCTGACGCAATTCCAACTGGCAGTGCAGGAGTATTTTCCAGACGGCACACAAATCAGCCGCCCCGAAGGCGGCTTTATTCTTTGGGTGAGCCTGCCGCGCGGTATCGAAACCAAAGCGCTGCATCTGCGTGCGCTTGACCAAGGTATCAGCATTGCGCCAGGGATGATTTTCAGCAATACCGAACAGTTCAACCATTGCCTTAGGATTAACTGCGCCGTGCCCTGGGAGCGCGAGGCGCAGTGGGCGCTGATGACGCTAGGCCGATTGGCCGCGCAGCTTGGACAGGGAGGTTAGGGCTAGCGCTCTTTATCCAAAGCGTCCTGTTCTCGATTACGTTGTTTAATACGCTCTAATTGTTCTTTAGATAAGGGTAATTTCTTTGCGCTATCGCGCAATAACAATAGGGAAGACAGCGGCAAACCCAGTGCCAAAATTATGATTAACCAAGCGTACCAAGGCATGTTGTTTCCCTTGTTTGTATTTAATTTGCATTTAATCGGCGAGTGCTTTTTCGCTATAGCGATACCAATGATGGCTGTGCATCATCATTTGGATGGGGCGGTATTCGGTTTTGTAATTCATTTTGCGGCATTGGCGGATGAAATAACCCAAATACAGCGCATGCAATCCTAAGCGTTTGCATTGATTGATTTGGCTCAAAATCGCAAAGCGACCCAGACTGCGCTGTTCTTCATTCGGCTCGTAAAAGGTATAAACGGCGGTTAATCCGCGCGGCAGCTCATCGGTCACCGCGACCGCCAATAAGCGCTCTTCTTTACGAAACTCATAAAAGCGGGAAAACGGCAATGGGTTTAATAAAAATCTGGAAAACTGCTCAGGGCTTGCCGGGTACATATCGCCATCGGCGTGTTTACCCTCGATATAACGCGCGTAGAGATCGTAATATTCATCCGTAAAACGTGGTTTTGTAATATGCAGGGTTAAATCGGCATTACGCTTTAGATTGCGTTTTTGCTGTCGATTAGGCACAAACTCATTGGCCACTACCCGCAGCGGCATGCAGGCATTGCAACTTTGGCAACGCGGGCGATAAAACTGTTCACCGCTGCGGCGAAAGCCACATTCACAAAGCTGCATAAACCGTTCAGCATCCACCGTCTCGCGCGGGTCAAACAATAAATTGCTGGCCTGTTGCCCCGGCAAATAACCGCAAGGCGAAGGCTTGCTAATAAAAAAACGGCATTGAGTTAAATCGGTCATGGCAAACCTTGGCAGGGTATGCGTCTTATTGTAAGTCTATTTTAAGGCGCAGGTTTGCTGGTGACTTTATCGCGCAGATAAACCGGCTGCGCCTGTTCAGCGGGGATTTGTTCGCCTCTAGCCAAGGCGCGTTGCGCCAGATGCAAAATATCTTCGGCATGTGGCAACAGTGATGCGTCTTTATGCGTGATTAACGCCAGTTGTTGATGGCCGCCTGCTACCGACCAGCCACTGCCCGCACCGAACCAGTCACCGTTTGCCGTGCGCGGCAGCCTGGCCTGCGCCGGTGGCAGTACCGCTTCCATACCTTGCAGGCGCATTTCGCCCTGCTCAAAGCGATAGCAGCCAAAGTAAAGCTCGCCGATGCGCGCATCAATGGCGGCGGCGACTTGTTCTGCACCGTGCTCGCGCAGGGCGCGCTGGGCGAGGGCGGCGAGGTTGGAGATAGGCAGCAGCGGGCAGTTCAAGGCAAACGCCAGGCCCTGCGCGACTGAGGCGGCAATGCGCACACCGGTAAACGCACCAGGGCCGCGGCCAAAGGCGATGCTGTCCACGGCATTTAAGGCAATACCGGCTTCACTTAACAGGGTTTGCAGCATTGGCAGCAGGCGCCCCGCGTGCAGACGCGGAATCACTTCATAGTGGGTAAGGATTTGCCCTTGGTGAAGTAAAGCGACCGAACAGGCTTCGGTGGCGGTATCAAGGGCGAGCAGGGTGGGGAGAGGGTGTCGTTTCATAAGGGATGATAGGGCTTGCTGGAAAATGGCGTTTTTGCAATATCCATCCATCTGTCAGTGCCCCAGAAAGGTTTTTGAAAACCATTTTCTAAGGGGGCCTTGGTGGATTCGCTTCAGTGCGCGGCTTGCTTCCGGATGCCCGCGTTTAGCGGCTAATTGATACCAGCGAATGGCCTCGCCCAGGTTTTTGTCTGTGCCAAGACCTTTTTCATACAGGGTGCCAATAAGGTACTGCGCATCCAGCGAACGAGAATCGCCTGGCTCTTGCACTACAGCCCGTTGAAAAAAGTAGAGTGCTTTTTGGTAATTCTGTTCTACGTGCTTGCCCTGCAGATAAAACTGGGCAAGATGGAGTTGTGAGAGCCAGTGGCCTTGTTCTGCCGCTGAGGTCAGCCAGTTTATCGCCTCACTACATTCTTTGTGGATGATTTTATTACGGTAGATGTGAAGGCATGCCGAACTATGGTGCCACTGCACCATTTTATCCCCCTGTCTTGCCAGCGGCAGGTTTTTTTCAAAGTGGCGGTATCTTCGCCGGATGTCATACAGTGCGTTTTTTGCGAAGGCATAGTTTTGCGCGACGGATAATTGATATAAGTGAATGGCTTTGTCATGGTCAGGGTTTACCCCCCAACCGTAGTCATACATGTGTCCCAGATAATATTGGGCATCCCTATAATGTTGTGCGCTGGCGAGTTGAAACCAGTGTAGGGCTTGGGCGTAATCTTGTTTTACCATGTAGCCCTTGAGATACATATAACCCAAAAAGTTTTGCGCTTGCGGTAATTCTTGATCGGCTGCTTTTTTGCACCAGAGTAAGGCACTCTCAGCGTTTTTTCGGACATGTTTGCCGAAACGATAGGCGAGGCAAAGGGTATATTGCGCCAGAGCATCGCCTTTTTTTGCCAAGGCTTGTGATTCTTTAAAGGCTTCGTATAAGTACGGCGCTTGATCGGAGTAACGGTAGTAATCCCCGCGTTCGCTGGCTAATTGATACCAGCGTTCGGCCTCGTTCTGGTTTTTGTCTACGCCAAGGCCTTTTTCATACAGGGTGCCAATAAAGCGCTGCGCATCAGAATTGCCTTGTTCTGCAGCCCGTTGAAAAAGGTAGAGTGCTTTTTGGTAATTCTGTTCTACGTGTTTGCCCTGCAGATAAAACTCGGCAAGATAGCGTTGTGAGAAGCTGTCGCCTTGTTCTGCCGCTGAGGTCAGCCAGTCTATCGCCTCACTACATTCTTCGCGGATGACTAGTTCACGGTAACGGTAGGCGAGGCCAAAGCATGCCGCGCTATTGTGCCACTGAGCGTCTCTATCCCCCTGTCTTGCCCACGGCAGGTTTTTTTCAAAGTTGCGGTATCTTTGCCGGATCTCATCCAGTGCCTTTTTTGCGTAGTGATCGTTTTGCGCGGCGGATAATTGATATAAATAAATGGCTTTGTCATGGTCAGGGTTTACGCCTAAGGCGTAGTCGTACATTTGTCCCAGATAATATTGGGCATCCTTATAATTTTGCGCGTTGGCGATTTGAAACCAGTGTAGGGCTTGGGCGTAATCTTTTTTTACCATGTTGCCATTGAGATACATATAACCCAAGTAGTTTTGCGCTTGCGCTAATCCTTGATCGGCTGCTTTTTTGCACCAGAATAAGGTGCTCTCAGTGTTTTCTTGGACATATTTGCCGAAACGATAGGCGAGGCAAAGGGAATATTGCGCCAGAGCATCGCCTTTTTTTGCCAGGGCTTGTGATGTTTTAAAGGCATCTAATGATTGCGGCGCTTCATAGTAGTAACGCGGTGGTGTCCAGTCCCCGGCAAAGGCTGGGATCAATGGGCTCAGTAACAGGATGGAAAGCAGCTGCAGTATATTTTTTGCATTCATAGCTTTAACCTCAATGCTCGCCGTTGTTACCCTCTCGCAGCGGGCAAGGGGAGGTGGTGAGATGATCGGGCTTGCTGGAAAATGGCGTTTTTGCAATATCAATCCATCCGTCAGAGACCCGGAAAGGTTTCTGAAAACCATGTTCCAAGGAAGCCATAGCGGATTCGTCTCAGTGCTTTCTTTGCTCCCCAATGCCCCTGTGCGGCGGATAATTGATACCAGCGTATGGCCTCGCTCTGGTTTTTGTCTACGCCAAGACCTTCTTCATACATGGTGCCAATAAGGTACTGCGCATGATAATCGCCTTGCTCGGCAACCCGTTGAAAAAAGTAGAGTGCTTTTGGGTAATTTTGTTCTACGTGCTTGCCCTTAAGATAAAACTCGGCAAGATATTTTTGTGAGAATTTGTAGCCTTGTTCTGCCGATGAGATCAGCCAGTCTATCGCCTCACTACATTCTTTGCGGATGACTTGTTCACGCCAGATGCCAAGGCATAGACTGGCGCAGTCCCACTGCGCACTTTTATCTCCCTGTCTTGCCCGCGGCAGTTTTTTTTCAAAGTCGCGGTATCTTTCCAGGATTTTATCCAGCGCCTTTTTTGCGTCGTAATTGTTTTGCGCGGCGGATAATTGATAGAAATAAATGGCTTTGTCATGGTCCGGGTTTACCCCCCAGCCGTAGTCATACATTTGTCCCAGATAATATTGGGCATCCTTATTATTTTGTGCGCTGGCGATTTGAAACCAGTGTAGAGCCTGGGCGTAATCTTTTTCTACTGGGTTGCCATCGAGATACATATAACCCAAGTACTCTTGCGCTTGCGCTAATCCTTGATTGGCCGCTGTTTTGCACCAGAATAAGGTCTTTTCAGCGTTTTTTCGGACATATTTGCCGAAACGATAGGCGAGGCAAAGGGTAAATTGCGCCAGAGCATCGCCTTTTTTTGCCAAGGCTTGTGATGTTTTAAAGGCTAGGTAGGATTGCGGCGCTTGATAGTAGTAACGCGGCCTGTGATCCAGTCCGGCAAAGGCCGGGATCAATGGGTTCAGTAACAGGATGAGAAGCAGGTGCAGTATATTATTTTTTGCATTCATCGCTTTAACCTCAACGCCCGCCGTTGTCACCCTCTCCCCCAGCCCTCTCCCGCGCTAGCGGGCAAGGGGATGCTGGCTTAGTTCAACACATTTAACAACCGTTCGGTAATTTGCGCCAGGCTACCGCTGCCGTTAATGCGGCTGTATTTGGGCTGGCCGTTTTTGGCGGATAGATTTTGGTAGAAGTGAATTAAAGGTTTGGTTTGTTGGTGGTAGACGGCAAGGCGGTTACGCACGGTTTGTTCTTTATCGTCGTCGCGCTGGATGAGGGCTTCGCCGCTTTCATCGTCAATACCTTCGGCTTTCGGCGGATTGTGGGTGATGTGATAAATGCGCCCGCTAGCGGGGTGTACGCGCCGCCCGGCAATACGCTTGACGATTTCTTCGTCGGCGACGTCGATTTCTATCACTTGGTCGATGGTGATATTGGCTTCAATCAGCGCCTCGGCTTGCACCAAGGTGCGCGGGAAGCCGTCGAATAAAAAGCCGTTTGCGCAGTCGGCCTGGGTAATGCGTTCTTTGACCAGATTGATAATCAGTGCGTCGGAAACAAGACCTCCGCTATCCATTGCGCTTTTGGCTTGTTTGCCCAGTTCGGTGCCGGCTTTAACGGCGGCGCGCAGCATATCGCCGGTGGAGATTTGCGGGATATTCAACTGCTTGCAGATAAATCCGGCTTGCGTGCCTTTTCCGGCACCGGGTGCTCCCAATAAAATCACACGCATTTTGCTCTCCTTTATCGTTGCTTTATCGTTGATGATTACTGCGTTACTTCTTGCGGCACGGTATCGCCTGCGCAGCGTACGGCGCGTTTTTTGCTGTCTACCAGCACGCCGGATAAGCCTTTTTGGCGGCTGTCGAACAGTACCAGCACGCCGTCAATACAAAGTGCGCTTTGCTCGGCCGGAGCCAGTTTAAGTTTAACCTGTTCACCCGGGATACTTTTAAGCATGGTGAACTCGGCCAAAAGCCTTGCATCTTCTGGCTTGGCAAAGTGCAGATAGCCGTAATACCAAAGGGATGCCACCGTAAGCAGGACGCTGCCGACGGCGGTCAAAATCAGGCGCTGCGTACTGTCCATAACCTTTGTTTAGCCTTCGGGGCGCATATGCGGAAATAAAATCACATCGCGGATGGAGGGCGAGTTGGTCAGCAGCATCACCAGCCGGTCAATGCCGATACCTTCGCCCGCCGTCGGCGGCATGCCGTATTCGAGTGCGCGAATATAGTCGCTGTCGAAGTGCATGGCTTCATCGTCGCCTGCGTCTTTTTCGCGCACTTGCGCGGCAAAACGTTCGGCCTGGTCTTCGGCATCGTTCAGTTCGGAATAGGCATTGGCAATCTCGCGCCCGCCGATAAAGAGTTCAAAGCGGTCGGTGACATTCGGGTCATCGGCACTGCGCTGCGCCAGTGGGGAAACTTCAAACGGATAGCGGGTAATAAAAGTCGGCTGTTCCAGCTTCGGTTCAACCAGCTCTTCAAATAATATCGTTTGTAATTTGCCCAAACCTTCGTGGCCTTTAATTTGCCCGCCGGCTTTTTTGGCAAGTGCGCGGACAGTATCAATATCGCGTAAATCCGCTTCGCGGATGCCCGCGAATTGCACGATGGAATCAAACATGGATAAGCGCGCAAACGGCTCGGCAAAGTGGAAGACTTTATCGCCGTAAGGCACATCCGTACTACCTAATACCGATTGCGCTAATTCACGCAATAAGACTTCGGTTAAATCCATATTGTCTTGATAATCGGCAAAGGCTTGGTAAAACTCCAGCATGGTAAATTCGGGGTTATGCCGGGTGGAAACCCCTTCATTACGAAAGTTGCGGTTAATTTCAAAGACCTTTTCAAAACCGCCGACCACCAGACGCTTTAAATAAAGCTCCGGTGCAATGCGCAGATACATGGGCATATCCAGCGCATTGTGATGGGTGGCAAAAGGCTTGGCTGAAGCGCCGCCGGGAATGGCTTGCAGCATCGGTGTTTCGACTTCAAGAAAGCCATGCGCTTCCATAAAACGGCGGATATGCGCAATTACTTGTGAACGTACGCGGAAGGTTTTTTGGGTGGTTTCGTTGACGATTAAATCCAAATAACGCTGGCGATAACGTTGTTCGGTATCGGTTAAGCCGTGATGTTTATCCGGAAGCGGGCGCAGCGCTTTGGTTAAAAGTCGCAGGCTTTGCATATCGACATATAAATCACCTTTACCGGAGCGCGCCAAGGTGCCTTCGGCGGCAATGATGTCGCCCAAGTCCAAACTGCTGGCCAAGGCTAATTGCTCAGAGGATAAAGTTTTACGATTAACGTAGAGCTGCAAGCGGCTACTGCTGTCTTGAATGACTAAAAAAGCGCCGCGATTGAGCATTAAACGTCCGGCGACTTTAACCGCTATGGCGGCGGCTTCCAGTTCGGCTTTGCTGCTGTCTTTATATTGTTGTTGTAAATCGTCGCAATAATGGCTACGACGAAAATCATTGGGAAAGGCGTTGCCCTGCTCGCGCAATGCGGCGAGTTTGTCGCGCCGTGCGGCGATTAAATGGTTTTCGTCCGGCTGTGCTGATTCAGTCATATCAATAAGTTCCATTACAGCCCTTGTTTTAGGCTGGCTTGTAAAAATTCGTCGAGGTCGCCGCCCAAGACTTTATCGCAGTCGCTGCGCTCAACGCCGGTGCGCAGGTCCTTAATGCGCGATTGGTCGAGCACGTAGGAGCGGATTTGATGTCCCCAGCCAATATCGGATTTGCTGTCTTCGAGGATCTGTTGTGCGGCGTTACGTTTCATCATTTCCAGCTCATAGAGCTTGGCACGCAGCATTTTCATGGCGCGGTCGCGGTTGGCGTGCTGCGAGCGTTCGTTCTGGCAGGAAACCACGGTATTGGTGGGCGTGTGGGTGATGCGAACCGCCGAATCCGTGGTATTGACGTGCTGGCCGCCCGCACCGGAAGAACGGTAGGTATCGATGCGCAGTTCCGCCGGATTGATTTCAATCTCGATGCTGTCGTCAATTTCCGGCGAGGCGAACACCGCGCAAAACGAGGTATGGCGACGGTTGCCAGAATCAAACGGGCTTTTGCGTACCAGCCGGTGCACGCCAATTTCGGTGCGCAGCCAGCCAAAGGCGTAGTCACCGCGGATATGAATAGTGGCGCTTTTGATACCGGCGACTTCACCTTCGGATAGTTCGACGATTTCCGCTGCAAAGTCGTGTTTTTCTGCCCAGCGCAGATACATACGCAAAATCATTTGCGCCCAATCTTGCGCTTCCGTGCCGCCGGAGCCTGACTGAATATCGAGCCAGGCGTTATTGCTGTCCATCTCGCCGCTGAACATGCGGCGAAATTCCATGTCGGCGAGCAGCGTTTGCAGGCGCTCCAGTTCGGCGTTGATTTCCAAAAGCGCCGCTTGGTCTTCTTCCTCGGCGGCCATTTCCAATAGCTCGTGGGCATCAATAAGGCCTTGGCCTAATTCATCCAAAGTGCCGACTGTTTGTTCCAGCAAGGCGCGTTCGCGCCCGAGGCTCTGCGCGTAATCGGGGCGATTCCAGATGCTGGGGTCTTCCAGCTCGCGGGTCACTTCCACCAAGCGTTCGTGCTTGTGGTCGTAGTCAAAGATACCCCCGAAGTTGAGCGGTACGGCTTTGAAGTTCTTTGATTTGGCTTAGTGTGGGGTTGATTTCCATCAAGGCTAACTCAGGCAGGTACTTAGAAGAAAACGCCGGATTATAGCGCAAGCTTTAGGGTCTGTTCCCGTGTCAAACGTGGCCGCGACGGAGCCAGATTTTGCGCGCGGCAAGGCGCGAGAAGAGAAATTTGCTCATGCAAATGAACGACGAGCAACACAGCAGCGCACAAAATCTGGCCCGTCCCTTCGGGCTGCGCCCAAAATTTCGCCATACGTTGTTGCAGCATTTGCCAAGGTTGTACACATTGGCTGCATGCTGCGCCTAGTCTGGCGAAATTTTGAGCAGCAGCGCGGCTCGCGTTTGACACGGGAACAGACCCTATGGTCTGTTCCCGTCTCCTCGGTCGCGGGTGGGAGAGGGGAAAATGGCGATATTTTCTTGGTATTGGCAGCGGGTTTTATATAAACTTTTAGGTTTTTCCCGTATGGGGTTGGCTTTTGATGGGTGCCAAACATTTTCTGTCCCTGCTGGACTTTAACCCTGCTGAGCTTACCGCTTTGATTGCGCGGGCGAGCGAGCTTAAAAAGCTAAGGGCGCAGGGCGTGTTGCCGCAGCCGCTGAAAAACCGTGTGCTGGGGGTGATTTTTGAGAAGGCTTCCACGCGCACGCGGCTGTCTTTTTCCGTCGGCATGATTCAGCTTGGCGGGCAGGCGCTGTTTTTGTCCCCGGCCGATACCCAGCTTGGTCGCGGCGAACCGCTGGCCGACAGCGCCATTGTGATGTCTTCGATGCTCGATGGGCTGATGATTCGCACCTTTGCCCATGAGACGCTGCGCGCATTTGCGGCGCATTCGAGCGTTCCGGTTATTAATGGCCTGTCCGATGAACTGCATCCGTGCCAGTTGCTCGCCGATATGCAGACCTATAGCGAGCAGCGCGGCGCGATTGCCGGTAAAACCGTGGCCTGGATTGGCGACGGCAACAATATGTGCAACAGCTATCTGGAAGCCGCTGTGCAGTTTGACTTCAAGCTGCGTATTGCCTGCCCCGAAGGTTACGAGCCGGATGCGCGTTATCTTGAGCTTGCCGGTGAGCGCGTAAGGCTTGTGCGTGACCCATTTGAGGCGGCAGCAGGCGCACATTTGGTCACCACCGATGTATGGGCTTCGATGGGGCAAGAAGAAGAGGCCGCGCAGCGCCTTAAAGCCTTTCACCTGTATCAGGTGAGCCGTGATTTGCTGGATAAAGCGCACGCCGATGTGCTGTTTTTGCACTGTCTTCCCGCCCATCGCGGCGAAGAAATTAGCGAAGATTTGCTGGATGACCCGCGCGCCGAAGTTTGGCAGCAGGCCGAAAACCGCCTGCACGCGCAAAAAGCCCTGCTTGAGAAGTTAATTGCCCCTAATGTCTGAACCTCATTTACTCAAACTGCACGACGTCGCTTGCGCCTACGGCGACAAAGCGGTGGTAAAAAACATCAGCTTTAACCTTAATACCGGTGAAATCGGCTGCCTGCTGGGGCCTTCCGGCTGCGGAAAAACCACCGTGCTGCGGGCGATAGCCGGATTTGAAACGCTGCAACAGGGCAGTATCCATTTAGAAGGCGCGTTATTGTCCCGTCCGGGATTTTGTCTTGCGCCGGAAAAACGCCGTATCGGTATGGTGTTTCAGGATTACGCGCTGTTTCCGCATCTAACCGTGGCAGGCAATATCGGCTTTGGTATCCGCAAACACCCCAAAAGGGCGCAGATTGTTGGTGAGCTTTTGGAACTGGTCGGGCTTGCTCGCGAGGCCAGGCGCCATCCGCAGGAGCTGTCCGGTGGCCAGCAGCAGCGCGTGGCGCTGGCACGGGCGCTGGCACCTAATCCGCAGCTTTTGCTGCTGGATGAGCCGTTTTCCAACCTTGATACCGAGCTGCGCCGCCGTCTGGCGGGCGAGGTGCGCGATATTCTTAAAGCGCGGAAGACGGCGGCTTTGCTGGTCACTCATGACCAGGACGAAGCCTTTGCCGTCAGCGACCAAATTGGCCTGATTTATCAAGGTCATCTGGAGCAATGGAGCACGCCGCAAAAACTCTGGCAGCAGCCCAAAACGCCGTTTGCCGCGCGATTTATCGGCCAAGGCTATTTTATTGTCGCAACGGCGACAGGCACCAAGCAGGCACAGAGCGAACTGGGTACGGTTTTTACTGCGCAGGATTGGCAGACCGACACCAAGCTCAACCTGCTACTGCGTCCGGACAGCTTGCAGTACGCGCCAGACAGCTCGCTGCATGGCGAGCTTTTGAGCAAGACCTTTCAAGGTGCGGGTACGCTGTGCCGTTTTCGTCTGGCCGGTGGCAGCCTGGCCTTGGCGTTGCTGCCGGGCTGCTTTGAAGCGGCCATCGGCAGTACGGTAGGGCTTTCGTTAAATAGTCAAAGCCTGCTGGCGTTTCCCGCTACAGCAGAAACTTAAGGCCTACGCTCAGCAGCAGCAAGGCAAACAGGCGCTTAAGCAATAGTTGTGGCAGTCGGTGCGCAAGATTCGCACCGAGCTTGGCAAAAGGTACGCTAAGCAGCGCAATGCCAAGCAATGCGGGCAGGTAGATATAACCTAAGCTCCAGTTTGGCAAAGCACCGGCTTGGCTGCCGAGCACAGCAAAGCTCAGCGCCCCCGAGAGTGCAATCGGCAGTCCGCAAGCGGCAGAAACGGCGACCGCCTGCTGCATGCTCTGCCCGCGCCAGAGCAAAAACGGCACCGAGAGCGAGCCGCCGCCAATGCCAAAAATCGCCGCTGCCCAGCCAATCACCCCACCGGCTGCACTAAGCCCTGCCGTACCAGGCAAGCCGCCGCTCGCTTTCGGGCGTAAATCCAGGGCAATTTGCAGCGCCATCAGCAGGGCAAAAATACCGATGATTTTTTGCAAGGCAGGTCCGCTAATCGCCCCGGCCGTCCATGCCCCCAGCGCACTGCCCACAATGGTGCCAAAAGCCATCGGCAGCACCACCGCCATATTCAGCGCGCCTTTTTTATGATGGGCATAAGCCGAAGACAACGAGGTAAAAATAATGCTGGCAAGCGAGGTGCCAACCGCCATATGCGTGAGCAGTTCTGCCTCAAAGCCTTGCGCGGTAAAGGCAAAGACCAACACCGGCACAATAATTAAGCCGCCGCCCACGCCAAACAATCCGGCCAACAACCCGGCGGCAGCGCCGAGCAACAGAAACAGCATAAATTCCATAAACACCTCAAGGCTTGCTGGCGCATAGATAGTGCGCACTGATTAATGACGGTTATTATGCCCGCCATGTGCCTGATAGTCTTTGCTTGGCGACCTGCGAATAAGCTCCCGTTAGTGGTCGCCGCCAATCGTGATGAGTTTTATACCAGGGCGACACTTTCGCTTGCAGCTTGGGCGGATGCGCCGTGGATTGTGGCCGGGCGCGATTTGCAAGCAGGCGGCAGTTGGCTGGGCGTGACACAAAGCGGTCGCTTTGCCGCGCTGACCAATATCCGCGAGAAAAACCGTGGCCAATTAGGCAAACGCTCGCGCGGCGAATTGGTCGCGGGCTTTTTGCGCGGGCAGCACTCGCCCGCCGATTATCTGGCCGAAGTCGCCCGCCATCTGGATGACTACGAAGGTTTTAATCTGCTGGTAGGTGATTTGCACGAGCTTCACTACCTCAATGCGCGCGATGGTCAGCCGCAAAAACTTAAAGCGGGGATTTATGGCCTGTCCAACGCGGCGCTAAATACCCCCTGGCCGAAACTTGAGCGCTGCCGCGCCGCCTTGGGCAAAGCGCTTGAGCAAGACGAAGCACAAACCGAAGCCTTGTTCTCATTACTGGCAGACCGCCAGCAAGCGGCGGATATGGAGCTGCCGGATACGGGATTAACACTCGATTTTGAGCGACTGCTGTCTTCGCCCTTTATCGCAAGCAGAAGCTACGGCACCCGCGCCAGCACCGTACTGCTGCGCCGTATTGATGGCTCGATGTGGCTTGGCGAAAGGCGTTTCGGTGAGGGGGGCGGTTATCTGGGCGAAAACAGTTTTACGTTATCCTGAGCGCTTTTCATTATTTAAAACGAGTATGGGTATGAATTTTCAGCATATTTTATTTTCCATCTGCGACAGTGGGGTGGCTTTGCTCTGCCTTAATCGACCGGCACAGCTCAATAGCCTCAATGAAGCCATGCACTTGGAATTACAACAGGCGCTGGCCGAAGTTATTGCTAATCCGGCCATTCGTGCTTTGCTGCTGACCGGTGAAGGGCGCGGCTTTTGCGCCGGGCAAGACTTATTCGATGGCAGCGTTATCGGCAGTGGCGAGCCGCTGGATTTAGGGCAGACTATCGAGCGCTTCTACAACCCGCTGGTCAGTGCGCTGCGCGATTTGCCCAAACCCGTGGTCTGCGCGGTCAATGGCGTGGCGGCGGGCGCTGGAGCCAATATCGCGCTCGCCTGTGATCTGGTGGTCGCCGCGCGTTCAGCCTACTTTGTGCAGGCCTTCTGCAAAATCGGACTGGTGCCGGATGCCGGTGGCACGTTTTTTCTGCCACGCTTAATTGGCACGGCTCGTGCCAAGGCGCTGATGCTGCTGGGCGACAAATTGCCCGCTGAGCAAGCCGAACAATGGGGGCTGATTTGGCGCGTGGTTGATGATGAACTGCTGCGTGAAGAAGCGCTTATGCTCGCGCGCAAACTCGCTAAAGCACCTTACAGCCTTGCACTAACCAAACAGGCGCTTAACCAAAGCGCCACCAATAGTTTTAATGAACAAGTGGCTTTAGAGCGCGATTTACAGCGTAAAGCCGGACAAAGCGAAGACTTTAAAGAAGGCATCCGCGCTTTTATGCAAAAGCGCGAGCCAAAATTTAACGGGCGCTAATCACGGCAAATCCGTATCATACTGCCCCCCCTTACTTCCCTGTTGTGAGTCACTCTTATGGTTAAGCTGCATACCAATTACGGCGTTATCGGCCTCAAACTTTTTGCGGATAAAGCGCCAGAAACCGTCGCCAACTTTGAACAATATGTCCGAGAAGGCCATTATGACGGCACCATTTTCCACCGCGTGATTAACAACTTTATGATTCAAGGCGGCGGTTTTACCGTCGATATGCAACAAAAAAGCACCCGTGCACCGATTAAAAACGAAGCGGCCAACGGCCTTTCCAACAAAACCGGCAGCATTGCCATGGCGCGCACTTCCGAGCCGCATTCGGCCAGCGCACAGTTTTTTATCAATGTCGCCGATAACGCCTTTCTCGACCACAGCGCACCGACGGCTCAAGGCTTTGGCTATGCCGTATTTGGCGAAGTCTGCGAAGGCATGGAGGTCGTCGAGCGCATCAAAAAAATCGCCACCGGCTCACGCAGCGGCCATCAGGATGTCCCCAAAGAAGAAGTGATTATCGAGAAGGCTGAGATAGTTGATTGATTTTACTGATTTCTGACCTGCACCTTGAAGCCGGTCGGCACGATATTACGCGCGGCTTTTTGGACTTTTTAGAGCAGCAAGCGGTTAAAGCGAAAGCGCTTTATATCTTGGGCGATTTTTTTGAAGTCTGGCTGGGCGACGATGACATGTCGCCCTTTGCCAAACAAATCGCCGAAGCGCTGCACGCTTTAAGCCAAAGCGGTACGCGCATTTTTATCATGCACGGCAACCGCGATTTTTTAATAGGCGAGCACTTTTGCCGCGAAGCAGGCTGCACCTTATTAGCAGACCCCAGCCTGATTGAGCTAAGCGGTGAAAAAGTCCTGCTGATGCACGGCGACAGCCTCTGCACAGAGGACACCGGCTACCAAAGGCTGCGCTTTTGCCTGCGTAACCCCTTAAGCCTTTGGCTGCTTAAGCACTTGCCGCTTTGCCTGCGCCGTTCGCTGGCACGCAGACTGCGTAAAACAAGCCGCCATCAGACGCAGGTGAAAGCCGGTAACATTACCGATGTAACGCCCGATGAAGTACGGCGTGTGATGCAGGCAAACGGTGTGCAAACCCTGATCCACGGTCACACCCACCGACCGGCAACGCATGTATTGCAGATTAACCATCAACCGGCCCAGCGCATTGTACTCGGCGACTGGGATAAACAAGGCTGGTTTTTACAGCTGGATCAAAACGGGTTTGTGCAACATGCGTTTGATTTGCCGGTAAATTAAAATGGCACGCCGCTGTGAAAACGAAACTCACGGTCTTTGCTTAAAATCGCTTCTTGTTCAACTTGCGCAAATAATTGAACGCGCTCATCAATAGGCTCTGTTGAGTGCTGAGAAGCCAGTTTTAAATAATCCTGATAATGCCTTGCTTCGGATTTTAATAACGAGCGGTAAAAGTCAGTTAATTCTTGATCCAAAAAGGGAGCCAAACGAAAAAAACGTTCGCAAGAACGCGCTTCAATAAAGGCGGCGACAATCAAGGTGTCGGTTAAGCGCTGTGGCTCGGTGCGGCGGATAGGGCGGTGCAAACGCTCGGCATAGTGCGAGGCAGAGAGCGGACGGTAAGCAATGCCGCGCTTTTGCATCAGTGCCAGCACCTGTTCAAAATGGCGCAGTTCCTCGCGCGCGAGGCGCGACAGTTTGTACTGTAAATCCGTCTTTTCCACATGACGAAACAGCAGCGAAAGCGCGGTGGAGGCGGCTTTTTTCTCGCAGTTGGCGTGGTCAATCAGCAAAATGTCTTGGCTTTCTAGTGCCCAGTCAAGCCAGGCATCCGGCGTTGGGCAAAGCAAAAAGGCTTCAATCTCTGACAGCATGGAGCGTTCCTTCAAAGCGAGCGCCGCATTATACAGGCGCTACCGCCGCGAGGCGTTTGCTGGCAAAATCATCTGCGCTGTTTGCCCTTATCCAAGGAAGCTCATCATGCAAGTTAATAATGAACAACAAGAGCCGCCACTGCGTTTTATCGAGCTATTACAAAGCGTACTGGCCGCCGCCTTCGGCGTGCAAAGCGGCAAAAACCGCAGCCGCGATTTTTCGCGCGGCAAACCCTGGCAGTTTATTGTTATTGGCTTGTCGTTTACCGGCGTTTTTGTATTGCTTTTGTTTGTGATTGTTAAACTGGTGCTCTATTTTTCTGGAATTTAATCAACTGCTATTAAATACACTATCGGCGAAGGGTATTTAAAACTCGCCCGGGCAGAGCCGAGCGAGATTTTAAGGCAATAGCGCAGCAGTGGTTTGGCGAGCGGCGTGATTATTGATGGCTAACCCAATAAAGCGCGGTAGCTACGCAAATTAAAATCAGGACAAAAATGGCGCGGGCATCGACGATGCTGTCGCGTTCGTGCGGGTCGGTCGGTTGAGTCATGATGATTTCCTGTTGTTGTGGTAAGTGCCTATTAAAGGCGGTCTTTTTCTGCCGTCAAGCGCTTTTTAATCCCGCAAAATTCTAACCATATGCTAACGCTGTGCTTTTTTGCATATCGCAAGACTGGTATCTTGCGCAGCCTTGCGGGTTTTGCGTAGCCGTGCGCTAAAGCCTCGCCAGCCGCCGCCTGAGAGCGAGAGACCGAAAGACCATGTATCAGTATGACCAATACGACCAGCAGATTGTCAACGAGCGGGTCGAACAGTTTAGAGACCAAACGCGCCGCTATCTGCAAGGCGATCTGTCCGAGGAAGAGTTTCGCCCGCTGCGCCTGCAAAACGGCCTGTATATCCAGCGTTATGCGCCGATGCTGCGCGTGGCAGTGCCTTACGGGCTGATGAACAGTCGGCAGGTGCGCAAGCTCGCGCAAATTGCCCGCGACTACGACAAAGGTTATGCGCATATCAGCACGCGGCAAAATGTGCAGTTCAACTGGCCCGCGCTGGAAGACGTGCCAGAAATTCTCGCAGAACTCGCCAGCGTGCAGATGCACGCCATTCAGACCAGCGGCAATTGCATCCGCAATACCACCACCGACCAATTTGCCGGGGTGGCGCAAGATGAAGTGGTTGACCCGCGCCCTTGGTGCGAGCTGATTCGCCAGTGGTCTACCTTTCACCCGGAGTTTGCCCATCTGCCGCGCAAGTTCAAGATTGCCGTGCACGGCTGCGCCCACGACCGCGCGGCGACTTTGGTGCATGACATTGGCCTTGAAGCGCTGCGAGGTAAGGGCGGCGAACTGGGCTTTCGCGTGGCCGTTGGCGGCGGGCTGGGGCGCACGCCGATGGTCGGCAGCGTCATCAACGAATTTCTGCCTTGGCCGCACCTTTTAAGCTATCTGGACGCGGTGCTGCGCGTCTACAACCGTTACGGCAGGCGGGACAACAAATACAAGGCGCGTATCAAGATTTTGGTCAAGGCGCTCACCCCGGAAGTATTTGCAAGGCGTGTGGCCGATGAATGGGCGCTGCACAAAGATGGCCCGAACACGCTAACCGAGGCAGAAGTTGCCCGTGTTGCGCAGCATTTTGTTGACCCCGCTTACCGCGATCTGGAAAACCAGCCCGCGCTACTCGAACAGTGGGATAAACAGCACCCCGGCTTTGCCCGCTGGCGCGTGCGCAATACGCATCCACACAAAAAGCCCGGCTATGTCGCCGTCACCTTAACCCTTAAAGCGACCGGCGAAGCGACTGGTGATCTGAGTGATAAACAACTGGATGCCATTGCCGACTTGGCCGAGCGCTACAGTTTTGCCGAGGTGCGCAACAGTCATCAGCAAAACATCATCCTCGCCGATGTTGAGCAGGGCAAGCTGCTGGAACTCTGGCAAGTGCTGCGCGAACAAGGCTTTGCCACGCCGAACCAAGGGCTGTTGAGCGATATGATTTGCTGCCCTGGCGGTGATTTCTGCTCGCTCGCCAATGCCAAATCCATCCCCATTGCCGAAGCCATCCAGCGGCGTTTTGACGATTTGGATTACCTGTTTGACATTGGCGAGCTGGAGTTAAACATCTCCGGCTGCATGAACGCCTGCGGCCATCACCACGTCGGCCATATCGGCATTTTGGGCGTGGATAAAAAAGGCCAAGAGTTTTATCAGGTTTCCTTGGGCGGCAGCGGCGGACGTGATGCCACGCTTGCGCAAATTTTGGGACCGTCTTTTGCGCAGGACGATATGGCCGATGTGATCGAGCGCATTATCAAGGTCTACCTTGAGCAGCGCAGCGAGGACGAGCGCTTTTTGGATACCTACCGGCGTATTGGCATGACCCCGTTTAAGGAGCGCGTCTATGCAGTCAGTCATTAAAAACGGCCAGGTTTTAGCGGACGACTGGCTTCTTTTGGCCAAAGAAGCACAGCTTGCCGATTTGCCGGAAAACACCGATTGCATCGTGCCGCTCGCCCTTTGGCAAGCCGAACGCGAGGCGCTCAAAAGGCGGCCTGGTGCCTTGGCCATTTGGCTGGATGCCGATGAAGAAGTCGAAGCGATTGCCGCCGATTTGCCGAATTTCGCGCTGATTGCGCTTAACTTTCCGGCTTTTACCGATGGCCGTGCGTATTCATCGGCGGCGCTACTGCGCCAGCGCTACGGCTTTAAAGGCGAAATCCGCGCCATTGGCGATGTGCTGCGCGACCAACTGTTTGCCATGCGCCGCTGCGGCTTTGACGCTTTCGCCATCCGCGCGGATAAAGACCCGCATGACGCGCTTAAAGGCTTGGCCGATTTCTCGGAAAGCTACCAAAGCGCGGCGGAGCAACCCCTGCCGTTATTTCGCCGCCGCGCTTTAAGCGGGCGAGGGTAGCTTAAAGTGCCGAGTGATAGCGGCAACCGTCACCATCAGGGCGCAAAGTACTAACAGCGGCCAATGACCCCAGCTTAGCCAAGGCGTGAGTCCCTGCATCGGCTGTACCTGCCCATAAAGTAGCGCCTGCTCAAACTGCGGGATTTGCGCCGTTATTTCGCCGAATGGGTCAATCAGTGCGGTGACGCCGTTATTGGTTGCGCGAATCATCGCCCGCCCGCTTTCCAGTGCTCTGGCGCGAGCCATTTGCAGATGCTGCCAGGGGCCGATGGAGCGGCCAAACCAGGTGTCGTTGCTCAGTGTCAGCAAAAGATGGCTGCGCGCCGCTCCCCCTGCGGCCAGCAGCGGATAGACCACTTCGTAGCAAATCAGAGGCGCAATCAGCGTTCCTTTGGCGTTAAGTGGCGGTTGATTGGGCGCACCTGCACTAAAGCTCGACATCGGCAAATCAAAAAAAGTAATCAGTCCGCGCAGTAACTGTTCCAGCGGTACGTATTCGCCAAAAGGCACCAGTTTTTGTTTCAGATAAGTGCCTTGGCCTTCACCCAAGGTCATCACGGCGTTGTAGTAACGCCCGTCTTCACGCAGCGGCACGCCGGTCATCAGCGCGGCACGGCGTCGGTGAGAAAAAGCCGCCATCTGCGCCAAATACGGCTCGATATATTCCTTAAGCACCGGCACGGCGGTCTCTGGCCAGACCACCAGATCGGTCTGCCGCGCGTGGCGGGTCAAGTCTGCGTACAAATCCAGTTGCGCCTGCAATTGCTCGCGTTCCCACTTAAGCTGCTGCGGCACATTGCCTTGCACGGCGGCGACCGATAGCGGCGAGCCTGTCGGCTGCGTCCACTGATGGCCTTTAAGCCACCATCCGCCCAGCCAAGGCGTAACCAACAAGCAAAGAGCAGCGATCAGTAGCAACGGCCTGCGGCGCAGGCAGGGAAGGCAGGTGAAAAGCGCCGCCGATAAGGCCAGCACAAAGGAAGCCAGCCACACTCCGCCCAGCGGGAATAATCCAGCAAGCGGTGCGCCAAGCTGGCTGTAGCCCAGATACAGCCAAGGAAAACCGCCCAAAAGCCCACTGCGCAGCATCTCTTGCAGCGTCCACAGCGCGGCAAAGGCCAGTGCATCGATAACAGGTGAGCGATTAAGGCGCAACCAGCGCACCCAGATAAACGCGGTCAATGCCAGCAAAAAGGCCAGTCCCGCGCAAAAAGCCAAGGTTAAAAATCCGGCCAAGAGCGGCGAGGCCGCGCCGTAATCGTGAATGCTGACATAAACCCAATGCACGCCGGCCAAAAATAGCCCGAAGCCATAAAACCAACCGCAGAAAAAGGCCTGTTTTGGCGAGAGCGGGCGCAATCCTAAGTAAAACAAGGCAAGGGAAAGCAGCGCCAGCGGCCACAGGTCAAACGGTGATAGCGAAAGTACCGCCAGCGCCCCGGAGGCAAAGGCGATTAAATGTCCAAACAGTCTGTGGCGAGCCAGCCATTGCATCGGCATGATTTCCAAAGCCTAAAGCTGCGTATTCTCGCACGCTTGGCGCGGCTTCTGGCGCATGCTGTGGTACTCTGGCGAGTCCCCATTGGGGCAAAACATAACAACGGCTCTCAAGCAAAGGAGTTTTCCATGAGCAAAAGCGTTATCCAGGCTGATAAAGCACCCAAAGCCATTGCGCCTTATTCGCATGCTATTAAGGCCGGTAATACGGTTTATCTGTCCGGCCAGGTGCCGCTTGACCCGGCAACCATGAAGTTGGTTGAAGGCGGTTTTGAGGCGCAGTGTGTGCAGGTATTTGAAAATCTAAAAGCCGTGATTGAAGCGGCGGGCGGCAGTTTTAAGGATGTGGTCAAACTCAATGCATTTTTGACCGACCTTGCCAATACGCCGGTGCTTAATCAGGTGATGGAACGCTATTTCGACAAGCCCTATCCGGCACGTGCCGCCATTGGCATTGCCGCGCTGCCGCTGGGCTCGTTGGTGGAAATTGACGGGATTGTGGTGCTTTAGGGTCTGTTCCCGCTTCAAACGTGGCCACGACGGAGGCAGATTTTTCGCGCGGCAAGGCGCGAGAAGCGAAATTTGCTCATGCAAATGAGCGACGAGTAACACAGCAGCGCGAAAAATCTGCCCCGTCCCTTCGGGCTGCGCCCAAAATTTCGCCATACGTTGTTGCAGCATTTGCCAAGGTTGTACACATTGGCTGCATGCTGCGCCTAGT
>NZ_LSZO01000033.1 GCF_001580025.1 Ventosimonas gracilis | reverse complement strand
AAAAATCAGACTCGCGGATACTGTTAAACAAATACTCCCAAAACTCGCGCGACCGGGCTTGCTCATTACCGTCCCAAATCGTCGCCAGCAGTCTTTTACGCTTATCCGTAATCACCTCTACCGGCGGCAATTCCGGCAACAACTCATTAAACAGCTCAACGATTTTATTAACCGGGCAATTGCTCGCGGGCGCGGCGGAAGAAGCGCTATCATCCTCAAGCCAATGCGCATTAAAGCCCTGCCAGCCCCTAAGGCAACAA
>NZ_LSZO01000032.1 GCF_001580025.1 Ventosimonas gracilis | reverse complement strand
GCCATTAGCCCAAGCGGGAAAATGCGCTTTATGCTCAATGATGGTACAACCACTGCGCCAGTGTTTATTGAATTTCTCAAGCGATTATTGATAGGGGCAGAAAATCCGGTTTTTCTTATTGTTGATGGGCATCCTGTTCATCGATCAAAAAAGGTCAATGACTTTGTAAGTAAAACAGAAGGAAAATTAAAACTGTTCTTTCTTCCTCCGTACGCACCGCAATTGAATCCGGATGAGGTGGTATGGGCGCATGTCAAACGCCATATTTCAAGAAGACTGGTGCAGGGCAAAGACGAAATGAAAGAACTTGCATTGAGTGTTTTGTTTCGCATTCAAAAATTGCCTGAACTCGTCAAATCCTTCTTCAGACAGCCAGAATGCCTAT
>NZ_LSZO01000031.1 GCF_001580025.1 Ventosimonas gracilis | reverse complement strand
TAAAGTAGGGTATCACTAGTACCCTACTTTCAATTTGGCTTCTGAAAGTCCGTTTCTTATTCCATTAGGGAATAAGAAAAAGCGCGTGTTATGAGCGCGTGCATGGTCATTCTTTTACTCAACTGGCGTTGCCAGTTAAGCAAAAGAACGCCCCTTGGCTTGCTCGCTACCTGCTGGCAAAAGCGGTGCGGTTTTTCGCCGTTGCTCCATCGTGTTCGGAGACATCCCGCAAAGGGGCTTTGCCCCCTTGCATCCCCCAGTCTCGCCGCCGACGGCTCAGGGAGCAG
>NZ_LSZO01000030.1 GCF_001580025.1 Ventosimonas gracilis | reverse complement strand
ACGCTCAAATCCGCCCTTGCTCGACCGCCTCGCGCAACAACGCATTGACGCGCGTTTGCCAGCCCTTGCCGGATGCGCGCAAGTGTTCAACAACGGGCGCATCGACGCGCATATTGACATGCAATTTAGGCGCTTCCAATTTAGGCCGTCCTATCCGCCGTGCGCGGTCTTCTTCATCCGTGACCAACCTGACGGTGCGCGGCTTGCTCTTGTCGGTCAGCGCCGCATATACGGCAGGCGGCAACACCTCGCGGGCGGGGCGGGCGCGGGCAAAATCTTCCGCGCTCCATTCGGGGTTTTCCGTGTCTGCGTCAATGCCCGCCTGGATTATGGCGTCCTCTTCATCGGAAGGCATACGCAGTCTCTTACCGTTTTTCAAGGTCACGTACATAGTCGTTGAACTCCCTTTTGTTGGCCTTGCGCAGACTGATGATGCGTTTTTTCCCAGCTCGCACGCAAAAGACCATGAAATGCAAGCGCTCGCCGATATAGCCAATGGCCTGAAAGCGCTGCTCGCCATAATCAAAGCGACCATCTTGCTTAATGTGCGCCGTATCCCACTCGAAGCGCGTTGCATCAAACAAAGAAATCCCGTGCTTGTCGCGATTCATCGCATCTTTGGCGGGGTCAAATTCAATCATCATGCGCTTATTGTAGCCACCAACCGCATAAACGTCAACACTAAAACAGGTGTTTTATGCTCGATTTAACCCCACTTAAACACCACCTGCGCATCGACCATGATGACGAAGACGCCTTATTAACCGCTTATTTAAACGCGGCAAAA
>NZ_LSZO01000029.1 GCF_001580025.1 Ventosimonas gracilis | reverse complement strand
TTGAACACTTGCGCGCATCCGGCAAGGGCTGGCAAACGCGCGTCAATGCGTTGTTGCGCGAGGCGGTCGAGCAAGGGCGGATTTGAGCGTTGCCCTGTTTTATCACTTTACCACCAGCGGATCACGTAGATCAGGGGCGCGGCGGCCAGCAAGATGAGGCTGATGCCGATGCAAAACCTTAAAAAGGGTGAAAACGCGCCTTTTAATGTCATCGTTCGTCTCTGTTTAAAGCCTCGCCTGTTAGTCGCAAGCGAGGCTTTGTTTTGCGCTTGTGGGCGCTTATTGGCTGGTTTTAAGGATTTTTACCGCCTGGCTATCCTGCAACATGCCGCCCACGCGCTTGGTGATATAAAAATGCACGTAGGGCTTGTGGGTGTAGGGGTCGCGCAG
>NZ_LSZO01000028.1 GCF_001580025.1 Ventosimonas gracilis | reverse complement strand
AGGCGCGCGGCACATCGTAGGCGCAAGCCCATCCGGCGCATGGGCAGGCAAAGCCCATCAACTGGCACGCTTTGAAAACAACCACTGGACCTTTACCGCCGTGCGCCTTGTCCTCTGCGAGGCCGACAAAAAACTGCACGGACGCTTTAACAGCGGCTGGGAAGCCCTCACATGATCGTAAAAAACGCACTCACCCAAATCATCCGCCCCGCACTCGCCGAACTTTCGCCCCCACTGCAAGGCGCGGGGGCTGAAGTCATGCTACTGGCGATTGGCCTGCAAGAAAGCCGCCTGATCCACCGCAAACAAATCCAAGGCCCTGCACGCGGCCTCTGGCAATTTGAACGCGCAGGCGTGCAAGGCGTGCTCACGCATCCGGCCAGCCGCGCACTTGCCGCCGATCTT
>NZ_LSZO01000027.1 GCF_001580025.1 Ventosimonas gracilis | reverse complement strand
ATATGCAATGTATCGTTAATCACTTTATATACAATCCTGTGCTCTTTATCGATTCTTCTAGACCAATAACCACTTTTATCGTGCCTTAATTTTTCCGGCTTCCCTATACCTTCAAAAGGGGTTCTTTGTATATCTTTAATTAATGTGTTAATCCGTCTTGCCTTTGTTTTGTCTTCTTCTTGCCATAATAGGTAATCTTCC
>NZ_LSZO01000026.1 GCF_001580025.1 Ventosimonas gracilis | reverse complement strand
TGATTTTCGAACGTTTGAAGTACCTATTTTTACCAGTCATATCAGGAAGTTATCATGCCATAAAAACATGTTTGCTTCCTAAGACCCAAAATAAAAAAGGATAAAAACATGGAAAAACAACAAAAAGCCACATCCCTTCGCAGATTTTTGGCTTTACTGGCCTTGCTCTGGATACCGGCTGCATTGAGTGAGCAGCCTGATCACTCATCCCACTATGGCGGCACGCTAAGGCTGCTGGCGGTCGCTTCCGATGGAACACTCGACCCGCATATCAATTACAGCTCGCTGAATTGGCCGTTCTATGCCTACACCCATGATGGGCTGGTGACATTTAACAAAGTAGGCGGCGCCGCAAGCGTGCAAGTCGTCCCCGATTTAGCCGAGCGAATGCCGGATATTTCAAGTGACGGCTTAAGTTATCGATTTAAGCTGCGCCAAGGAATTAAGTTTTCCAATGGCAAAGAACTTTCCGTAGAAGACGTGCTCGCTTCTTTTCGACGGATTTTTAAAGTATTCGGCCCGACTTCCGGCAGTTTTTATAACGACATTGTTGGCGCGGAACAATGCTTGGCAGAGCCTGCCACTTGCACGTTAGAAGGCGGAGTAGTGGTGGATGCCGACAGCAATAGCGTGACTATTAACCTGATGCAACCAGATGCTGAATTTCTCTACAAACTCGCCGTGCCGCATGCGGTGATTGTGCTTGCTGATACGCCTTCACACGATATGGGCAACCAGCCCATCGCGGGTACCGGCACTTATCAATTTGAGCACTACGACCCGAACGCGAGGTTGACTTTGGTGCGCAATCCGCATTTTAGGGAGTGGAGCAGGCAGGCACAGCCCAAAGGCTATCCAGATCGTATCGAATACCGTTTTGGGGGAACAGAAGAGTCCGCCGTCAACGCCATTTTGAACGGGCAGGTGGACGGCATGTATGAACCGGTACCGGTAGGCAGGCTGGCGGAACTGAGCGTTAATTACCCCAAGCAACTGCACCTATCATCAATGAATGCTTGGTGGTACGCACCGCTTAACGTCAATTTGCCGCCTTTTGATGATGTGCGTGTGCGGCAGGCGCTTAACTATGCGGTTGACCGTGATGCTCTGGTTGCGCTGTTTGGTGGTGCAGCGCTGGCAGCACCGGTTTCACCATTCTGCCGCCGTATATGCCCGGCCATAGGCCGTATTGCGATTACACGCTTAACCCGGGTGAACAGTGGAGTGCGCCGGATATGGATAAAGCGCGTGCTTTTGTGGAGGCACCCGGTACGCGTGGGCAAAAAGTCACGGTGGTCAGTGAAGACTCGGTGACATCGCGTGCTGTGGGTGCTTATCTGCAAAGCGTATTGACCGATTTGGGTTATGACGCGGCGTTGCAGTCAATTTCCGGCGATATTCAGTTCACCTATATCCAAAACAGCAACAACAAGGTGCAGATTTCCGTTACCCAGTGGTATCAGGACTATCCCGCACCATCGAACTTCTTGCACGTGCTGTTTGGCTGTGACAGCTTTACCACGGGTTCGGATTCCTCGGTGAATATGTCGGGATTTTGTGATAAGTCATTGGATCATCGAATGAAGGCCGCCATGCGTCTCGCCGTTACCGATGAGCTCGCTGCCCATCAGGAATGGGGGCGTATCGACCGCGATATGATGAAACTTGCGCCGGTGGTTCCGTTGTTTACCCCCAAACATATCGACCTGATTTCAAAGCGTGTCGGCAACTACCAGTTTTCCAGCCGCTACCGTTGGTTGCTGAGCAATTCCTGGGTCAAGTAAGCGCCGGGTTGGTCGATAAAAAACGGCAAGACTTGTCGCCGAGCCGTCTTGCTGGCAGAGTAACGCGCCCGGCACAGCACAAAAAAACTAACGAGTGGAGCAGTCATAATGCACAACCTACAAAAATCCTCCCGTTTATTGCCTGCGCTGTTCGCGCTGTTTTGCGTCCATGCGGCCAGCGCTGCTGCGGACGAGCCGGTGCACTACGGTGGCACCATGCGGCTTTTGGGCGTTTCCTCAGAAGGCACGCTCGACCCGCACATCAACTACACCGCGCGTTATTGGATGCTCTACAACTACAGCTATGACGGGTTGATGGCATTTAAAAAAGCCGCCGGTGAAGAAGGCACGCAACTAGTACCCGACCTTGCCGAGGCCATGCCACAGGTTTCCGCCGATGGCCTCAGTTACCACTTCAAACTGCGCCAAGGCATTGCCTTCTCCAACGGCAAAATGCTGACCGTGGATGATGTAAAGGCTTCCTTGCAGCGGATTTTTAAAGTGCTAAGCCCGACTTCGGGCAGCTTTTATAACGGTATTGTCGGTGCGGAACAATGCTTGGCAGAACCGGCCACTTGTACGTTGGAAGGCGGCGTAGTGGTGGATGCCAAGACGAGCAGCGTCACCATCAACCTAACCCAGCCGGATGCCGAATTTCTCTACAAACTCGCTGTGCCGCACGCCGCCATTCTGCCCGCCGATACGCCCGCACAGGACATGGGCAACCAGCCCATCCCCGGCACTGGCAGCTATGCGTTTGAAAGCTATGACCCAAATGCCTCGCTAACGCTGGTGCGCAACCCGTATTTTCAAGAATGGAACAGGCAAGCCCAACCCAAGGGCTATCCCGACCGCGTTGAATACCGCTTTGGCGGCACCGAAGAATCAGCGGTGAATGCGGTTTTAAACGGGCAGGCGGACTGGTTTTACGAGCCGGTACCGAGCGGGCGGCTGGCGGAACTGAGCGCCAGTCATCCGCAGCAACTACGTGTCTCGCCGTTGATTGCTTGGTGGTACGCGCCGCTTAATGTCAACCTGCCGCCCTTTAATGACGTGCGCGTGCGGCAAGCGCTTAATTACGCAGTTGATCGTGATGCCTTGGTCGCCCTGTTTGGCGGCTCGGCGCTGGCCTCGCCGGTATGCAGCATTTTGCCGCCGGGCATGCCCGGGCATAGCGATAACTGCGCTTACACGGAAAACCCCGGCGAGCCTTGGAGTGCGCCGGATATGGACAAAGCCCGTGCGCTGGTGAAAGCCTCCGGCACGGCGGGGCAAAAAATCACCGTAGTCAGTGATGATTCGGTGAGTTCCCGCGCCGTTGGCACTTACTTGCAAAGCGTGCTGAGCGATTTGGGTTATGACGCGGCGTTGCAGTCGCTTTCCGGCGACATTCAGTTCACCTATATCCAAAACAGTAACAACAAAGTGCAAATTTCGGTCAGCCAGTGGTATCAGGACTATCCCGCACCATCGAACTTCCTGCACGTGTTGTTTGGCTGCGACAGCTTTACCCCGGGATCGGATTCGTCGGTCAATATGTCCGGCTTTTGTGACAACACCCTCGATAAGCGGATGAAAGCCGCCATGCAACTGGCCGTCACCAATCCAGCAGCCGCCGTGCTGGAATGGCAGAGGATTGACCGTGACACCATGCAGCTTGCCCCAGCCGTGCCGCTGTTTACCCCGAAGAATGTCGATTTGGTCTCGCAGCGCTTGGGTAATTACCAGTTTTCCCTACAGTTTCACTGGCTGTTTGGCAGTGCCTGGGTGCAATAAAGCCGATGCCATCGAATAGCTTGGGCGGACTGTTGCGCCGCAAGGCGGCGCTGTTTGCCTTGGCCGGACTGCTGCTCATTGTCAGCGCAACCCTGCTTGCGCCGCTTTATGCCAAGTATGTTTCCGGCACAGACCCGTTTCGCCCGGGGCTTTCAAAAAAAATCCTTATCGACGGCAAGCGTGTGGCGGTGATGCAGCCGACTACCGAAGGTTTGGGACTTGGCGTTACGCCGATTGGCCCGACTTGGCGCGGGGCGTATTTATTGGGCGCGGATGCACAGGGGCGTGATGTCGCCGCGCGGCTTTTATACGGCGGGCGCAATTCATTGCTGATTGCCGGAAGTGCCACCTTATTGTGCCTTACCATTGCCGCGCTGATTGGCATCAGTTCAGGTTTTTTAGGCGGCGCGGTGGATGGCGTTTTGTCCAATCTGATGGATATTGTCTGGGCGTTTCCGGTCTATCTGCTCGCCATTTCGCTGTCTATCGTGATGATTAACCAGAGCTTTTCCATCGGCGGTTGGGAAATCTCATCGAGCAGCCTGCTGGTGCCGATTTTGATTATCGGGCTGGTCTATGTGCCTTACGTTAGTCGCCCCATTCGCGGCAAGGTGCTTGCCCTTAAGCACAGCGAATTTGTGCAGGCCGCGCAAGGCTTGGGGCTTTCCCCGCTGCGCATTCTACTGCGGCATATCCTGCCCAATGTGGCCGGCACCTTGATTGTCTTTGCGCCGATGCTGCTTGCGCTCAATATCGTGATTGAAAGCTCGCTGTCGTTCCTTTCCGTCGGCGTGCAACCGCCGGCGGCGAGTTGGGGCACGATTTTGCAGGACGGGCAGAGCCTGCTCTATGCACGGCCGATGGTCGCACTTGCGCCGGGGCTTGCCATTATGCTGACCGTGCTGCTGCTTAATCTGCTGGGCGACGTGCTGCGCGATGTGCTCGACCCCAAATCGGCAAGAGGCCGCTAAGCCATGATGGCGACGGTATTGGCTCGTTTGCTGCGCATGTTGCTGGTGATGTTCGGCCTGTCGGTGATTTGTTTTGCGATTTTTTTCGCCACCCCCGCCGCCGACCCGGCCGCGCGTATCGCCGGTCGCAACGCCGCACAGGAAACCTTGGAGGCAGTGCGCCGCGATTTTGGCCTCGACCGGCCGCTTTACGTGCAATACGCCAAGATGATGCAGCGCCTGTTTATTACGCAGGATTTAACCTCCTTCGCCAATCGTGGCCAGCAGATTATTCCGGCCATTCGCGCGGCGGCTCCGGCGACCTTATCGCTGGTGCTGGGCGCTGCGGTTTTTTGGATGCTGGGAGCCATGCTGGTCGGTATTCTTGCGGCGATTTGGCATGGTCGCTGGCTGGATAGGGTGCTGATGGGCTTTTCCATGATGGCGGTTGCCATGCCGGTCTTTTGGGTCGGCGAGATGGTTAATCTCATCAGCCAAAGCCGCCTGCACGACACTTGGTTGTTCTCTTGGGTACCGCCGCTGGGCTACGTGCCGCTTAGCGAAAATCCGGCGCTTTGGTTTAAATCCCTGCTGCTGCCTTGGTTGACACTGGCGCTGCTCTATATCGGCTTGTACGGGCGCATGCTGAAAACCGGCATTATCGAAACCCTGCAGGAAGACTACATTCGTACCGCGCGTGCCAAAGGCTTGTCCACGCGGCGAGTGCTGCTTAAACACGCCACGCGCAGCGCGGTTATCCCGATTGTGATTATGTTCGGCATGGATTTTGGCGTACTGGTTGGCGGCGCAGCGGTACTGACCGAGGTGGTCTTTGGCATTAACGGGGTAGGGCGGCTGACCTGGCAGGCGCTCAAAGTGCTGGACTTGCCGATGATTATGGCAAGCGTCCTGTACGCGGCATTTTTTGTGGTGATTGCCAATGCCTTGGTGGATTTGTTGTGCTTGTGGATTGACCCAAGGATGCGCCGCCGGTGAATGAAATTCTCCAAATCCGTGGCTTAAATGTTGCCTTTTTGGGCGCGGGCGGGCGATTTGTGCCGGTGGTCGAGGATTTATCCCTATCGATTGAAGCGGGCAAAACCTTGGCGCTGGTCGGCGAATCCGGCTCTGGCAAAAGCGTCACAGCGCTTTCCATCATGCGCCTGCTCGACGGCGCAACCAGCAAGCTCAGTGGCGAAATCCGGCTGGACGGCCACAATCTGTTGGCAATGGATGAGGCCGGATTAAACCGCCGCATCCGCGGCCAGTGCGCAGCGATGATTTTTCAGGAACCGATGACCAGCCTGCACCCGCTGTATCCGGTTGGCGAGCAGATTGTCGAAGCGCTGCGTGCGCACCGAGCACTGTCATGCCGAGAAGCGCGGCAGGAAGCCGTCCGCCTGCTCGAACGGGTGCGCATTCCCTCGGCGGCGCAGCGCATGGATGATTTTCCCCATGCGTTTTCCGGCGGCATGCGCCAGCGCGTGATGATTGCGATGGCACTCGCGTTGCGCCCAAAGCTGCTTATCGCCGACGAACCGACCACTGCGTTGGATGTCACCGTACAAAGTGAAATCCTCGACCTGCTGAAGGATTTGCAGGATGAGTTCGGTATGGCAATGCTCTTTATCACCCACGATATGGCGCTGGTCGCTGAAATGGCCGATGAAGTGCTGGTGCTCTGGCGGGGTAAAACCGTTGAATACGGCGCTTCCTCAGCGTTATTCCATGCGCCGAAGGCCATCTATACCCGCGCCCTGCTCGAAAGCGTGCCGGTGCTGGGCAGCATGCGCGGCGAAGCTGCACCTAAGCGCTTTGCCGAGATTGATTTGGCAACGGGCGAAACGCATTCGCCACAGCCGCTAACCCGCAGGCCAGAGCCAAGCAAAACACTGCTGGAAGTGAACGGATTGTGCGTCCGTTTTGAGTTGCGCGGCGGTTTATTAAGCCGTCCCAAGGCTCGGGTGCATGCGGTGGAAAATCTGTCGTTCACACTCTGTGCCGGTGAAACCCTGTCACTGGTCGGCGAATCCGGCTGCGGCAAATCCACCAGCGGCAAAGCCATTACCCGTTTGCTAGCCGCGAGCGGCAGTGTGCGCGTGGCTGGCGAACAGTGGCTTGCTCTAAATGGCCGCGAATTACGAAAACGCCGCTGCCAAATCCAGATGATTCCACAAGACCCACTCGCCAGCCTGAACCCAAGAATGCGCGTGGGGCAGGCGTTGATGGAACCGTTTTTGGCGCACGCTTTGGGTAATCGTTCGGCGGCGCAACAACGCGCGATAGAGCTGATGGAACAAGTCGGCCTGTCGCCTGCCATGCTGGAACGCTATCCGCATGAGTTTTCCGGTGGGCAGCGCCAGCGGCTTTGTATCGCACGCGCCCTGATGCTGTCCCCACAGATTTTGATTGCCGATGAAGCGGTTTCCGCGCTGGATGTGTCGGTTAAGGCGCAAGTGGTCAATCTGCTGCTGGATTTGCAGGAAGACCTTGGCATTGCACTGCTTTTTATCTCGCACGATATGGCACTGGTTGAACGCATCAGTCACCGCATTGCCGTGATGTATCTGGGTGAAATCGTCGAAATCGGCCCGCGTGCGGCAGTGCTGGAAAACCCGCAGCATCCTTACACGCAGCGGTTAATCCAG
>NZ_LSZO01000025.1 GCF_001580025.1 Ventosimonas gracilis | reverse complement strand
CCCCAGCCGTCGCCATCTGCGCCGCGATTTGCCGCTGCATGAACTGCACACGCCCATAAGGGCGATCGACTTTACCCCGCCTCTGCGCCACTTCCGCGAGGTATCCCCCGGCCATCAGGTGCGTGAGGAAGAAGAAAGCCGCGCGTTTTAACGGCTTTGCTCCCTCTCCCACCAGCAGGAGCTAAGCATTGGCCTTGGGTTGTTCCCGCCACTGGCTTGACAAACCTGACCTGCTCCGCTTAGATGCGTGGCTCGTTTACAAAACACAATCAAAATAATGTCCTTAGCAGTATCAAAACAATCCAATCTGTTTTACCAATCCGGCAGCCGTCGCCCGTTGCTGGATAAAGCCTCTGGCATTTACCTTTGGGATATATCGGGTAAGCGTTATCTGGACGGCAGCAGCGGTGCGATGGTTTCCAATATTGGCCACTCCAACCCCAATGTCTTGGCGGCCATGCAGCGGCAGATGCAACGTGCCACTTTTGGCTATCGCCTGCATGTTGAAAACGAACCCGCCGAACAACTGGCCTCTGCCATTGCGCAGCGCATGCCGCCCAAGCTGGATCGGGTATTTTTTGTTTCCGGCGGCTCAGAGGCGGTCGAAAGCAGCATCAAACTCGCGCGCCAATACGCCATTGCCAGCGGGCAGGCGCAGCGCTTTAAAATCATTTCGCGTTTTCCTTCCTATCACGGCTCGACCTTGGGCGCTCTGGCGCTGACCGGCATGTCGCTGATGAGTGCGCCTTTTGCGCCGATGCTGTGCGATATGCCCAAAATTGCCGCACCGACCACTTACCTGGATACCGACAACCTTAGCGAGCAGCAGCGCGGCCTGCGCTACGCCCGCCTGCTGCGTGAAGAAATCCTCCGCCAGGGGCCGGAAACCGTGCTGGCTTTTATTATGGAGCCGGTCGGCGGGGCTTCGACCGGTGCCTTGGTTGCCCCCGATAGCTACTACCAGGAAATACGGCGGATTTGTGATGAGTTCGGCGTACTGCTGATTGCCGATGAAGTGATGAGCGGCCTTGGCCGTACCGGCCGTTGGCTGGCGATGGAGCACTGGCAGGTCTGCGCGGATATTGTGGCGCTGTCCAAAGGCTTTGGCGCAGGTTATATGCCGCTGGGCGCGATGGTGGCAAGGCGTGACTTGGTCGAAGCGGTTTTGGGCAATGGCGGCTTTGTCCACGGCCATACCTATGCCGGTAATCCGCTCGCTTGTGCCGCAGGTCTTGCCGTGCTGGAAGAAATCGAGCGATTAAATCTGCTGCAAGCTGCGCAGCAGCAGGGTGCACGGCTACGCGCCGAATTGGATGGATTGCTCCACCGCTATCCCTTTGTCGGCCATGTGCGCGGCAAGGGCTTGCTGCTCGCCTTTGAACTGGTTGCAGAGCGCGCCACTATGGAGCCGTTACCGGCCGCGCTTAATGCGCATACGCGCTTGGTGGATATTGCCTTTGAAAAGGGGCTGATTATTTATTCCAGACGCACCCGCGGCGGTCGTCTGGGCGACCATTTTATGGTCTGCCCGCCACTGATTATCAGTGACCCGCAGATTGACGAGCTGATGGAGATGCTGCATGCCAGCCTTGACCAGTTCTCCCATGAAATCGGCATGAGCTAAGGACGGCAAAATGCACGACAAAACCTGCCCGATGGAACAAGCCATTGCCCAGATAGAAGACGGCATGACGGTGATGGTGGGCGGCTTTGGCATTCCCGGCACGCCTTTTTTATTGATTGAAGCGCTGCGCTCTCGCGGCTGTAAAAACTTGACCCTGATCAAAAACGATGCCAACGAAAAGGGCATGGGCATTGACCATCTGCTGGCGGCAGGACAAGTGCGCAAATTGATTGCGACCCATATCGGGCTTAACGCGAATGCTATTGCCCTGATGAATGCGGGCAGGCTGGAAGTGGAATTTTGCGCCCAAGGCATTCTGGCCGAACGCATTCGTGCAGGCGGCGCGGGGATTGCCGGTATTGTCACCGATATTGGTATCGGTACTCGTTTGGCTGAAGGCAAACAGAGGCTTGGCATCAATGGGCAGTCTTTTTTATTTGAAGCGGCGCTGCGTGCCGATGTGGCGCTCATTCATGCCGAATCTGCCGACTGTTTCGGCAATCTGCGCTTTGCCGCTTCGGCACGCAACTTTAACCCGCTGATGGCAATGGCCGCCGATAAGGTGATTGTGGAAGCCGAACAACGGCTGCCGCTGGGCGCAATCGGAGCGGATGACGTGCACTGTCCGGGCGTATTTGTCGATGCCGTAGTGCCTATTGAATTAACCGGAGCCTACGATGTTAAGCGCACGTGAACGGCTGCTGCGCCGCGCCGCTGCCGAACTTACAAACGGCATGACGGTTAATCTGGGCATTGGCCTGCCCACCGCGCTTATGCCATTTGTCGCCTCTGAGGTAAAAGTCTGCGTCCACTCAGAAAACGGCATCGCCGGTATGGGCGCTGTGGCATCGGATCACAGTAAAAACCGCAATCTGATTGATGCGGGCGGCAGCTACGTCACCACCTTGGCGGGCGCGGCTTTTTTTGACAGCGCGACCTCCTTTGCCTTGGTACGTAGCGGGCGTTTGCACCTGTCCGTATTGGGCGCTTTTGAAGTGGCGCAAAACGGCGATTTGGCCAACTGGATCATTCCCGGCAAATTCACCCCCGGCGCAGGTGGTGCGATGGAACTCGCACAAAAAGCCCGCCGCGTGCTGGTGCTGACCACCCATCTGGATAAAAACGGCAACCCCAAGTTGCTTAAGCGCTGCACCTTGCCGCTGACCGCGCCCGCTTGCGTACAGCGGATTATCACCGACCTTGCCGTTATCGATGTCACTGCACAAGGCTTTGCACTGCGCGAACTGCGCCAAGGCGTCTCGCTGGATGAAGTAATAGCTGCTACCGCTGCACCGCTACTGCTGCCAGATACCCCCATTCCTTACTATTAGAAAACGCAGATGACCCTTTTAGCCCAACAACAAGAAATCCTTAACGCCGTAGAGGCGGGTTTCGCCAAGCAAGTTGATTTTCTCGGCCAGCTCACCCGTTTTCCCTCCACCCGTGGCGAAGAAAGCGCCGCGCAACAGTGGATGAGCGACGCTTTTGCCGCGCGCGGCCTGCACGTTGACCGCTGGGCATTAGACCACCAAGAGTTACAACATCTGCCCGGCTATTCGCCGGTGCTCGCGCCTTATGAAAACGCCGTCAACGTCGTCGGCACCAGCCACTCCAAAACCCGGCGCGGGCGCAGCCTGATTTTAAATGGGCATATTGATGTGGTGCCTACCGGGCCTGCCGATATGTGGAGCCGTGCGCCTTTTGCCGCAAGCATTGAAGGCGACTGGCTGTATGGCCGTGGCGCGGGCGATATGAAGGCAGGTCTTGCGGCCAATCTGTTTGCTCTGGATGCCTTGGCCGCTTTGGGTTTTCGTCCGGCGGCGGACTGCTTTTTACAATCGGTCGTGGAAGAAGAATGCACCGGCAACGGCGCACTTGCCTGCCTGCACCGAGGTTATCGCGCTGAAGCCGCGCTGATTCCAGAGCCCTTTAACGAGACTTTGGTTTCGGCGCAAGTGGGAGTGATCTGGCTGCAAATCCGCCTTAAAGGCATACCGGCGCATGTGGCTTATGCAGCGGCTGGGGTTAATGCCATTGAAGCGGCTTTCCCACTGGTTGCGGCGCTGCGGCAACTGGAGCACGAGTGGAATACGCAAACAGACAAACCTGCGCATTACGCCAAACATGCCCATCCGCTTAATCTCAATATCGGCAAAATAGAAGGCGGCGATTGGGCATCCAGCGTTCCGGCCTGGGCCACTTTGGATGTGCGCATGGGCATTTATCCGGGGCAGGATTTAAATCAGGCCGAACAAGCCATCCGCGATTGCATTCTAACGGCGGCGCAGCAGTCGGCTTTTTTGCGTGAAAACCCGCCCGAAATCATTAACCACGGCTTTCGCGCCGAAGGTTACAGCCTGGCCGATGATCGATCAGAGACGGCAACCGTCGCCATCCAAACCCTCGCCAATGCACATCAGCAAGTCAGTGGTAAGGCCTTGCAGCAAGAAGCCGTAACCGCCACCACCGATGCGCGTTTTTTTGGTCTGTACGGCGGTATTCCTACCTTGGTTTATGGGCCGAAAGCCGAACATATCCACGGTTACGACGAGCGCGTATCGCTTGCCTCAACGCTGCGCGTCACGCAAGCCATTGCCTTGTTTATCGCCAACTGGTGTGGCCTCGAACCCTTATAAAAAGTAGGAAAACCTTATGCAGGATGCAGTTATTGTCGCAACCGCCAGAACCCCTATCGGCAAAGCGTATCGCGGTGCGCTGAACAATACCGAAGCGCCGACACTGGCCGCGCATGCCATGAAGGCGGCGCTGGCTCGCACGCCGCTAGCCGCAGATGAGATCGAAGAAGTGCTGCTCGGCTGCGCCGTTACGCAAGGCACCAGTGGCGTGAATATCGCCCGGCACGCGGTGATGGCCGCCCATTGGCCGGTTAGCATTAGCGGCAAAACCATCGACCAGCAATGCGCCTCCGGGCTTTCGGCCATTGCCAGTGCCGCACTGCAAATCCAAAGCGGACAAAACCGCATCCTGCTCGCCGGAGGCGTGGAATCCGTCAGTCTTGCGCAAAACGACAAGATGAATAATTACCGGCTGCGCGATCCCAAGGTACTGAGCCACTATCCCAAGTATTACTTAAATATGCTGGAAACCGCCGAAATCCTGGCCAAGCGCTACCAGGTATCGCGCGAAGAGCAAGATGCCTATGCCCTGCAAAGCCAGCAACGTGCCGCCAAAGCAAAAGCCGCCGGATGGTTTGCGAAAGAGATCGCACCGCTTGAAGTCAGCCAGCTCATTGTCGACAAGGACAGCGGGCAAACCCATCAAAAGCTGCGCACTTTTAGCGAAGACGAGGGCCTGCGCGAAACCCGCATTGACGCGCTGGCCGCGCTTAAACCTGCGCTGGCCAATGGCACTTGCGTGACCGCGGGCAATGCCAGCCAGCTTTCCGACGGCGCTTGCGCGTGCCTGTTAATGTCCGAAAGGGAAGCCGAACAACGCGGGATTACCCCACTGGGACGACTGCGCGATATGGTCAGCGTCGGCCTTGCGCCAGAAGAAATGGGCATGGGGCCACTGCACGCCATTCCCAAACTTTTGGCACGTAATCAACTCACCGTCGATGCGATTGACCTGTGGGAAATCAACGAAGCCTTTGCCTGCCAAGTGCTCGCCTGCGTACAGCGTTTAGGCATTGATCAGGACAAACTTAATGTCAACGGCGGCGCGATTGCCTTGGGACATCCCTACGGCATGAGCGGTGCAAGACTGGCCGGGCATGCCTTATTGGAAGGCGCGCGGCGAGGCGCCAAGCGCGTGCTGGTCAGCCTCTGTGTGGGCGGCGGCATGGGCGTTGCCGCGTTATTTGAACGGCCTTGAAGGAATAAAAGCCTGCCAGCTGCGTAACTTAAGCGCTTCTTGCAGCATTAAATCCAAAACCGAAAGAGGAAATTCTCATGAAAACAACGATAAAACAGCTTATTCGCTTAGCACTTGGCGCTACCGCCTTACTCCTTGGCGCGCTAGCCCAAGCGGCACCAGTGCTCAAAATGGGGGTAGAAGGCGCTTATCCGCCGTTTAACTCCATTGATGCCAGCGGCAAAGTCGTAGGCTTTGATGTCGATATTGGTAACGAACTGTGCAAGCGTATCAATCGGCAATGCCAGTGGGTTACGCAGCAATGGGATGGCATGATTCCGGCACTGCAAACCGGTAAATTCGATGTGATGGTTTCTTCCATGACCATCACCCCGGAGCGTTCGGCGCAGGTGCTGTTTACCGTGCCTTATTACTACTCCTACGCCATGATGGCCGCCCCTACCGGCAGCGGGCTTGTTTTCAGCCGCGAAGGGCTGGCCGGCAAAACCATCGGCATTCAGGCCGGCACCAGCCATGAACCTTGGCTGCCGAAAAAATACGGGACGGGTTTTCAAATCAAACCCTACCCATCCACCGACGACATGTTTTTGGACTTTGAAAACGGTCGCCTCGACGGCATTTTTGCCGATGTGGTGATTATTGAGCCTTGGATTGCCGAAAACGGCGGCGCTGCGGCCTATGAACAGGTCGGCGAAACCGTTACCGACAAAGACCTGGGGAATGAAATCGGCATCGCCGTGCGCAAAGAAGATACGGCTTTAGTGGCCGAGCTGAATAACGCCATTAACGCAATGGTCGAAGACGGCACCTTTGCCGCCATTGCCGCCAAATACTTTAGCTTCCCACTGCGCTAGAGCCGCCCTGATGCTCGCAGCCTACAAAGGCTATGAACTGCAACTGTTGCAAGGTGCCTGGGTCACGCTGCAACTGGCTTTGGCATCGCTCGCCTTTGGTTTGCTGATTGGCCTTGTATTGTGCGCGGGAAAACGCTCCCGCCACAGCGCGTTACGCGCGATTTGCTACGGCATTGCCAATGTGTTTCGCGGTCTGCCCGAGCTGTTGGTGATTTTTTTAAGCTACTTTGGCGTGCAGATGGCGCTTAACCACTTTTTTGGCGAGGGCATTTCGCTTAATCCCTTTATTGCAGGGACATTGGCGCTGTCGCTGATTTTTGGCGCTTATGCTTCGGAGGTTTTCCGTGCGGCCTTTATTGCCCTGCCAAAAGGGCAAATTGAAGCGGCGCTCGCCTTTGGCCTTTCGCGCTTTCGCATACTGCTGCGCATTGAGCTGCCACAGGTCATCCAAATTGCCCTGCCAAGCTTGGGCAGCCTGTGGCTGATTATGCTCAAAGACACCTCAATGGTCGCCGTTATCGGCCTGCAAGAACTGATGCGCAAAGCGCAAATTGGCACCGCCACAGTGAAAGACCCGTTTTTGTTTTACGGTACCGCCGCACTGCTCTATGTGCTGATTAGCCTCGCCTCAACGATGCTGCTGCGGTTACTGGAACAGCGGCGGGAGGCGCGTTAATGGAAACACTGCTGGAGATGTTCTCCCGCTACGGCGCGCAGCTTGGCGAGGGTTTTTGGTTGACCGTCAAGCTGCTGGTGGTTTCGACCATCGGCGGCTTTGCGCTCGCCATTCCGCTGGCGCTGGCGCTCGATTCGCGGCGCTTTGGGTTAAGACTGCCGGCGCAGCTTTACAGCCTGCTGTTTCGCGGCTCGCCGATGTTTGTGCAGCTTTTTTTGATTTATTACGGCCTGCCTGCGCTGCTGCGCGAGTTTTACGGTTCGCTGCCGTTGCTGCGCGCTTCCCCTTGGTGGGTACTGGTTTCCTCGCCTTTTTTGCTGGCGAGCCTTGCTTTTATCCTTAATTTGGCCGCCTATATGGCCGAAGACTTGCGCGGCGGGCTGCGCACCGTTACCCAAGGCGAGAAAGAAGCGGCGATTGCCTGTGGCATGAAAAAACGCACGCTGATTTGGCGCATCCTGTTGCCACTCGCCTTGCGCCGCAGCGCACCCGCACTGTTTAACCATGTCATCATCTCGTTAAAGGCAACCGCTTTGGTCAGCACCATTGCCATGCGTGATTTGATGGGAGCAGGGTCGCTGGCCTTTAACCAAACCTATAACCTTGGCGTGTATCTCGTGCTGGGCGTGATTTATCTGCTCCTGGTCTTTGCGCTATCGAAGTTGTTTAGCCTGATTGAGCGCCGCTATGCGATACCCGGCCATTCTGGAGGCAGTCCTTGAATACGCTTTTACGCCCGATTAACCCGGCCGATGCCGCCACTATCGCCCGTATGCTGCACGATTTAGCCGCACAAACCGGCGTAACCCGCACCCCGCTCGTGACCGAAAACGACATCCGCCAATTTGGCCCGGGCGGCAAAGCACATTTTGACGGCCTGGTTGCCGAGCAGGGTGCTAAGGCCGTCGGTATGTGCCTGTTTTCCACCACCTTTTCCGGCTGGCGCGGCGCATCGGGGCTGTTTATCAGCGACTTATTTATCGAACCCGAGCTGCGCGGCCAAGGCTTGGGTTTGCGTTTGCTCGCCGCCGTTTGCCAGCAGGCCCGGCAAATCGGCTGTAACTACTTAAGATTGGACGTAGACCCGCAAAACCAGCCAGCACGGGCGTTTTACCGCAAACAGGGCTTTACCGAACACCAGGGCGAAATGCCGTTATTTCTTGAACTGCCTAGCATGCAAACACTGATTGAACAAAACGCCTAAGCGGGATTGCCCTCTCCCGCAAGCGGGAGAGGGCGCTGAATCTATTGGCCGTTTAGCCACTCTTCCAACAGCAATACGCCAAAGCCGCTGGCACCGGCGCGAGCCAAGGGTGCATCTTCTTCGAGCAGTTCTTTACCGGCAATATCCAAGTGCGCCCAAGGCACGCTTTCGGCAAAGTGCTTAAGAAAGGCCGCTGCGTAAGGTGCGTCGCCATCGTCGGTTTTGGCGTGTTGGCGTAAATCGGCGACCGGCGAGCGCAATCCTTCGTCATAAGCGCTATCGAGCGGCAGCCGCCAAAAGCGCTCGCCGGTACGTTCACCGGCTGCCAGTAATGTTTGCGCGAGCTTGTCATCACTTGCAAATAATCCGGCAAAGACTGGGCCAAGCCCTTGCATTACGGAATAGGTAAGCGTTGCTAAATCGATGATGGCGCTGGGATTACAGCGAGTGGCCGCGTAGTGCAGCGCATCACAGAGCACCATGCGGCCTTCGCAGTCAGTGTCATACACCTCAATGGTGCGACCGGAGGCGCTCTCGATAATATCTCCAGGCTTATAGGAGGTCGCCGATGGCAGGTTTTCTGCAATCGCCAAAATGCCGACCACATGCACGTTCGCTTGCTGGCGGGCGAGCGCCAGCAAAGTACCGGCAACCGCCGCAGCGCCTGCCATATCGCCGCGCATGGGGAACATCTGCCGCGTGGTTTTAATGCATAGGCCACCGGCATCAAAGCAAATGCCTTTGCCGACCAGTGCCAGTGGCTGCTCAGGCGCGTTTTTGCCGCAATAACGCAGTAGCAACAGGCGCGGTTTACGTGCTGAACCGCCGCCGACGGCAAGCAGTGCGCCCATACCCAGTTGCTTAAGTTGCTCTTCTTGTAATTCTTCAATGGCAACGCCCGCCGCTGCCAAAGGCGCGAGATAGTCGGCAAAGTTATCCGGATGCAAGTGACTGGCCGGGTAATTGACCAAATCCCGCGCCAGACAAACGCCTTCGGCGAGTGAAGTAAAGCGGGAGGCGCTATCAACATCCCATTCCTCGCCGCTGACGAAAATCTCGATGGCGTGCGCTTTGTCTTGTTTGCCCATCAGGGCGAAGCGGTAATTACCCAATTGCAGCCCCAGCAATAAGCGTCCGCTCAATTCATGGCGGGCGACGGCGCATGTCTCTTTCCAGTCATGCAGCAGCGTCACACGGCTTTCTTTGACGCTTTCCAGAAAGCGGGCGAGTTTTGCGCCCGCTTGCATCAGCGAAAGCGCGGTCATTTCGGCGGGATTGCCCAAATTAAGCACGACTGCGCGCCTTTCACGCACTTGGTTAGGCGGTGGTGGTGGCAACAGAATATCGACGATTTCCCCGCTCGCGCAGGTGCAGGCGGGAAGTGCGCAAGAACGGCTCAATGCGCCGTCCAGTTCTCTGTCCCATTCGCTGGCGTGGGCGGCAAAGCGAGCGCCAAAGCGCAGCACAATGCGCACATCGGCTTGGCGGGGAAAGTCGGGGGCGTTTAAGAAAATCGTTTCGACACTCATGAGCATCTCCTGTTGTTGTTTTATTTAAGGGTCTTAGGAAGCAAACATGTTTTTATGGCATGATAACTTCCTGATATGACTGGTAAAAATAGGTACTTCAAACGTTCGAAAAT
>NZ_LSZO01000024.1 GCF_001580025.1 Ventosimonas gracilis | reverse complement strand
CGAGGCTTTTTAGCCGGTATCCCGAACTGTCCGGCCAAGTCCGGCAGCAGCTTTTGTGCTTCGGCCTGAAATCCCCGCCTGCCTTTGTCGTAGAAAGTCACAGCATCGGCTTCCTCGTCGAACCCTGATTCGGTAGTCCAGTAGGTCGTTAGCTTTAGCTAGCTCTTTGATCTGCAAGCGGATTTTTTAATTAGCGAGGCGCTGCCGCCTTTCCTCATAGAGTGTTTTCATTGATACCGTCCAGCTTGGTTGCTTGCCGCAATGCTTGCGGGC
>NZ_LSZO01000023.1 GCF_001580025.1 Ventosimonas gracilis | reverse complement strand
CCATCGTGTTCGGAGACATCCCGCAAAGGGGCTTTGCCCCCTTGCATCCCCCAGTCTCGCCGCCGACGGCTCAGGGAGCAGGAGGAAAGAACACCCTCCTGCCCCCTGTGCCTGAGCGTAGGGAAGGTTCTTTTCGTAAAGGGTTCGCTACGCCGCGTGCCGCGCCCTTGACGAGGTTAGACGCCGTGCCGGTTTTGTGGGTAAAAGCGAAGAGCGGTTAAAAGCCATGAAGAGCCACGCCAGAAGGGAGCAGGCCGACGCCTGTGCCGTCAGTCGGGCAGCAATGCGGTTATTTTGCGTTTTTTAGGGGGGGTGTGGGGGTTGGTGGTAGGTAGGCTACCTAAATCACCACGGGGCGCGATTTTGAGGCTTCCAAGCAGCGCGGTGGAGGCGGGCGATTGATCAATTATTTTAAATTGAGAGTATTTCTTGCTTTTGCGTTGCGGCATGAAAAATATTCAATTGACTTTTTGGATATGTCGTTATTTGAACATCTTTAAGCATTAATTGCGGCATATTTTCTTGAATTATTGATTTATCTTGAGTTTTATTCAAGTTGAATGAAATTGCATCTTGCGGCGCACAAATCAAAATATTTGATCAATCGACCACCTTCACGCCGTGGCACTGTTTTTGCTTTATGGCGCGCTTTTAAAGGTCGAGTATCGCACGGCACGCCGCCTGCAATGCCGCAAGCCGTGCATCCAACGCCCTGCCCTCATCATCCAGTTGCTG
>NZ_LSZO01000022.1 GCF_001580025.1 Ventosimonas gracilis | reverse complement strand
TCGATTTGTTCGGACATGTCCAGTCCTCCCACGTGTTGACTAAATAAGGATTTGAGTTTTTCAGGTGTTAAGTTGTAAGCCCATTGAAGGGTAAGGGATTCGAGGAGCGCTCTGTTTTCGGGATGAGTAAATTCAGTGGTCAGGTTTCGACCGTCTAAGGTCGTATCTTTAAGTTTGCGCGAGAGCAAGCGCAGTTCAACGCGCAGTTTGTTATCAATCCAACGCTTAAGTTCGGGGTCACTGGTCAGTTGT
>NZ_LSZO01000021.1 GCF_001580025.1 Ventosimonas gracilis | reverse complement strand
GTCGCCGAAGTTGCCAAGCTCGGCGCGGTAAATGCGTCGGTCGATGGCGATCTTCGCTTTGCTGTCCTTCAGCTTGTCGCGCCAGTCCGCGAACAGGTCGCGGCCGTCGTCGGTAATGTAGTGCTTTATCTCGAACATGCCATATTTTCGCTTATAAGCGAATCCGTGTCATCTTGATTACCCGGTTCCTTACATTTTCATTCCCTGCTCCTGTTTGGCCTCCCGCGCTTGTTGCTGCTGGCGGCGTTGTTGATGGCGCTGGGTTTCCATCGCGGTACACCTTCTATGTGTTTTCACGGGTATGAAAGCTGCTCGTGCCGCGTCCCGTTACAAGAGATAACGGATAACGCAAGACTACAGGCTGGCTTTCAGGTCGGCCAGCGTGGTCATTAAGGTCATGGGGTCGAGTGCGGACGGCTCAAAGCCGATACGCTCATAGAAAGCCTTGGCTTCTGGCGAGAGCGCGTGTACCAGCATGCCGCGAATGCCGATGGTGTCCGCAGCCTGGATGACACGGCGACCAGCGTCTTGCACCAGTGCCCTGCCAAACCCCAGACCCTGCAGGGATTGATCAACGGCCAACCTGCCCAGAACCACCACTGGAATCGGGTCTGGCATATTGCGGCGAAAGCGACCGGATGCCTCGGTACTGATGACGGCGCTCGATGCCAGCGCGTAGTAAGCCAGCACACGCTGGTCTTCGCAGACGACAAAGGTTCTGGATGCGCCCGTGGTCTGGTTCTTCAGGGCGCGGCGTTTGAGCCACTGATCTAGGCTGTCAACGCCGGAAGAAAAGGACTGGATGTCGTGATGCGCAGCCAGCGGCTGTGGCGCTGAAAGCGGCATCACTTTTCCCAGGGTGTGGGTGCGCGCATGGTCTTGCGCAGGCGTTCGTTCGGTTGCGGCGGCATGTCCAGACGAGCCAAGAAGGCAGCATAAGCCTCCTGATCAACAGCAATGATGGACTGCTCAAGCAAGGCTTCCTCGGCCGCCGCCCGCGCGGCCTCCAGCACAAAATCCGTGCGGTTTTTACCCCGTACTTTAGCCGCGTGATCAATCAAGCTGCGTTCTTCAGGTTTGATACGCAGGTTCAGTGTTTCGCGCTTAGCTGGCGTGATGCTCAATGGTGTGGACATGACCCAATCTCCTGTGATTGGACATATCTTAGCATCGTGTACTGTCAATGTCATTACAATTTCTGAGTGGAAATTGGCGTGTTATTTTCCGCTTTGCGGGAATCAATGTTGAACTGGTCTATTACTTGGATTATCACTGATAAGGTGTACCAAAAGATGATGAAAAATCCCCCCTCATCCCGGCGAGCTGCTACGCGAAGATGTACTAGCAGAGCTTGGGTTGTCCGTGTCCGAAGCAGCAGACCGACTTGGCATGTCTCGTGTGGCATTTTCTCGTGTTTTGAACGTTGACATCCTCCCTTTACTAAATCAAAGGGAGGGTGTCAAGAGCTTTTTCAGGTAGTGTTTAGGTCTTAATGGTTTTGCTTACCCAGTTCCTCACATTTTCATTCCCTGCTCCTGTTTGGCCTCCCGCGCTTGTTGCTGCTGGCGGCGTTGTTGATGGCGCTGGGTTTCTTGGCGGATGGCGG
>NZ_LSZO01000020.1 GCF_001580025.1 Ventosimonas gracilis | reverse complement strand
ATTCGGTGGCGGTCAAATCCAGCGCAAAGTGGCGAACAATCTGACGAAATCTCGCTTCGCTGATTTTCGAACGTTTGAAGTACCTATTTTACCAGTCATATCAGGAAGTTATCATGCCATAAAAACATGTTTGCTTCCTAAGACCCAAAAGAAAATAAACCGACATTTATTGTCAGCATTGCCCGCAAGCCATGCATCATAGCTGACGCGATAACCCGCCAAGAACGCTATTGCATGGGCGCGGTTTGTTGGGCAGCCCATACCAGCGCTCCTTTTCTAGTGGTGCTAACATAGGCCTGCGAAAAATGGAAAAGGGGTTGGTTATGGCGGCGGCTGCGTTTGATACGGCTGAATATATTGAAGCGTTGGAAAAAGAAGGCATTGAGCACAACCAAGCGCGTGCTTTTGTCAAGCTAGTGTGGCGCTCGCATGAAGCGGTCTTGGCTACCCAAGCGAAAGAGCAGCAAGAAATCAGTGCTCGTACAGCAAAAGAACAAGATAGCAAGACAGAGCATAAAATCGAGCTTCTGCGCAAAGATATGGGCGCTGTTGAAGAGCGACTCAATGGCAAGCTGGCAAATCTTGAAACAGGTCTGCGCAAAGACATGGAGGCGGTTGAGGAGCGGCTTAATGGCAAGCTGACAAATGCGGTTGAGGAGCGGCTCAATGGCAAGCTGACAAATCTTGAAACAGGTCTGCGTAAAGACATGGAAGCCCTAGGTAACAAATTGATTATCCGGCTGACCTTGGCCATGCTTGGAGTGCTTGGCGTTGCAGGTACTATCTTGAGCTTCGTACTGCGTACTGTGCTGATGAAATAATTCCCTGCTTTTTTATGCTGTTGCCCTTAAAGCCCTGCTGCAAAGCGGGGCTTTTTGTGGGTGGGGAACGTCTTTTGAGGTGCTAACATAGGTACATTGAAAAATGCACTGGCTAAACGAGGGAAAGAGATGAGTTCAGCCGCTTTTAATTCGTTTGATTCTTTGCAATTCGCCAAAAAGCTCAAGGCTGCGAAGGTTTCGGAGGAGCAGGCAGAAGTCGTGGCAGAGGCTTTGCGTGAGAGTTTTGACGAGAGAGACAAAGCACTGGCCGCAATAGAAGCCAAGATAAAAGAGTTGGCTGTTGATGCCAAAAACAATGCTGAAAAGATGGCAACAAAAGAGGATGTGGTTAGGTTAGAGGGTCGAATAACCAACCTTGAGCAGACCATGAATGCCAAAATGGAGGGCATGAATAGCAAAATGGATGGGCTGGAAAATCGCTTGCTTGTCAAGCTCGGCAAAATGCTGGCTATTGGCGTAGGTTTGATTGTTACTTCCATAGGCATTGCTGCGGGCATTATTATCAAACTGATGCCACATGCCTGACCCATTCCCTGCTTTTTTATAAAGCCCTGCTGCAAAGTGGGGCTTTTTTGGTGGGGTTAGGCTCGCAGGCATGGTTGCCAAGCTAATCACAGTAAAACGCGTTGTTATTAAGTATTGATATTAAGCAAGGGTCTTAGGAAGCAAACGCGATCAAAGCGGCTGTTCACGCAGTAATTTTAGCAAGGCCAGATAGATGTTTTCATGTCGATGATTG
>NZ_LSZO01000019.1 GCF_001580025.1 Ventosimonas gracilis | reverse complement strand
CTTGCAGCGCATCCATAGCTTGACCGATAACGGCCTGAAGCTTCGCCACATCATTACCCGCGTTCACGAACACCGAGGGCCATTGCAGGCAAAATTGCCTTTGGATTAAAGCCTTGACCGAGCGCAAATAAAAATCGTTTCCCCGTGTTAGGCTGGAATTTCCACAAACCAGCAAAACAAGGAAACGAAAAATGGAAAATGATAAGAGCACCGAAAGTCCCGAAAGCAGCACCAGCACCTTTAAGCCAAAGGAGCTACGCGCACTGGAAAAAGGGCAGCTAGCGGTGCTTAACCTGGTCGTGCAGGCGTTGGTCGAAACCCACCCCAACCCTGCCGAACTATTTAAAGCCTTCGCGGGGAAGGCCGCCGCTGCAAGAACACTCATGCCGGGCTTTGCCT